>DASQHF010000120.1:0-4009 GCA_035632215.1 Micropepsaceae bacterium | reverse complement strand
AATTGGGCGATCTCGAGGGTCTTGCCTTTGAATTCTCCATCAGCGGCGATGGCGGTGATGCGCAATCCGCGCGGATAGTCCTGAAATTCGGCATTCGCGAGTTTCAAAGTGCCCGTTATGCTCGGCGAATCTCTGGTGCCGCTGATCGAGGCATCTAGGCTTGCGTGTCCGATCGCACGGCGGCCTTCGGCGCTGAATTCCGCGTTCAAGACCGCAAGATCCGTGGTACCGGCTGCATGGATATTGAACCGCTCGCTTGAAGCGATCGGCGCCTCACCCGTGATCGTGAGCTTTGAGGGACCGAAAGCAAGCGATGCATCCAGCTGGGCGGTCCCGCCCTTGAAGTCGGCGCGCGCGTCGAGTGTCCCGTCCGGAAGGCTTGGGGGAAGGCCGACAAGGCGCAGGTTGCGGCCGTCAAAAGAGGCTGATCCTTGCGGAGCTTCGAGCGTTCCTTTCAGCTGCGCGTGGCCCGAGAGCGTGCCCTGCGAGAGATTCGAGATATAGGGCTTCAACGCCTGGGCGCTGATATTTTGAAGCGTCAGATCCGCTTCGAGTGCGGGCGTTAACCGGCCGGATATATCAAGCTCCGCATCGCCGGATTTGAGCGCGATGCGATCAACTGCGATCCCGTCGCGGAAGCGCACGGTTGCCGGCCGCAAGAGACTCGCCTTGATGTCACGATAATCGGCTTGAAGCGAAGCGAGCGTCACCTCTCCGTTTTTCGAGCGCAAAGTGCCTGCCGCATCGAGCTTGATGGCGTGCCCGTCCTGATCTTTCAGTTCGCCGACGGTCTTGATCGCGAGCGCATCAAGGGAGCCTTCCATATCGGCAGTCGCCGAGCCCGAAAAGCGGCTCGCCGAAATTCCGGACCCCGCTAACTTCAGAGCAAGGCGCCGGCTCGCCAGCGGGTCCAGCATGTTGCCTGCGATCGCGAGAGTCCCGATGCGTGCATCTTGCATCCGGATATCGTGGGCGGTCGCATCAACAGCGAGAATGGCTTCCCCTCGCTGCCGCTGCCATTGGAGCTTACCGTCGAGGGCGCCCGAGATCGGAGTTCCAACAAACGGCGTAGCATCGGCGAGGTCGGCTATGTGAACCATCATGGTCGCCGTGAAGGGTACCCCTGGGGGAACATCGATCGCGCCAGCCAGCGTTACGCTTTTCCACTGGCCGCTCTCGATAGCGAGATGAAGGCCGCGCTCGTTCCAGCCAAACGAACCCGAGACGAGGACAGGCGCGTAGCGGTATGCGCTTTCGCCTTTGAACGTACCTGAGGCGGGTTTGGACAGGCCGCTCGCTTGCAGCGAGAGGCTGACGGATTGAGGTGCGAAATCGTTGGTCCCCACCATGCCCTTGACGGTCGCATCCAGTTTGGCCGTGCGGAAAGGCCCTTTCGCGGTTGCGTTGAAGGACACCGCGCCTTTGAGATCGCGCACGACAATGGACGCGTCCGACACCGTGCCCGTTGCGGCGAGATCGATCACTCTGCCGGCGATCGCACCGTTAACGCTCGCTTCGGCCTTCGGTCCTTTGAGCCGAGCGCGGACACTGCGGAGGTCGCCTTGATCGAGGTCGGCGGCGAAGGTGAAGGGGGCATTTTGCCCGACGATCGCCGCTAATACCGGATCGCCGCCGGATATCGCGAGCGTGCCGTCGAGCGCGATATGTGCCGTGCCAGAAACGGAAATCTGCGCCGCAAAACTCGCGCGCCCGGCGACATCGATCCCCGCAATCGCGCCATAGGGTTGGAGCCTCGGGAGCGTGACGTTCGCGCTCAAACTTCGCGCGCCATCCAAGCTCGCCGTGCCCGTTGCATTCAACAGCGGATGCGTCAGCGTGAAGGCGAGGGGGCGTTCCTTCGTCCGCAAATCCGCATGGGCGCGGAGCGACACGGGCGCGCCGGCGAAGAACTTCGGATCGAGACCGGAGATCTCGAGACCTGAGGCATCGGCGGTGAAATCGGCTTCGCCCGTCGTCCCTGTAGCCGTGCCGGTGATCGTCGTGGCGGAGACGCCGTTGGCCTTCAGCCCTGCGAGCGCAAGGCGCATGTCGAGGGCGAGCGCGTCGAACTTTCCATGCGCGTGGCCTTCGGCGGAAGCCGACTGCCACGACAAATCCTGGCGCAGGTCCATCGCGGGTGCGGAGGCCGAAAAATCGAGGTCGAGATTTTGCTCTCTTAAGTTAACCGTGCCGAGTCCCGCAGCATGCAGCGCGCCCGCATCCACCACGAACCTGACGGAGTTTGCTTCCGGCGGGCCCTCACCGCGGATCTCGGCCTTGATCGCGCCGATGTCGTTCAAACGAAGGAGGCCGGTGATGAAGCCGTTCGGGGCTTCATCAACGGAAATGGTGCCGTTCAGAATGCCGCCCGCAATCGTGCCATTGGCACGATAAGTTCCGGACCCGTCGACCCGCGTCAGCGAAAGATAAGCTGCCAGATCGCGGATCGACTGCATGTGCAGCGCGCCATGTGCCGAGAACCGCATGGCTTGGGACGAAAGCTCTGGCGCGGTCTCGAGCTCAGGCACATCAAGTACCCCGATATCGATCTTGAGCGACGAACTCTCGTTCTTGCTCTGAGGGATCTTGAGGACTTGCACGCGCGCTGCAGTGGCCTTGGTGAAGTCGACGTGGTTGGCAATGAGACTGAAAACCGAGCCTTCCACCGCGGCATCATCAATGACAAGCCATGGTCCAGTATCATCGCTGAGCACGACTTCTCGCGCGCGCAAGCGGGATGGAAACCTACCGCTCAAGCCTTTGATCGAGACTTTCCCTCCGGTCAGTGGCGACACGAGCGAAGCCGCTACGTTCTGCCCCGCTTGCGTATTTGCGAACGCAAACAAAAGAAGGGCGACAACGGCAAGGGACGCCGCTGCAACAACGGACCATTTCAAAAAGCGTCGCATTAGAACGCCTGTCCCAAGCCGATATAGAGCTCGAATGAATCCCCTTGCCTGACCGGGTTCAAGGGGAACGCGACGTCGGCGCGGATAGCGCCGATCGTCGTGTAGTAGCGCACGCCGCCGCCGGTGCCGAAATGGAGTGTACCCGTGAACGGAACGCCTTGATCGCTGTCCTGGCCGGCGTCGAGGAAACCGGCTAGGCCCCAGCTTTCGAAAAGGCGCTGGCGGAACTCGAGCGAGCCCGCATCGATCGCGGTCCCGCCGATGGGATCGCCGTCCGGAAATAACGGACCAATGGACTGGAAGCGATAGCCTCTCACCGTCGTGCTGCCTCCGGCGTAAAGCCGCTGATCGGGCGGCAGATCAAAATTCGACGCGCCGAGCGCGCTTCCGACGAGCCCGCGTCCGGCGACGACCGAGCGGCCGTTGCCGAAAAGATCGAGGTACCCGGACGCGCTCGCTTGCAGGATAGTGAAGAATAAGGTCCTCGCACCGAAAGCTTGCGTCGGAGTCACGGCGAGCGAAGCGCGCGCACCGTGCGTCGGATCGAGCAGCGGATCCGTCAACCCGGTGCTGTCGTAACCCAGCGTGAGCGGCACCGACACGAGCTCATAGGTGCGGTTCACGCTCTTTTGGCTCACATCATCGTGCATGAAGGTGAGCCCGCCCGATGCTTTCCACAACGTGGAGAAAGTCCGGCTGAGGCTACCGCCAAAGCTTTCCAATGTCTGATTGTAAGCCTTCAGATCCTGTTTCAGCCCAATCAGATCGAATTGAAAGGTTTGCGTGGGAGCAAGGAACGCCGGCTTCACGAATTGCGCCGCGAGCCGGTAGCCGAGGCCCTTGGTCGCATTGCCCCAGAGCCCGGTACCTGCGGCCGAGAGATTCAATTGTTCTGCGTTACCGAACAGATTTCGATCCGACCAGCCCGCCGACAGCATGACACCCAAATCGGTCGAGTAGGCGCCCTCGAGCTTGACCGCATGCAGCGGACGCTCCTGCACATCGAATTCGATCGCGATGCTTCCATCGGGCGAGAGGCGATCGGCAGGTCGAACCGATATTCCCCCGAACACGCCGGTGTTGAGAAGCGCCTGACGCGA
>DASQHF010000119.1:0-3175 GCA_035632215.1 Micropepsaceae bacterium | reverse complement strand
GCACGGACGGCGCCATCCAGGTCAGGGCGGCGGCAAAGAGCCCAAGAAACGGTACGGAGCGTAGGAATTTTCGCGACATCGTTCCCCTCCCTAGGGTGATGGGCAAATGGCGAAGGCGGAAACGCTTTTGTTCCCACAAGTATAGCCGCAAACGCGTCTTCCGGCGAGGCGGAGGGGGGATCGCCGCCTCAATCGACAGCGTTGCCCAAGGCCACTAATCTTTGGGTATTCGAACCGATGCGGGAGCGGGAAATGTCGGATGTTCCGAATTTGAAGCGCCGGAAGTTCCTGAAGGGCGCGGGCCTGGCAGGCGCGGCCGCGCTGGCGACGCCGTTGAACGCAGTCGCGCAGCCGAGACCCGCGCAGGCGCCCGTGCCCCTGCCCAATAGGGCCGCCGAGACCGCGCCGCCTCCCGCGCTCGAGGTGCTCACCGAGGGCAAGAGCGGCAGCGACTTCATGATCGACTGCATCAAGAGCCTCGGCTTCGAATACATGGCGGCCAATCCCGCCTCGAGCTTCCGCGGCTTGCACGAGTCGCTGATCAATTACGGCGGCAACAAGGATCCGGAATTTCTCACCTGCTCCCACGAGGAAATCTCGGTCGCGATGGGCCACGGCTATTACAAGGTCGAAGGCAAGCCGCTCCTCGTCTTCGCGCACGGTACCGTCGGCCTGCATCACGCGACCATGGCGATGTACAACGCTTGGTGCGATCGCGTGCCGGTCTATCTCGTGATCGGGAACGCACGCGACGTGCAGCAGCGCCGTCCCGGGATCGAGTGGAATCACAGCGCGCAGGATCCCGCTTCCGTCGTGCGCGACTTCACCAAATGGGACGACAATCCGGGCTCGCTTCAGCATTTCGCCGAGTCCGCGGTGCGCGCCTACAAGATCGCGATGACGCCGCCGATGCTGCCCGTGCTCCTCGTCGCGGACGGCGCGCTTCAGGAAGATCCGATCCCCGCGGGCGAGAAGCTCTCCATTCCGAAGCTCCCCAAAATCTCCTTCCCGCAAGGCGAATCGGGCGCGGTGGTTGAAACGGCGCGGCTCCTGGCGACGGCGGAAAATCCCGTCCTCATCGCCGATCGTCACACGCGCACAGCTGAAGGCATGAAGCTGTTGGTCGAGTTGGCCGAGACACTGCAATGTCCGGTGATCGATACGAGCGGGCGGCTGAATATCCCCACGCGCCATCCGCTTAATCAGAGCAGCCGCGCGCGGGCGCATCTCTCCCAAGCAGATGTCGTGCTCGGGCTCGAGATGACGGACTATTGGGGCACGATCAATTCCTACCGCGACCAGGTGCAGCGCTCATCCAAGCCGATCACCAAGGCGAGCGCGAAGCTCATCACCTTGGGAAGCGGTGAGCTCTATACGAAGTCGAACTATCAGGATTTCCAGCGCTTCGCCGACACCGACGTCGTCATCGCGGGCGACGGCGAATCCACCATGCCGCTTCTCATCGAAGCGGTGAAGAAACACATGGATCGCGGCAAGCTCTCGTTAGCCGAAGCCCGCGGCAAGAAGCTCGCTGAGATGCACAAGACCGATCTCGAGCGCGCACGTTCCGATGCCGCTTACGGCTGGGACGCGAGTCCGGTGTCGACCGCGCGGCTGTCCGCCGAAGTCTGGAATGTGATCAAGGACGAGGACTGGTCGATGCCGTCCCCGACGGCGTCCTTGAGCTACTGGCCGCAGCGGCTGTGGACCATGGACAAGCCCTACCACTTCATCGGCGACGGCGGCGGAATGGGCATCGGCTATTGCGCGTCGGCCTCTGCCGGCGCGGCGCTTGCCAACAAGAAGCACGGCCGCTTCACGGTCGCGATCCAGTGCGACGGCGATCTCCTGATGACGAACGGCGTGTTGTGGACGCTCGCGCATCACAAGATCCCGCTGATGTATGTGATGCACAACAACCGCGGCTATCACCAGGAAGTCATGCACGTGCAGCGCATGGCGGCGCGCCACATGCGCGGACTCGACCGCGCTTATATCGGCACCACGCTGCGCGATCCTTTCGTCAATTACGCCAAGATCGCGGAAGGCATGGGCGTCGCCGGCATCGGGCCGATCACCGATCCGAAGGATTTGGGACCGGCACTTGTTCGCGCGAAAGCGATCGTCAAAGGCGGCGAACCGGTGCTGGTCGATGTCGTCACGCAGGGGCGGTGAGATGAGACTAGGCTCGACTTACCTCGCCCCCGCAGGGGGAGAGGTCGCGAGAGATGGAGCACAGCGACATCTCTCGCGGGTGAGGGGGTGTGAGATGAGAATGCTTGCGCTCTCGACCTTCGTCGCCGTGCTGTTGATGTCGCCGGCGACCGCAGCGGATAATCCCAAAGGCGACGCCGCCAAGGGCCGCGCGCTCTTCATGACCAACGGCTGCTCCTATTGCCACGGCACGGCGGGGCAGGGCGGTGGCGGACGCACGGGCGGCTTGCGCATCGCCAATATGGGGATCGGCTATCCGGCGTTCCTGAATCAGCTCCGCCATCCGGTGAACGAGATGCCGCCCTATGTGGAATCCGCGATGCCCGATCAGCAAGTGGCCGACATCTTCGCCTTCGTCTCGAGCCTGCCTCCGCCCCCGGACGCGAAGTCGATCCCGCTGCTGAACAGGTGATGGCGCGTGGCTTAGTCGCTGCGCTCGTCAGTCCTCGGGATTGCGACGGACAAAGCTACCGGCAAGTTCGGTGAACCGCGCCGGTTTACTTTCGCGTATTATGTATAAGCAAAGCTCTACACATTCATCGCAGATACGAACCGTCCCTCGTTCGGACGTGACCATAGTTTTCACTTGGCTGCTAAGCTTGCCAAAAAAGCTGCAATCAGGATCGCGTAGGTCGGTCATCTATCCCAGAGCTTTTTTTACTCGCTCTGTTGTCATGGGCGATGCGCGCAGGCGAACCTTGGTGAGCTGTGCCACCGCGTTTCCGATCGCGGGCGCCATCAAGGGTGTCGCCATCTGGCCCACGCCGGTCGGCGGATTGTCGGTCGGCACAAGCTGGATGTGCATCTCGGGGATGTCGCTCATGCGCGGCACCGGATAGTCGAAGAAGTTCGACTGCTTCACCACGCCGTCCTTCACCGTGATCCGTTCCATCAACGACATGCCGATGCCGTAAACGATGCTGCTTTCGGTCTGCGCCACGATGTTGTCGGGATGAACTTC
>DASQHF010000118.1:0-2971 GCA_035632215.1 Micropepsaceae bacterium | reverse complement strand
CGTTCGCGCGGTGACCTCGGGCGACCATTACGAGGTCGCGTTCACCGCGCCGCACTCGGCGCGGCCGGCTGTCGAAGCGGCGGCGCGCGAAACGGGCGTCTCCCTCACCGAGATCGGTACGGTGCAGGCGGGGCAGGGCGTTCAGCTGATGGACCAGGGTCAGCCCGTAGCGGTTGGACGTCCCGGCTACACCCACCGGTAACCAAGCCTTAGCTTCGATCCGTCATTCTCGGGTCATGACGCCCCGGTTCAGCCCGCGAACGCTTGCCTGCGCGATCCTCGCTTGCGCGCTGGTGGCGCTGTCCTCGCCCGGTGAGGCGGCGGAGACGAAACCTTCGGACCTCGTGGACGTCGAGCTTCCGGCGATCTTCGCACCGCTCGTCATTCAGCAGCGCCTTGAGAGCTATGCCTACATCACCGTGCTCTTGACCCCGGCCGGCGCGGACAAGACGCTCATTATCCGGGATAAAATGCCGTTCTTGCGGGACGCGTTCTTGCGCGAACTCAACAAGGGGACGATCACCAAGCCCGGCGATCCCAAGGCCGTCGACACCGCTGCGGTCAAGGCGCGCCTGCTTGCCCGGATGAACCAGATCCTCGCGCCGGGGACCGTCTCCGAGCTCAAGCTCGAACCCATCCAATACGCCGCGATTCAGCCGCAGTCGTAGGCCCATTCCCGCGGTTGCCTCTGAAAGCCGACTTTGGCATGTTCGCCCGCCCTCTATCTTAAGGGGCGGGGAAGAGCGGATGGCAACGCCGGACCTTTCGCGCGTGCTCCCCTTTTAAATTCCAGCATAAGGACCGACCCATGAGCCTTCAGCTTTCCCTCGTCATTGTCTGCGGCATCGTCGCCCTCCTCTACGGGGGATGGCTGACGCGCTCGCTCTTGGCGCGCAGTCCCGGGACGAAGGAAATGCAGGAGATCGCCGCCGCCATTCAGGAAGGCGCGGCCGCCTATCTCAATCGCCAATATACGACCATCGCCATCGCCGGCGCGATCATCGTGGTGATCGCTTTCATTATCTTGGGCTGGCAAGTCGCGGTCGGTTTCCTCATCGGCTCGACGCTTTCCGGCGCGGCTGGCTACATCGGGATGAACGTATCCGTGCGCGCGAATGTGCGCACCGCGGAAGCCTCGCGATCGGGCGTGGCGGAAGGCTTGTCCGTCGCGTTCCGTTCGGGCGCGGTGACGGGACTCCTCGTCGTTGGCCTCGGTCTCTTGGGTGTCGCCGGCTATTTCGTGATCTTAACCGGCGTGCTCGGGCTTTCCGTCACCGACCCGGCCGAGAGCCGCACGGTCGTAGACTCGCTTGTCGCGCTCGGTTTCGGCGCCTCGCTGATCTCGATCTTCGCGCGCTTGGGTGGCGGCATCTTCACCAAGGGCGCGGATGTCGGCGGCGACATGGTCGGAAAAGTCGAAGCGGGAATCCCGGAAGACGATCCGCGCAATCCCGCCACCATCGCCGACAATGTCGGCGACAATGTCGGCGACTGCGCCGGCATGGCAGCGGACTTGTTCGAGACCTATGCGGTCACGACGGTTGCGACCATGGTCCTTGCCTCGATCTTCTTCTCGGGCAACGAACGCATCGCGATGATGGTCTTCCCCTTGACCATCGCGGGCACGTGTATCCTGACCTCGATCATTGGCACCTTCTTCGTCCGCCTCGGATCCGGCGGCAGCATCATGGGCGCGCTTTATAAGGGCGTGATCGCAACCGGGGTGCTCTCGCTCTTAGCGCTGCTCCCGCTCACCTATTGGATCATCGGGCTCGATACCCAATACGCAATCCTGGGCGGTGCGCGCTTCAAGGGCCTCGACCTCTATTTCTGCGGCCTCGCCGGGCTGGTCGTCACCGGCCTGATCGTCTGGATCACCGAGTACTACACGGGGACGACCTTCCGTCCCGTGCAGGCCGTGGCGAAGGCCTCGGTCACGGGTCACGGCACGAACGTGATCCAGGGCCTCGCGGTGTCGATGGAAGCGACCGCGCTCCCCGCGCTCGTCATCTGCATCGGCATTGTGGTCACGTATCTGATGGCGGGCCTGTTTGGGATCGCGATCGCCGTCACGACCATGCTCTCCTTGGCCGGCATGATCGTTGCTCTCGATGCGTTCGGGCCCGTGACCGACAACGCCGGCGGCATCGCCGAGATGTCCGGGCTCGAGGGCGACGTCCGCAAGACGACGGACGCGCTCGATGCGGTGGGCAACACCACCAAAGCGGTGACCAAGGGTTACGCCATCGGCTCGGCCGGACTGGGCGCGCTCGTGCTTTTTGCTGCGTATACGGAGGATATCAACTATTTCGTCGCCAATAGCGATAATTACCCCTTCTTCAAGGGCCTCGAGCTTCCGACCTTCTCGCTCACCGATCCCTGGGTCGTGATCGGCCTCTTCATCGGCGGCCTGCTGCCCTATCTCTTCGGCGGCATCGCGATGACGGCGGTCGGGCGCGCGGCGAGCGCGGTCGTCGAAGAAGTGCGCCGGCAGTTCCGGGAAATGCCGGGCATCATGCAGCGCACGCAGAAGCCCGATTACGGCCGCGCCGTCGACATGCTGACGCGCGCCGCGATCCGCGAGATGATCGTGCCGTCTTTGCTGCCCGTGCTGTCGCCGATCGTGTTGTTCGTGGTCGTCCGCTGGATCGCCGGGACCTCGGCGGCGCTGTCGTCCTTGGGCGCGATGCTCTTGGGTGTCATCGTCACGGGCTTGTTCGTCGCCATCTCGATGACGTCGGGTGGCGGCGCCTGGGACAACGCGAAGAAGTACATCGAGGACGGGCACTATGGCGGCAAGGGCTCGGCCGCGCACAAGGCGGCGGTGACGGGCGATACGGTCGGCGATCCCTACAAGGACACGGCGGGTCCCGCGGTCAATCCGATGATCAAGATCACGAACATCGTCGCGCTGCTGCTGCTGGCTGTGCTTGCGCACGGAAGGATTTAGGGGACAGATCCCCCGTTCGTC
>DASQHF010000117.1:0-4748 GCA_035632215.1 Micropepsaceae bacterium | reverse complement strand
CCCCGTAAGAACGGGGGAGGAAAGGCGCGCGCCAAAATTTTCTTCCCCCGTTTACGGGGGAAGTGGCGAGCCCGGACGAAGTCCGGGCGAGACGATGGGGGGAGCGGTAGCGTTTATATTTTCAGCAGCTGCTTTGCGTTGCGGCAATAGACTTTGTCTTTCTCGTCCGCCGACAGTCCGAGCTTGCCGATCAGGTCGACGCCTTCCTGCTTGAGCACGAAGAGAGGCGGCGCGTCGGTGCCGAAGACGAAATGGTCGATGCCGACCGTATCGATGGCGCAACGCGCAGCGGGCGGGTGATAGCAAGTCGATTCGAGATACATCATCTTTAAGTAATGGCTCGGCGGATGCTTGATCAGCATCGGCTCGTAGGAGCCCAAGAAATACGCTTCGTCCTGAAGCCGGTACGCGTAGTCCATGCGGCCGATCATCTCGCAGATGCCGCCGCCTAAGTGCGTGCCGACGAGCTTCAATGTCGGGAACTTCTCGAAGATGCCGCGCACGATGAGGCGCGCGAGCGCCAAGGCATTGTCCATCGGGCGGCCGATGGAGGAGGCGAGGCGATAGATCTTCATCCGTTCCTCGCCGAAACCGACGGAGGGCGGATGGATGACGACGGGCACGTCGAGCTCGGTCGCGAGCTGGAAAAAGGGGAGCGCCTCGTCGTCGTCGGGATAGCTGCCTTTCAGGCTCGAGGTGATCCAGGCGCCTTTGAGGCCGTCTCCTTTCACCGCACGCTCGAACTCGCGCAGGAATTTGTCGCCGCCATAGGGGACGGTCGAGGCCATGCCGTAGATGCGCCCCTGATATTTGTCCTGCTGCTTGGCGTTGAAGTAATTCTGCCGCTGGCAGCGCGCGAGCTGCTGGTCCGGATCCATGTCGCGCAGATTATGGATCGGGTTCGAGATCACGGTCGCATCGACGCCCGCGATCTTCATCGCTTCGAGCGCATTCTCGATCGTGGTCGGCACGCGGCCTTGTTTCGGCGCTTGGATGTTGCGGTGAAAGCCCGTGCCGGTGAAGGCCGGCATGTCTTCGGGCGGCAAGACGTGGACGTGGAAGTCGATGATCATGGGGGCCTCGATTTTGCGACACGCTATTGAAACATCAGTGCCAATTCAAACATTCCCCAATCGTTGCCTGCCATTGTCACCCCCCTCTCCCTAGCCCTCTCCCCCTAACGGGGGCGAGGGGATTCGAGTCTTAATTCCCCTCGCCCCCGAAGGGGGAGAGGTCGCGCGGGATGGAGCGGAGCGACGTCCCGAGCGGGAGAGGGGGGATCGTCGCGAGTGCATGCCGATGTGGAGCAACGCGACGCGCCGGTGTAGCGTCGGGCCATGGGCAAAACTGTCGATATCGGTGAGGTGATCGAGGCGCAGGGGAAGAGTGCCTTCGGGCTCATGATCTTCCTCATCGGCTGTCTCGTCATGCTGGTCGACGGCTACGACAACCAAGCGCTCAATTACGCCCAGCCCGCGATCATCAAGGACTTTGCCATCGCACCCGAAAAGATGGCGCCGGTGATCGCGATCAGCATCATCGGCTGGATGCTGGGTTCGGTCGGGTTCTCCATGATCGGCGACCGCATCGGCCGGCGCAATGCGATGCTGATCGCGGTGTTCTTCTTTGGCGCGCTGACTTTATGCATTCCACTGGCGCGCGATTTGATCGGGCTCGCGAGCCTGCGCTTCCTCGCTGCGCTCGGCATCGGCGGCGCGATCCCGATGGCGGTGGCACTCGTCTCCGATTACTCGAAGTCGAAGCGCCGGGGCTTGAAGATCGCGACGCTCTATCTCGGTTACACCTTCGGCTCGTCGGGCGGCGGCTTTCTCGCGGCCGATTTGACGCCCGCCTATGGCTGGCGCGCGATCTTCATCGTCGGCGGCGTGGCCGCGATTGCGGTCGGAGCAATGCTCATCGCCATCCTGCCGGAGTCGGCGCGTTATCTGGTACTCAAAGACGGATCGGAGCCCCGGATCCTCGAGCTTGTTCGCAAGCTCAAGCCCACGATCGCGCTATCGGACGAGACGCGCTTCGTCATCTCGGAGCCTGCGGAAAAAGGCCTGCCGGTGAAATCTCTCTTCACCGAGGGCCGCGCGGCGATGACGATCTTCCTCTGGATCGCGCTCGGTTTCTCGTTCGTGACGCATTTCTATCTATCGGCCTGGATGACGACGCTGTTCTCGAGCTATTCGGGAGAGATGACGATCGAGCAAGCGCAGCGCACGGCGGCGTGGTTCCAGATGGGCGCGGCTTACGGCTTCATCATGGGCTGGTTACTCGACAAGCGCGGCATTCCGGCGGTGACGCTCGCGATGCTGTTGGGCGCGATTCCTGTCGCGGCGCTCGGCTTCGTCGACGCGGGCATCGCCGTGACGATGGTGCTCTCGGCGTTATCGGGCATTCTCGTGCTCGGTGGTGCGCCGGGGCTGAACGCGATCTCCGGCATCGTCTATCCGACGTCGGTTCGCTGCACGGGCGCGGGAGCCGCGTTCGCCGCGGCGCGTGTGGGCGCGGTCATCGGGCCGCTGATCGCGGGCGCGCTGATCGGGGCGCACATGCCGCTGAACGTGATCTTCGTCGTCGGCGCGCTTCCGATGCTTGCCGCGGCGGCGATGACGTTCCTGCTCGACCGCTCGATGACGCCTGCGGCGCAGCGGGAGATCGGAACGCGGACGGCAGCGGCGGAATAGTCATCACCGCCAGGGGACTTTCTTGAGCGTTGCGGTTCTGACAACGGGCAACCAGAACCGGTGCACGTGAACGTAGGTGAATACGAGCAGCGCGACATCGATCGCACCGGCGCTCAGGGCTTGCACGGCCTGATCCAAGGGGTCCGCCAGATAGACACCAAACGCGAACGCCGCTCCACCGCCAAAGAACGCATACATTATGGCGGGATAATTTCCGATGCGATCGAGAACGGCCTCGTTCTCCTTGAAATCCCGATGCGCCCTCAGAAAGAGATGAAGATAGGCGGCAAGAGCTATGAGCATGAAGACAGCGACCGCAAGGGCCCATTCCCGGAATTTGCCCGCGATCGAGTTCGTAACCATGAAATATTCCGCGAAGATGAAGGAAAACGGGATGTAGGAATCCGCGAGGCCCAATACGCGCTGAAAGGCGGTGATCGTCTGGACGTTGACATGCCAGGCCAGGACGATGAGTTGGAACGCGACGCTTGCCTGGAAGAAGACCAGCCAGAATTCGGCTGACAGAAGATCGCCGCGACCGGATTCGATCAGATCGAACACGGCCGCCTGCTGAACCAGGACGCCTACGGCCAATGCCTGGACGATGCCGACCAACTGCATGTAAGCGTTTGGCGTCATCAAAGCCGCATCCCTGACGACGTCGTTGTCTCTGGACCACATTTTGCACTCCCCGGAATCGATGCGCGCCAACTGCGCGAGGGTACAATTATAGGGCCTCCTCCCCGGGTTGAGCCCTCTTCTTCTGGGCCATTGCGCCGATAGGTCTTTGGCCCGAAAGTCGCGAGGTCATGGACTACTTTCTTCAGCAGCTCATCAATGGCATCAGTCTCGGCGCGATCTACGGATTGATCGCGATCGGCTACACCATGGTCTACGGCGTCGTGGGGATGATCAATTTCGCCCATGGCGACATCTATATGATCGGCGCCTTCGTCGGGCTGGTCGGGTTCCTCATCCTCTCGGCGCTTGGCATCACCTTCGTGCCATTGGCGATCCTCATGGTGCTGGCTTTGAGCGTCGGCTTCACCGCCGCCTATGGCTGGACCGTCGAGCGCATAGCCTATCGTCCGTTGCGTTCGTCTCCGCGACTGGCGCCGCTGATCTCCGCCATCGGCGTCTCGATCTTCCTCGAGAACTACGTGCAGCTCGCACAAGGCGCACGCGCCAAACCGCTCGCGCCGGTCGTCAACGGCGCGATCACGCTTGATCCTTCGGGTGCCGTAACGGTGAGCGTGCTTCAGCTTTTGATCGTCGCACTCACGCTTGCGCTGATGGCGGGGCTTTCTTTCCTCGTGCGCACGACGGACTTGGGCCGGAGCATGCGTGCGGTCGAGGAGGACCGGACGATGGCGGCGCTGTTGGGCGTCGATATCGACGAGACAATCTCGCTCACTTTCGTCATCGGCGCGGGGCTGGCGGCGATCGCGGGCGTGCTGGTGATGCTCTATTACGGTGTGATCGATTTCTACATCGGCTTCATTGCCGGCATCAAAGCTTTCACCGCGGCGGTGCTCGGCGGCATCGGCTCAATCGCCGGCGCCATGCTGGGCGGATTGCTCATCGGCATCGTCGAGGCGATGTGGTCGGGTTATTTCAGCATCGCGTACAAGGATGTCGCGGTGTTCGCGATCCTGGTGCTGGTGCTGATCTTGCGCCCGAGCGGGCTCCTGGGCCGGCCTTCGGTGGTGAAGGTTTAGGATGCGGGTCAGCCGAGCAGCGCTTATGGACGCCGCGCGTGCCGGCGGCATGGCCGCGGTGCTGGCGCTGCCGCTCTTGGGTTTCCGTCTCGTCGATTCCGCCGAAGGTTTGAGTCTCGGGGTCCGCTTGTCGTGGGTCGCGTATGCGGCCATCGCGGTGTTCGCGGCGCGCCTGGCGTGGATTTATATTTCCCCTCCCCCTGAAAGGGGGAGCAATCGCATATGGCTCGCGAGCGCGTTGCTGCGACATCTCCCCCCTCTCCCTAACCCTCTCCCCCTCCGGGGGCGAGGGGATTCGAGTCTGAATTTCCCCTCGCCCCCGGAGGGGGAGAGGTCG
>DASQHF010000116.1:0-9755 GCA_035632215.1 Micropepsaceae bacterium | reverse complement strand
AATGCACCAATCGGTCTGACGACGAGATGCCTTGCGGCCTTGGCCTGCATCCGTATTTTCCGGTGACGCCGCGTACCGTTTTCGATGCCGAGGTGGAGCGGGTCTGGATCGCCGATCAAGATGTGCTCCCCGTTCGAGCCGATGAACCCAGCGGCCGCTACAGCCTCAAGCACCGGCTCCTTGCCGGCGAGGAGCTCGACAACGGCTATGACGGTTGGTCGGGGCGCGCGAGGATCGAATGGCCCGAGAACGATCTTTGGCTTGCGATGATCTCCGAAGCGCCTCGGCTCCAGATCTATGCGCCTAAAGACGCGAGTTTCTTCGCCGCCGAGCCGGTTACGAATGCGACGGCCGCGTTGAATGCGCCCGAGGCGGAGTGGCCGGCCTTGGGCTTGCGCGTGCTGAAGCAAGGCGAAACAGCGGCGTTGAATGTCCGCTTCGAGCTTCTGCCGGACTAGCCGTCGCGACGCCGCCCGTGCTCTAATTTCGACCATGACCACACGCGCCATCCCTTGCGTCCTGATGTGCGGCGGCACGTCGCGCGGGCCTTATTTCCTTGCTTCAGACCTGCCCGCCGATCCGAGAGAGCGCGATCGCGTGCTCATCCAGGTCATGGGCTCAGGGCACGAGCTCGAGATCGACGGCATCGGCGGCGGTCATCCCCTGACCAGCAAGGTCGCGATCGTGAGCCCGTCGAAGGTCAAAGGCGCCGACGTCGATTATTTGTTCGCGCAAGTGGACGTGTGCGAGCGAAGGGTCGATACCTCGCCCAATTGCGGCAACATGCTCGCGGGCGTCGGGCCGTTCGCGCTCGAAGCCGGATTGGTGCCGATCGACGAGAGCATTTCCACCGTCCGCATCTACAATGTGAACACGAAGAAGCTGATCGAAGCCCGCATTCAGACTCCCGGGGGAAAGGTCAAATACGATGGCACGGCTGCGATCGATGGCGTGCCGGGAACAGCAGCTCCCATCCATCTTGCCTTTCTCGACGCGGCGGGCTCGAAAACGGGAAAACTGTTCCCGACCGGGAACCCGCGCGACCTGATCGACGGTGTGGAAGTCTCCTGCATCGATGCCGCCATGCCGATCATGGCGCTCAACGCGAAGGACTTGGGCAAGACGGGCTACGAGCGGCCTGCCGAATTCGCCACCGACCATGACTTCATGAAGCGACTCGAATCCTTGCGCCTCGAAGCGGGCAAGCGCATGGGGCTCGGCGATGTCAAAGCGCTCGTGATTCCAAAGCCGGTGTTGGTTGCGCAGGCAAGACGAGGCGGCACGCTCACGGGGCGCTATTTCATGCCGCATGCGTGTCACAATGCGTTCGCGACCACAGGCGCGGTTGCCGTCGGAACCGCCGCCGTTACTGCGGGTAATGTGATCTCGGAGACTGCTGGAACTCCTAAGCTTCCCGCCGACATCGTGATCGAGCATCCGTCTGGCACGATGCAGGTTCACTTGGAAGAGCGCGCAGGCGAAAAGGCGCCCGTTGCCTACATCGTGCGCACGGCGCGCCGACTCTTCGAAGGCAAAGTCCTCGTCGATGTCTAGTCCGGATAATTGATAGCGATTGACGGGCTGCTGAGTTCGCGCTTGGCCCATGCAACCAAAGGTCCTGCCTTGAGCGGGACCGTCAAGCCGAAGCTTCTGAAAAAACAACGCCCTAGCTTGGAACGAGCGCTGGGCGGCACCGTTATCGGACAGAAGCTGATGCCGGGGTGGGCGCTAATTTGGCGATTCAAGACCAGAAAGGACAGCCCCATGGCACGACGAGACGGGCAAAAAGGCACGTCGAACCGCGGCTTCGCTTCTATGGACCAGGAGAGACAGCGCGAGATCGCGAGCAAGGGCGGACAAAGCGTGCCACCTGAGAAGCGAAGCTTCTCGCAGGATCCGCAACTTGCCGCCGAGGCTGGCCGCAAAGGCGGTGAAAGCGTCCCACCCGAAGGACGTTCGTTCTCGCAAAATCGGAGCCTCGCCGCAGAGGCGGGCCGCAAAGGCGGGCAAGCACGCGGCGCAGGCCGGCAGATGCAGGAAGGCGGACGGCAGAAGCAGCGGCCGGCAGGACAGCAGCAGAAACCGGATACGCCGCAAAAAGCGGAAACCCCGCATGCGGCAGCGCATCACGACGAGACGGAAGACATCCGCCATCACGACGAGAACACCGATTTTCATCCCCAGCAGGGGCAAGACAACGTTGAAGGCGGCGACCGGCCTCACAACCGTTGAGCGTTATTTCAAGTGAGACTTGGCGGCGGACGATCTCCGCCGTTTTTTTTGTGCCCGCTTCAATTGTCATTCCCGGCCGAGCGATGCCGCCGGGTCCGCGCACAGCGCGGCCCGAGGGTAAACTAAGCATCGCGAGGTGAAGGGAACCCAGAAGCGTCTGGCTCCCCTTCCCTCGCCGCGCTAATGCGCGGCTCGCCGGGGATGACATTAATTTTCAAATATCCGCGTAGACACGGACCTCTTTGGCCGCGCCCGGCTGCGTGACGGCGCCGTTTCGTGCCGAACCCACATTCTGCGCGTAACGCCAGAGTGCGCCCGAGCCAAATGCAGGCGCCTTGGGTTTCCACGCGCGCTTGCGGGCCGCGAGCTCCGACGCCGAGAGGTCGACGTCGATCGTGCCGCTCTCGGCATCGATGGTGATGATGTCGCCGTCCTTTAAGAGCCCGATCGGGCCGCCATCGGCCGCTTCGGGGCCGACATGGCCGATGCACAAGCCGCGTGTCGCGCCGGAAAAGCGCCCGTCGGTGACGAGCGCGATCTTGTCCGAGAGTCCCTGGCCGTAGAGCGCGGCCGTGGTGGAAAGCATCTCGCGCATGCCGGGGCCGCCCTTGGGACCTTCGTAGCGGATGACGATGACGTCGTTCTCCTTGTAGTCGCGCTTTTGCACCGCCGCGAAGGCGTCCTCCTCGCAGTCGTAGACGCGCGCAGGACCGCGATGGTGGAGATGCTTCAGCCCCGCGACTTTCACGATCGCGCCGTCGGGCGCGAGGCTGCCGGAAAGCCCCACTACGCCTCCCGTGGGCGCGAGCGGGCTTTCCACCGGGCGCATCACGAGCTGACGGGGGTTGAACCGGACGTCCTTCAAGTTTTCGGCGAGGGTCTTTCCCGTGACGGTCATGCAATCACCATTGATGAAGCCGCCGTCCAAGAGCGTGCGCATCAGCATCGGCACGCCGCCCGCTTCCCACATGTCCTTGGCGACATATTCGCCGCCCGGTTTCAACGAAGCGAGATAGGGCGTGCGCTTGAAGATGGCGGCAACGTCGAAGAGATCGAATTTGATGCCCGCCTCGTGCGCCATCGCGGGAAGATGCAGCGCCGCGTTGGTGGAACCGCCGGTGGCGGCGACAACGGTCGCCGCGTTCTCGAAGGCCTCGCGGGTGCAGATCGCGCGCGGACGGATGTTTCTCTCCAACAGCTTCATCACCATCTCGCCGGCTTTGAGCGCGTAGTCGTCGCGCGAGGTGACTTCCGCCGGCGGTCCCGCCGAATAGGGGAGCGCGAGCCCGATCGCCTCCGACACGCAGGCCATGGTGTTCGCCGTGAATTGGCCGCCGCACGCCCCCGCGCCGGGACAGGCGACGCATTCGAGCAAGTGAAGCTCCTCTTTCGACATCGCGCCCGCGGAATATTTCCCGACCGCCTCGTAGACGTCGACGACGGTCACGTCCTTGCCGTGGAACTTTCCGGGCATGATCGATCCGCCATAAAGGAACACGGACGGTACGTTCAAACGCAGCATGGCCATCATCATGCCGGGCTGACTCTTGTCGCAGCCCGCGACCCCCACGATCGCGTCATAGCAATGGCCGCGCACCGTGAGCTCGACCGAGTCCGCGATCACTTCGCGCGAGACGAGCGAGGACTTCATGCCCTCGTGTCCCATGGCGATGCCGTCGGTCACCGTGATGGTGCAGAACTCGCGCGGCGTGCCGCCCGCGTCCTTCACCCCGCGCTTGACCGCCTGCG
This sequence comes from Micropepsaceae bacterium, assembly GCA_035632215.1. Classification (GTDB taxonomy): domain Bacteria; phylum Pseudomonadota; class Alphaproteobacteria; order Micropepsales; family Micropepsaceae; genus CAIYRG01. The sequence goes on along the minus strand of DASQHF010000116.1, from coordinate 5,774 downwards.
CCTGGCGCATGAGCGCGATATTGCAGGGCGCGGCTTCATTCCAGCACGACGCGACGCCGACGAAGGGGCGGTGAATTTCCTCTTCGGTCAGACCCATCGCGTAATAAAACGAGCGGTGCGGCGCGCGTTCGGGTCCTTCCGTCGCATGGCGGGAGGGGAGTCGGGATTTGTCGATGGTGGACATACTCAGCCCTCAAAAAGATTTGTCATTCCCGGCCGAGCGATGCGTCAGCATCGCGAGGGGAAGGGAACCCAGAAGCGCCCGGGTGCTTGAGAGGACCAATAGACGTTTCTGTCATCTATCGGAACAAAAATCCGGAGGGAGTGCAGCGATGTCTGGGTCCCCTTCCCTCGCCGCGCTATGCGCGGCTCGCCGGGGCTGACAAACTTTGATTTCAAAAGTTGTGGCCGTCATTCCCTCGCCGCGGAGTTTACCCTCGGGCCGCGCTCTGCGCGGACCCGGGGGCGCGGCTCGCCGGGGATGACAAGTTCAGTTTAGGGAATGAGGGATACCAGTCCGCAGCGAGATCTCTCCACTCCGGATTTGACGTCTCGATCATTCGGATCTTCCACGCGCGGTTCCAGCCTTTGATTTGCTTTTCTCGCGCGATGGCAACGGTGACATCTCCGTGCACCTCAAACCAGACCAGACGATGAACGCCATATCGCTTGGTAAATCCCTCGAAGGTGTCGTTCTTGTGTTGATAGACTCGCTGCTCGAGGTTGCCGGTAATACCGGTGTAGAGCGTTCCCAATCGTCTGCTCGCGAGGATGTAGACGTAATAATTTGCGTTCGACCCACATGGGCCGGAACATCGCAAACGATACGAGCAGCATTATGGCGGAGATCGGAGCAGGTGGTGACGATCACCCGCTCAGCCGCTTCAGCGCTTCCGTCAACCTCGAAGCGAGAGCTGCCGCTTCGGCGCGCTTCTCTTTCTGCTCCTCGATCACGTCTTCGGGTGCGCGCGAGACAAAGGCTTCGTTCGACAGCTTCGCATCGAAGCGCGTGATTTCGTCTTCGGCTTTCTTGAGCTCCTTGGCGAGCCGTGTGCGCTCCTTGGCGAAGTCGATCACGTCGCCCAAGGGAAGCGCCGCCACCGCCTCGCCGATGACGAATTGCGCGGAGCCCGCAGGAATCTCGGTCGTGACGCGTGCACTCGAGAGTCTCGCAAGCGTCATCACTTCGTCACGGTGACGGACAAGACGCGTGGCGCTATCGCGGTTCGCGTCTTTCATGTACAGCGCGATGCGCGCACCAGGCGGTACATTCATCTCCGAGCGGACCGAGCGCACGCCGGAGACGAGATCGATCAGCCACCGCATCTCGGCCGTCGCATCCTCGTGCTTGGGAAGCGCCTTCAAGTCGGGCCAGGGCGAGAGCATCAGCATCGAGCGCCGCGGCTCGGCGTGCTCGGCCATCCGCGCCCATAATTCTTCGGTGATGAAGGGCATGAAGGGATGCAGCATCTGAAGAATGCGATCGAGCGTCCAGGCCGCGGTGTCGCGCGTCTCGGCCTTGGCGTCCTCATCGTTACCGTTCAAGACGGGTTTGATGAATTCGAGATACCAGTCGCAGAACACGTCCCAGACGAAATGGTAGACGGCACCCGCCGCCTCGTTGAAGCGGAAAGCCTCGAGCGAATCTGTGACCACAATCACCGTGCGCGCGGTCTCGGCGACGATCCAGCGGTTGACCGTCTCGGTCGCGGTCTTGGGATCGAAGTCGCGCTTGCGCACGCACTCGTTCATCTCGCAGAAGCGCGCGGCATTCCACAGCTTGGTGCCGAAGTTGCGGCAGGTCTCGACGCGGTTAAGACCAAGCCGGATGTCCTTCCCCTGCCCAGCCGCGAGGCTCAAGGCGAAGCGCAGCGCATCCGCACCATATTCGTTGATGAGATCCAAGGGATCGACCACGTTCCCCTTGGTCTTGGACATCTTCTGTCCCTTCTCGTCCAGCACGCGGGTGTGGATGAAGACCTTCTTAAATGGGACATCGTTCATGAAGTGCAGCCCCATCATCATCATCCGCGCGACCCAGAAGAAGATGATGTCGAAGCCGGTGACGAGGACGGAGGTCGGGTAATAGCGCTTAAGTTCGGACGTCTTCTCGGGCCAGCCCAGCGTCGAGAACGGCCACAACGCGGACGAGAACCAGGTGTCGAGTACGTCTTGGTCGCGTTTGAGGGCGGTCGGCTTACCGTAGTGTTTCTCGGCCGCGGTCTTCGCTAGCGCTTCCGTTTCCTCGACGAAGATCTTTCCGTCGGGCCCGTACCAGGCCGGGATCTGGTGGCCCCACCAAAGCTGGCGCGAGATGCACCAAGGCTGAATGTTACTCATCCAGTTGTAATAGACGTTCGTCCAGTGCTCGGGCGTGAAGGTCGTGCGGCCCTTATTGACCGCCTCGACCGCCTTCTCCGCGAGCGATGTCACGTTCAAGTACCATTGCTCGGTCAGATAGGGCTCGAGCACGACGGTCTTGGTCTTCTCGTCGTGCGGGATCGCGTGAACGATGTCCTCGATCTTGTCGATCAGGCCGGCCGCCTCGAGATCGGCAACGACGCGCTTCCGCGCCTCGAAGCGATCCAGCCCGCGATAAGCCTCGGGCACCTGCTCATTGAGCGCGCCTTCAGGCGTCAGGATGTTGATCAGCGGCAGCTTGTGCCGGCGCCCGACCTCGAAGTCGTTGAAGTCGTGTCCGGGCGTGATCTTCACGGCGCCGGTGCCCTTCTCCGGGTCGGTGTATTCGTCGGCGATGATCGGGATCGGGCGGTTGGCCAGCGGCAAGATCGCGCGCTTGCCCAAGAGAGCGCGGTAGCGTTCGTCCTCGGGATGCACGGCCACCGCGACATCGCCGAGCATGGTTTCGGGCCGCGTCGTCGCGACGGTGATGAAGCGGCCATCTTGGCCCTCGATCGGGTATTTGATGTGCCAGAGATGGCCTTTGAGCTCGATGTTCTCGACCTCGAGATCCGAGACCGCGGTCTGAAGCCGCGGATCCCAATTCACCAGCCGCTTGTCCTTGTAGATGAGGCCTTGCTTGTGAAGGGCGACGAAGACTTTCAAGACCGCGCGCGAGAGCCCTTCGTCCATGGTAAAGCGCTCGCGGCTCCAGTCGCAGGAGGCGCCAAGGCGTCTCAACTGCCGGACGATGTTGCCCCCGGATTCTTCCTTCCATTTCCAGACTTCGGCCAAGAAGGCCTCGCGCCCCATGCGTTTGCGATTGAGCTGGCGCTTGGCGAGCTCGCGCTCGACGACGAGCTGGGTGGCGATGCCGGCATGGTCGGTTCCCGGCTGCCACAGCACATTCTTTCCGCGCATCCGCTCGAAGCGCGCGAGCGCATCTTGAAGCGTGTTGTTGAGCGCGTGCCCCAGATGGAGGTTCCCCGTCACATTGGGTGGCGGGATGACGATCGAGAAGCTTTCCGTCTTGGGACGTGTGCCCGCGCGGAAGGCGCCGGACTCCTCCCATTGCTGGTAGAGGCGGGTCTCGACCTCGCCGGGCTTGAACGTCTTGTCGAGCATGGAAGACCGTAAACGATGACGACCAGCCAAAGGAGGGCGCGCACGCCATCGCCGTCAAGAGGAAATAGGGCCCAGCCGGCCAAATCGACAGGTCAAACGCCGAAAAATGTGGAGTGCGCTCGGTGAGGCTCTCGCTTTACTTCTTCCGAGCGCCGTTTAAGCGGCCGAGCTCGCTCGCGACGGCTGACTGGATAAGAGGCGGCAGATTCTCGTCCATCCAGGAGCGGATCATCGGCTTCATCTCGTTCAGGATCTCGCCGTGATGGGCGTCGACCCATTCTTTCAGAGTCGCCACGAAGGCGTCGTGGATCGCGCGGGTGAAGACCGCTTCGATCGAGCCTCCGGAGGGCCGCGCGTCGCCGTCGAGATTGGCGAAGGAACGGCCGAGCGCGCTGCGCGTGGTGTCCGAGATCAGATCGTGGGTAATGGCAGGTTCTGCCTTCGTCTCTTCCCGCGCCTCGAAGACGACGTCGTTCTCGGGCGGAGCCGCGAGAGGAATCGGCGCGGGCGCAGGCTGGGGCTGAGGTGCAGCGATGTCGTCATGCACCTCTTCGGTCAAGTCGAGCACGTCGGGTTCGGTGGATTCTGCGACGGGCGCGGCTGGGACGGCACGAAGCGGCGGCGGAGCCACCGGTTTCGCGGGCTCCGGCTGATCCTCCGAAATGATCTTGCGAATGGAGGCGAGAATCTCCTCCATGGTCGGTTCATGCTGTGTATTCGTTGCGCTCATACGTTTCCCAAGCCCGCACTCAGAAGGTACTCACCCCTCTTCGACGGTAAGCCAGAAGCGATAGGAAAGCTATATTGGTTAATTCAGGATTTACGAACGCGAATGTGGATTTAGCGAGGATGATTTTTGCTCATCTTTCATTGTCACGTTGGCTGAAACGGCGGGCAGAGCTGCGCTTAGGCGTACGCATTACCGCGGCGGGTGTGATCGGCTACGCGCTCGCTTATTCGCTCAATTTGCCGCAAGGCTACTGGACGGTGTTTACCGCGGTCCTCGTTGTCCAGGGGAGCGTCGGCGGCTCGTTGAAAGCCGCGGTCGACCGCCTGATCGGCACACTCTCGGGCGCGGTTTACGGCGCCGTCATCGCGACCTTTGTGCCGCATTTCGACGCGTTGACCATCGGCTTCGCGCTCCTCGTTTCGCTGGCGCCCCTTGCGGTGCTCGCGGCCATGAGCCCGAGCTTCCGCGTGGCGCCCATCACGGCGGTGATTCTGCTCCTTGGAAGCGCCGGAGCCACCGAAGGTCCGTTCATCGCCGCGACTTTCCGGATCGCCGAGGTGAGCCTGGGCGGCATCGTGGGATTGGCGATTTCGCTCTTCGTGGTGCCTGCGCGCGGCCACGCGGTCATGGGCGAGCAGGCGAAGCGCCTGACGCAATTGATGGCACAGCTTTTCCAAATGCTCCTCGAGGGCTTGTCACGACAGCTCGAAGCACCGGCCGTCAGTGCGCAACACGATCGGATTCAGGCCGCGTTCGACAAGCTCGAAGCGGCAGCCGCGGAAGCAAAGCTCGAGCGGCGCAATCTTCTCTTGAGCGACGTCGATCCCGATCCCATTCCGCGTACCCTTCGACGCCTCTATCACGACTTCGTCCTCATCGGACGCGTAGCAGCCAAGCCGTTGTCGGAGCCCGCGCGTTCGGAGCTCAAAGAGCCGCTCGACCGGCTCTCCGCAGCGACGATGTCGTTCCTGACCGCTTGCGGAAACGCGCTTTCTCGCCGAGAGCCGGCGCCTTCACTCGAGGCCTGCGAGACCGCGCTCGCACGCGCTATCAAGGATATCGAGAAGGTCAAGGACGGCGATCGGCTGGTCGCCCTTTCCTTCGCCTTCGAGCAGATGGAGCTTAATCTCTCCGACCTCGCCCGCAGAACGCAGGAGTTCGGGAGGTAGGTGACAGCTCGGCTGTCAAAACACGAACTGCGGCTTTTTCGCGAAACCCGGAAGCACCGGAAGCAGCGCGTCGAACGCGCTCCGCTCGCTGATCGCGCCATCATGCTTGACATAGAGAAAGCCGTGGCCGGCGGCGCCTTCGCGGACAATCGCCACCAGGCGCCCGTTATTGGCGAGCTGGGAGAGAAGCTTGTCCGGATGTTCTTCGATGGCGCCATTGACGAAGATCACGTTGAACGGCGATTCGGCCGGCAGGCCCTCGGGCAGCGACCCCGTGACAACGCGCGCATTGGCAGCACCGAGCCCTTGGAGATTCGCCATTGCGGTCTTGGCGAGCTCCGGATCCGATT
>DASQHF010000115.1:0-8267 GCA_035632215.1 Micropepsaceae bacterium | reverse complement strand
GGCGGATTGATGACGCCCGCGATATGGCCCGAGCCCGCGAGCATATAGGTCACGGGCCCACCGAACAGCTTGGCGCCCTTGTAGACGGAAATAGCGGGCGCGATGTGGTCCTCTTTCGCAGCCTGGAAGAACGCCGGCGTCTTGATCTTCGAAAGATTGAGCTTCTCGCCGTCGAGAACCATCTGCGCTTTCGCCAGCGCATTGTCGCGATAGCATTTGCGTAAGTAGAAAAGATGCAGGTTCAGCGGCATGCGCGTGGTGTCCGAATTCCAATAGAGGAGGTCGAACGGCACCGGCTCCTTGCCCATCAGGTAATTGTTGACGACGAAGGACCAGATGAGATCGTTCGCGCGCAAGAGGTTGAAGGTCATCGCCATCTTCGAGCCTTCGAGGACGCCGCCCGCTTCGCGCATCTGCTGCTCCATGGACGCGAGCTGCTCGTCGTCGACGAAGACCTTCAAGTCCCCGGCTTGCGAGAAGTCGACTTGCGCGGCCAGGAAGGTCGCGGATTTGATGCGGTCCTTGTATTCGCCGCTCGCGGCGATATAGGCGAGTGTCGCGCCCAGAAGCGTGCCCGCGATGCAGTAGCCGATGACATTGGCCTGCTTCTGGCCTGTCGCCTTTTCGACCGCATCCAACGCCGCGAAGATGCCTCCGCTCATGTAATCCTCGAAGCTCTTCTCTGCGAGCGAGGGATCGGGATTGACCCAGGAGACGATGAACACGGTGTGCCCCTGTTCTACCGCCCACTTCACGAAAGAGTTCTTCGGTTGAAGGTCGAGGATGTAGAACTTGTTGATCCAGGGCGGGAAGATGAGGAGCGGCGTCTCATAGGCCGTCTCGGTTGCGGGCGTATATTGCAGAAGCTCGAATAGCTCGTTCCTGAACACCACCTTGCCGGGTGTCGTCGCGATGTCGCGTCCGAGAACGAAGCCATCCGTCGTCTGCCGGATCGAGAGGCTGCCGTGGCCACGGTCGAGGTCGTAGAGGAGATTGTCGAGCCCGCGCACGAGATTCTCGCCGTTCGTGGACAAGGTCTCGCGCAACACTTCGGGGTTGGTCAGCACGAAATTCGTCGGAGAGATCGCGTCGGCGAATTGGCGCGCATAGAACGCTGCCCGCGCGTGCACGTCCGGATCCATGCCCTCCACTTCGGCCACCGTCCGCTGGAGCCAGTTGGCGGTCAGGAGATAGGACTGCTTGATGAAGTCGAAGACCTGGTTCTCCTGCCAATCCTTGTCCCGGAAGCGCCGATCGCCGGCATGCGGCTCGACAAGAGGCTCGACGGTGCGGCCCATCGCGCGCTGCGCGGTACGCTGCCAGAGCTCGAGATAGTCTTTCCAGAGCGTGAACTGTGCTTCGAGGATCAGTCTCGGATTAGCGGCCATCTGCTTCATCAGCGCCATGAAGGCGCCGGAGATGTTCAAGGGGTCGAACGGCTCATGTGAACCGCGTGCCGCCTGGCGCTGGAGGAACTCGAAGAGCAGGCGCTGGCTCTTGGTCGCCACGCGCGCCATGTTGCGGCCGAACTCGGTCGGATCGCCGACGTGATAGCCGTTCATAGGCGCGGGCGGAGCCATGTCCGGCGGGGGCTTCGGGCCTTTAGCCTCCTTTTCGGCCTTGGTTCGCGCGTCCGTCGTCCTTGCCATCGTCTCGTCCTAAAGCGGGTAGATACTGCCCGCGCCATTTCGCATATGCAAAATATGGGCTCGCGTCGAGTCCAACAAAAGGGGCAAAAGGTCCTGTTCCACATGGCAATGCTTGGAACGACGGCGCTTGGCCGGTATATGCTGCATTGCCGATTTGCGGGCGAAGTGCCCGTGGTCAAGGCAGTGTCGGGGTGCGTCGCATGCTTGAGTTGAGTAATTTCAACCGCGGGTTTCGGGCTGCAAGTCTTCTGATCTTGCTCGCGTTTGGGGTCGCGTCCTGCGCCGAGATGCCCAAGATCGCGGGGCTTGCCCCCGTCATGCCGGGCGCGCGGGTCGAGGCGCCCGATTACCGGAATCTCGCGGAACTGCCGCAGCGGCCGACCCCGGTTGATTCGGCGAAGACCGAGGAGACGGTGCGTTCCCTCGCTGACGAGCGGGCCAAGACATCGGAAGAGGGCGATCGTCTGCGCAACGAGCCTTTCGCGACACCGGAGCCAGGGATGCGGCTCAAGGTGGAAGAATAGCCATGCAGACCGAATTCCACCGCATCAGCCGGCTGCCGCCTTACGTTTTCGAGCAAGTCAACAAGCTCAAGGCCGAGGCCCGCGCGCGCGGCGAGGACATCATCGACTTCGGCATGGGCAATCCCGACATGCCAACGCCCGCGCACATCGTCGAAAAACTCATCGAGACGGCGCGCGATCCGCGCTCGAGCCGCTATTCGGCTTCGCGCGGGATCAAGGGATTGCGCCGCGCCATGGCGGCCTATTATCAGCGCCGCTTTAAGGTGAAGCTCGATCCCGACACCGAGGTCATCGCGACGCTCGGCTCCAAGGAAGGCTTCGCCAATCTCGCGCAGGCGATCACGGCGCCCGGCGACGTGGTCCTGGTCCCAAACCCGGCCTATCCGATCCACGCCTTCGGATTCATTTTAGCAGGTGCCGCGATTCGTCACGTGCCCGCGCCCACGCCTGAGGAATTCTTGAGTCGCACGGAGAGCGCGATCCGGCATTCTTCACCGTCGCCCTTGGCGCTCGTGGTCAATTACCCGTCGAACCCGACGGCACAGATGGCCGATCTTGATTTTTACAAGGAGGTCGTGGCGCTCGCCCGCCGGCATTCCATGTGGGTGCTGTCGGATTGCGCCTATGCCGATACCTATTTCGATGACACGAACCCGCCGCCGTCGATCCTTCAGGTCGAGGGCGCGCGTGATCTGGCGATTGAATTCCAATCGCTGTCCAAGACCTACGCCATGCCGGGCTGGCGCATGGGATTCGCGGCGGGCAACAAGACGCTGATAGCGGCCTTGGCGCGGATCAAGTCCTATCTCGACTACGGAGCCTACACGCCCATTCAGGTCGCCGCCGCGGCTGCGTTGAACGGACCGCAGGATTGCGTGAACGAGATCCGCGCCATCTATCGCTCGCGGCGCGATGTGCTCGTCGATGCGATGGGACGCGCCGGTTGGACCATCCCGAGCCCGCCCGCGACCATGTTCGCCTGGGCGCCGATTCCCGAAGCCTTCCGCCACGCCGGCTCGATGGAGTTCTCCAAGCGACTGCTCATCGAGGCGAAGGTCGCGGTCTCGCCCGGAATCGGCTTCGGCGAATATGGCGAGGGGTATGTTCGCTTGGCGCTGGTCGAGAACGAGCATCGCATCCGTCAGGCCGCGCGCAATGTGCGGCGATTCCTGAACGACGTCGGCCGCAATTCCAAGGCGCTGGAAGCGGCAAAATGAGCTCGCCTCTGAAAGTCGGCCTCGCTGGCCTCGGGACCGTCGGGGCCGGCGTCGCGAAGGTCTTGCGCGGTCATGGCCAAGCGCTCACTTGGCGCGCCGGCCGCCCGATCGCGATTACGGCCGTCTCTGCGCGGGATGCGAGGCGCGATCGGGGGGTCGATCTCGCCGGTGTTCATTTCGAGAAGGAAGCGCTGGCGCTTGCCGAGCGCCGGGACGTCGACGTTGTCGTCGAGCTCATTGGGGGCGACGAGGGGCCTGCGCGCTCACTTGTCGAAGCGGCCCTCAAGTCCAAGAAGCATGTTGTCACCGCTAACAAGGCGCTGTTGGCGCATCGTGGCGCCGATCTCGCGGCGCTAGCCGAATCCCAAGGCGTTTCCTTGAAGTTCGAAGCGGCGATCTGCGGCGGTATCCCGATCGTGAAAGCGCTGCGCGAAGGGCTCGTCGCCTACGACATCTCGGCTGTCCGCGGCATCTTGAACGGAACCTGCAATTTCATCCTCACGCAGATGGAGGCCACTCGCTGTCCATTCGCCGACGTGCTCGCCGAAGCGCAGTCGCTCGGCTACGCCGAAGCGAATCCCACGCTCGACATCGGCGGCGGGGATACCGCCCATAAATTGACGCTGCTCGCGAGCCTAGCCTTCGGCACGGTTCCCGATCTCGACGGGGTCTCGATCACGGGCATCGAGAAGGTGACACCGGCCGATATCACCTTTGCCGCAGAACTCGGCTACCGGCTGAAGCTGTTGGGCGTTGCCCGGCGCACGCCGAACGGCATCGAGCAGCGGGTCCACCCGGCCATGGTGCGCGCCCGCACGCCCTTGGCCGACGTCGAATCGAGCTTCAACGCGGTCATGGTTGATGCCGGAGAGGCTGGCCCGTTCTTCTTCGAGGGCCGCGGCGCGGGCCGGGGACCCACGACTTCGGCCGTCATCAGCGATCTGATCGACGTTGCGCGCGGCGCGTTTGGCCCGACCTTCGGCCGGCCGGCCGGCGAGCTCGCAAGCGCGCATCGCGCCCCTACCGAGACGCGCAGGAGTGCCTATTACCTGCGCTTCCAAGTCCTGGATGTGCCCGGCGTCATGGCGGAGATCTCGAGGAAGCTCGCGGATGAAGCAGTCTCGATCGAGAGCATGATCCAGCGGGGCAGGGCGCCCGGAGAACCCGTTGCCATCGTGATGATTACACATGAATCACCATATGCGAGCGTGGTTCGCGCCTTGAAGGCCATCGCCGCTTCCGACAAGGTTTTCGAGACGCCCGGCATGATTCCGATGGAACCTGCCTGAAGCATTGGACTGGTTTTCAAAATGAATATCCGGACTCATCGCCCGCTCGACCGCATCCTTGCCTTGGAAGCCGTGCGCGTGACGGAAGCCGCCGCCATCCGCGCCGCGAAGCTGATCGGCTTGGGCGACGAGCGCTCCGCCGATCAGGCCGCGGTCGAGGGCATGCGCTGGGCGTTCAATCTTCTTCCCATCGACGGAACCGTGGTCATCGGCGAGGGCGAGCGCGACGAGGCGCCGATGCTGTTCATCGGCGAGAAGGTCGGTGCGGGCGGAATGAGGGTCGACATTGCGCTCGATCCTTTGGAAGGAACGACGCTCTGCGCCAAGGCGCTCCCGAACGCGCTCGCGGTGATGGCGATGGCGGAAGCCGGAACCCTCCTTCATGCGCCCGACGTCTACATGGACAAGATCGCGATCGGCCCGGGATATCCGGAAGGCGTGATCGATCTCGACGCCGAGCCCGCGGAGAACATCTTGGCGCTCGCGAAAGCGAAGGGCGTTAAGCCCGACCGCATTCGTGCGCTCGTGCTCGACCGTCCGCGGCACGAAAAGATCATCGCGAGCATCCGCGCGGCGGGCGCCTCGATCCAGCTCATCACCGACGGCGATGTCGCGGGCGTCATCGCGACGACCGAGCCCGACATCACAGGCATCGACATCTATATCGGCCAGGGCGGCGCGCCCGAAGGCGTGCTCGCCGCGGCCGCGCTGCGTTGCGTCGGCGGCCAGCTCCAGACGCGGCTCGTCTTCCGCAACGAAAACGAGCGGCATCGGGCCGAGAAGATCGGCCTGCGCGATTTGCATCGTAAATACGATCTGATGGATCTCGCCTCGGGCGATGTCGTGTTCTCGGCCACCGGCGTGACCGACGGATCCATGCTCGAAGGCGTGCACGTCCATAAGACCTACGTCACCACGCATTCGATCGTGATGCGTTCGGCGACAAAGACGGTGCGCTGGGTAAAGATGCGCCATCCTCATGACAATAACGGCTGAGCTCGCGGTCGAGGCGGTGCTTGAGGGCGAAGGGTTAAGCCTCGCGCCGTCGCGTTATCTGCTCGGCGTATCGTGCTCCTTTTCCGGACGCGCCTGGCGCCTTGCTGAATGCGACGAAGGGCTTTCGCGCGCGATCGAGCTGTCAAACTACGATCGGCCGCTCGCGCGCGTGCTTGCTTCGCGCGGCGTGACGCCCGCCGGCGCCGGCGATTTCCTCGATCCGAGATTGAAGACGCTGTTTCCGGAACCCTATCGCTTCGCGCATATGGAACACGCGACGGCGCGTTTCGTGGCTGCACTGACGGCGGGCGAGACGATCGCCATCTTCGGCGACTATGATGTCGACGGAGCCTGCTCGTCGGCGCTTCTGTTGCGCTATCTGCGGGACTTGGGGCTTGAGCCGCTGCTCTACATCCCGGACCGGCTCAAGGAAGGTTATGGCCCGTCCGCGAACGCGATGCGGCTGCTGAAAGAGAAAGGTGCCCGCGTCGTCGTCACGGTCGACTGCGGCGCGGCGGCGCATGAGGCCTTGACCGAAGCGCGCGCGCTGGGACTCGACGTCATCGTGCTGGATCACCACGCGGTCGAGACCAATCCACCGGCCTTCGCCCATGTCAATCCGAACGGCCCGGACGATGCCTCGAACATCAAGCATGTCTGCGCCGCGGGGCTCACCTTCATCTTCCTTGTCGCCGTACAGCGGGCGCTGCGGGCTCAGGGCTGGTTCGCGTCTTCGGGTGTTGCCGAACCTGATTTGATGACTCTCTTGGATCTCGTGGCGCTTGCGACCATTGCCGACGTGGTGCCGTTGAAGGATGTCAATCGGGCATTCGTCCGCCAGGGATTGAAGAGACTCGAGAGGCTGGAGCGGCCGGGGCTCGCCGCGCTCGCGCGGATTGCCTCATCGGTGCCGCCTTATTCCGCGCATCAGCTGGGCTTCGTCTTTGGGCCGCGGATCAATGCGGGCGGACGGGTGGGGTGCTGCGATCTCGGCGCGCGGCTGCTTGCAACCAAGGATGCAGCGGAAGCGGAGGCGCTCGCGGCAGAGCTCGACCGGCACAACAAGGAGCGCCAGACGATCGAGTCCATGATCCTCGAAACCGCGGAAGCGATCGCGGCGACGCAATCCGAGCGCCCGTTCCTGCTCGTCGCCGGCGACAATTGGCATGCGGGCGTCGTGGGCATCGTCGCAGGCAGGCTCAAAGAGCGCTTCGGCAAGCCCGCGCTCGTCGCCGGATTCGAGACGGCCGGCGCGGATGCGATCGGGCGAGGCTCGGCGCGCTCGGTCGCCGGCATCGACTTGGGCGCGATCATCCGCGCGGCGCATGCGGAGGGCCATCTCGTCACCGGCGGCGGCCACGCCATGGCGGCGGGCTTCTCGCTCCGGCGAGAGAAGCTCGACGCCTTCACGGAATTCCTCTCGCGCGCACTCGACGAGAAGCGCCCAGCGATCGAGTCCGCTTCCGAGTACGTTGCCGATGCGATTGTTTCGGCAACCGGCGCCGATCTTTCGCTCCTTGCCGCACTCGAGCGCGCGGCACCGTTCGGGTCGGGGAACCCCGAGCCCACGTTCGCGATGTCGGACATGAAAGTCACCTATGCCGATGTCGTCGGCACGCGTCATGTGCGGCTGCGTCTCGTGGCCTCCGATGGCACGGGATTGAGCGCGATTGCGTTCCGGGCCTCGAACACGCCCCTGGGCGAAGCGCTGATGCGCGCGCGCGGAAAGCGCATTCACGTCTTGGGGAAGCTCAAAGCCGACGACTACGGCGGCAGCGTGAAAGTTCAGCTTCACCTCGACGATGCCGCCGCGGCAGGGGGGTGAATCTCTCTGTCCCCCCTCTCCCTAACCCCCTCCCCCGTTTGGGTTCCCGGCGCACCTTGCCATCGCACGCCCCGGTCGCTATCACCGCCCGCTACGCGCCCTTCGTCTATCGGTTAGGACTCAAGATTTTCAATCTTGCAAGAGGGGTTCGATTCCCCTAGGGCGCGCCAGCTCTGCCAACTTTCTTGCGCCAAGCTTTGCCGGTTCTTCAGGCGTCAGAACCTTACCACGTGGCATTGAGCGATCTTCTCGAGGCAGACTAAGCTGGAATGCAGTTTGGCGTCCTCCTATCACCGTTATGCACTGCACAAAAGCGTACTTGGCAGGGGTGACGAACAATGGAAATCGACAACGACCGGATCGATGAAGCCGTCTTGGCTCTCCTTTTTCTGAGCCGTCATGAAAAGAACCGCACGTGGAAATCGTTCGATTGGGCTGCAATGGAGCGGCTCCATTCGAGGGGCCTGATTTCCGACCCGGTCGGAAAAGCGAAATCGGTTGTCTTCACCGAAGAAGGGCTGCGCCGTTCCGAAGAGCTATTCCGCTCGTTGTTCGAGCTGAAGCCCTCCGGGTGAAGGCTTAGCCGCTCCTCGATCCGAGTCAAAGCGTCTGCTCTCGGGAAAACCTGCCGTTCCCGGATCAGCTTCGAACCGGCGATTCTTGACCCGTTCCGGACGATTCAGGGCAGTATGTCGGACATCCTCAGCTTGCGGCTAGGCCGCTGCCTTAGCTCGATCAGAAATCCGGTTTGTCTGCCTGCGGAATGG
>DASQHF010000114.1:0-7732 GCA_035632215.1 Micropepsaceae bacterium | reverse complement strand
ATGAGACCGGAAAGGATCGTGAATCGCTTCGCCCAAAGCTCCGGGTTGCCGTCCGGGTGGTCGCGATCAGAGAGCGACTTCAAGCGATTGCAGACGACGGTCGCGACCATCTCGAAAATGAGGGGCGCGGTGATGAAGGGGAGTGCCGCATTTTGCAGGAGCAGAACCGCGACGATACAGAGCGCGGCAAAGGGCAGGAAAATGTAGTGACGCCCGAGCGAAAACAGGATTTCGACCCTGCCGCTCAGGAGCGTGCGCTCGCGCGCGCGCGTATCCTCCGCGCTTTGCGGTTTGGCCTCCAATGCCCCCATCCTTCGCACTGCCGAGACAGGCGAATTCGCGTTGCCCGGCGCGCGTTGACCTTCTAAGAGCCGGAGCCTAGCTTTTCCGGTGTTTAGAGACGCTTAACACTAAGGGATTTCACGGTGACAAATGCCGCCCGCGAGCTGGCCTTGAAGGCCAATGCCTGGCCGTTCGACGAGGCCAAAAAGGTGCTGGCGCGCGCGGAAAACCGGGCGAAAGGCGGCCGTCCAGTTAAGGAAGTCTTGTTCGAAACCGGCTACGGCCCCTCCGGCCTTCCCCATATCGGCACCTTCGGCGAGGTCGCCCGCACGAGCTGGGTGCGCCAGGCCTTCGAGACCCTTTCGCGCGCGCCCACCCGACTCGTTGCCTTTTCCGATGACATGGACGGATTGCGCAAGGAGCCGGACAACGCGCCGAACCAGGCGATGCTGCGCGAACACTTGGGCAAGCCGCTCACCTCCATCCCCGATCCCTTCGGCACGCATCCGAGCTTCGGCGCACACAACAACGCGCGGCTCAAAGCGTTCCTCGACCGTTTCGGATTTGAGTACGAGTTCTTGAGCTCGACCGACTACTACAAGAGCGGCCGCTTCGATCAGGCGCTGCTTACGGTCCTCGAGCACTACGAAGAAGTCCGTGACGTCGTGCTCCCCACCCTCGGGCCCGACCGGCGGGCGACCTACAGCCCGTTCCTTCCTGTCTCGCCGCGCACCGGCCAGGTGCTGCAAGGTCCGATCCTCGAGTGGAATAAGCGCGCAGGAACCATCGTCTACGAAGAGGAGGGAGCCAAGATCGAAGTTCCGGTCACGGGCGGCCGCTGCAAGCTGCAGTGGAAGGCCGATTGGGCCATGCGCTGGTTTGCGCTCGGGGTCGATTACGAGATGTCGGGAAAGGATCTCATCTCCTCGGTCGAGCTTTCGGCGAAGATCGTGCGCGTCCTGGGCGCCGAGCCGCCGGAAGGATTCAATTACGAGCTCTTCCTCGATGAGGCAGGACAGAAGATCTCGAAGTCCAAGGGCAACGGGCTTTCGGTCGACGAGTGGCTCGCCTACGGCACGGAAGAAAGCTTGGCGCTCTTCATGTTCCAAAAGCCGCGCGCGGCCAAGCGCCTTTACTTCGACGTCATTCCGAAGGCGGTCGACGATTATCTCGCCTTCGTCGCCCAGTATCACAGGGAGCCCGAAAAGCCCGAGGCTCGCTTCGAGAATCCGGTCTGGTTCATTCATCGCGGGAATCCGCCCGCGGAAGATTATCCGGTGAGCTTTGCGCTGCTCTTGAACCTTGTCAGCGCATCGGGGGCTTCGGATCGCGACGTGCTGTGGGGCTTCATACGCGCCTATGCGCCGGACGCGACGCCCGAAGCGCACCCGGGGCTCGATCGCCTGGTCACCTATGCGCTCAAATATTACGAGGACTTCGTCAAGCCGCAGAAGCGCTATCGCGTCGCGACGGGCAAGGAGCGCGAGGCCCTCTCCGCGCTCGCGGATGCGCTCGAAAGCATGGATGGCGAGCGCGATTCCGAGAAGGTGCAGAACCTCGTCTACGAGATCGGCAAGACGCATGCCTTCGAGCCGTTGCGCGACTGGTTCAAGGCGATCTACGAGGTCGCGCTCGGCCAAACTCAAGGTCCGCGCTTCGGCTCGTTTGCCGCGCTCTTCGGCTGCGAGCAGACGGCCGTTCTCATCCGCACCGCGCTCTCCGGCGCCTTCACTGCGGCCGCCGAGGGGTAGATGCGGATGAGTCCCGCGCTCAAGCTTATGATCGCGGCTCTGCCGTCCTTATTCTTCCTCACAAGCAGCGAGGCGGCGATGAACCCCTCCGCTGTCGAGCTCTACCGCTCCGGCCAGTACGAAGCCGCGATTGCCAAAGGCGAAACCGTCGGAGACGACGAGAATCTCACGATCGCCGCGCAGGCCGCGCTCGCGGTCACGACCTTGAAGGGCGAGCCTTGCCTCGACTGCGCCAAGCGCGCCGAGGCCCTTGCGCGCCGGGCGATTGCCGCCGACCCCGAACGGCCGCGTGCCTATGTCTGCCTCGTCGCTTCGATGGCATTCGAGTCGCGCATCATCGGCGTCTATGCTTCGCAGACCGAACACCTGCCCGACGATGCGCGCCGCGCCTTGGATAAGGCTTTGATGCTTGCGCCTGACGATCCCTGGGCGCTCACCGCGATGGGCGGCTGGCACTTGGAGGTCGTGCGCTCCGGCGGTCGGATCTGGAGCCGGATCCTCTATGGCGCGCGGCTGAACGACGGTATCGACTATTTCAAGCGCGCGGTCGCGGCCGATCCGGATAATCCGCTCATCGCGCTCAATTACGCGCTCTCGCTCTCGAGCGTTGCCTTCAACAACCGCAGGGACGAGATCCGCGGCGCGCTCGAGACGGCAGTGAAAGCGATGCCGCACGATGCGTATGAGGCGGCGATGAAGGCGCGGGCGGTGAAGCTCAAAGACCTGCTCGAGAAGAACGCGCGCGGCGAATACCTTGCGCTCGCGAGCTCGTATTTGGGCTTTCCGGCCAAAGCGGCATTTTGAGGCGCGGGCTCTGATCTAGATCAAAGTAGGGCCGAAGCTTCGGCGGAGAATTCTCCCGACCAAAGGGAGTAACTGCCCATGCCCATGGAAAGCGTCATCGTCTCCGTTGCGATCATCGCCGTCTTTGCCGTGTTCGCGCTTGTGCTCGCCTACGCCGACCGGCAGACCAGCGGCCGGCTTTAACATCTCGCAAAGCTCGCGCTCGCCCTGCTAAAAGCGCCGCATGATCTACAAGATCATGCGCAAGAAAGAGTGGGACGAGACGCAGGTGTCGGGCGTGTTCAAGGGCTCGCCGGATGATTTGCGCGACGGCTTCATCCACTTCTCGGCTGCGCATCAGGTGCGTGCAACAGTCGAGAAGCATTTCGCGGGCGAGGAGGATTTGCTGCTTATCGCTATCGATCCCGCTTCGCTCGCCGATAAGCTCCGCTGGGAGGTCTCGCGCGGCGGCGACAAGTTCCCGCACCTCTACGGCGAGCTTCCGCTGAACCTTGCAACCGTTCTGATCGAGATTCGCCGCGACGCGTCGGGAGAGCCTATATTGCCGCTTGAGATTCCCTGACGCGTGGAGAGGACGATGACGGTTCATAAAGGCTCGTGCCATTGCGGGCGCGTCGAGTTCGAGGTCTCGGGCGAGCTCAATTCGGGCCTCGTTTGCGATTGCTCGCTGTGCAAGCGCAAGAACGCGATCATGTACCGCGTGCCCAAAGAGCAGTTCCGGCTCTTGAAGGGCGAGGGCGATCTCACCGTCTATCAGTGGAACACGAAGGTCGCGAAGCACTACTTCTGCAAGCATTGCGGCATCTACACCCATCACCAGCCGCGCACGCGGCCCGAGATGATGGGCGTCAATTTGGGTTGCATCGACACCATCGATGCGCGAGCACTCCCGATCGAGAAAGCCGAAGGCTCGAAGCTTTCAGGTGGACGCTAAGTCGCGGCCGGTGCCGCGACCGCGGCGTCGCTTTCGCTGAAGGGGCGGTCGGGGCGCAAATATGACGCCAGCACCGCGCCCAAGATCAGCAACGCGATCGAGACGATGAACGGCACCGTCCAGGTGCCGGTCAGATCGATCATGTAGCCGAAGAACACCGGGGACACGATCCCGGCGAGCCCGAAACCGAAGTTCATCATCCCGCTCGCTGTCCCCGCATAACGCGGCGCGATGTCCATCGGCACGGCCCAGATGGGTGCCACGATGAGCTCGACGAAGAAGAAGGCGACCCCGATCGAAAGGGCGACGAGGAAAAGGTCGTTGAGCGCGCCCACCGGGATCAGGAACACGGCGCCGCCCAAGAACCCTGCCATGATCACGCTCCTGCGCGCGACGACGAGGCTCCCCGTGCGGTGAAGGATGTAGTCGGTCAAGATCCCGCCGACCGTGTCGCCGACGACGCCTGCGCTTAAGACCGCGAAGGTGTAGACGGCGGCTCTCGCGGTATCCATGCCGTAGACGTCGACGAAATAGGACTGGATCCAGTTCTGGAAGATCCACAGCGTCCAGCCGTAGCAGAAGTCGACCGTGGTGACGGGCAGGATGCGGCGCGCAAGCTTCGTCCACGGGATGTTGCGGCTACCCTCGCCTGGGCCGCGTGCGGGAAGCTTCGCGAGAATGTCCGGCGTCACGCCCTTATGCTCGCGCGGATCGTCGCGGTCGTACCAGAACCACAGCGCCATCCAGACGAGGTTCACGGGCGCAAGCAGATAGAACGAGCCGCGCCAGGAGACGAGGGCAATCAGCCTCGACACGATCAGGGCGGTTGCGGCATTGCCGATGCGCGAGAAGGTGTGCGTGATCCCTTGGGCGAAGCCCCAGCGGCCCACGGGCGTCCACGCCGCCATCGCGCGCGTCGCCGTCGGGAAGGCCGCGCCCTCGCCGATGCCGAGCGCCAAACGTGCGGCGAGGAGCGAGGAAAAGCCGCCGGCCAAGCCCGTCCACGCGGTCGCGAGGCAGACGATAAGCGTCGAAACGGCAAGCGTCGCGCGCGGGCCGAACCTGTCCCCGATCATGCCGCCGAAGAGCTGGAACAGCGCGTAGGGAAAGGCAAAGGCCGACAGCGCGAACCCGAACTCGGTGTTGCTCAAGCCCAAGTCGGTCCGCATCAGCGGTCCGGCAATCGCGATGTTGGTGCGGTTGACGAAGAGGAGGAAGTACATGGCGCATAACAGCGCCAGCACCACGCCCGGAGGAGAGAGCAAGGGCTTGCGCATCAGACGCCTCACGCCGCCGGGCGGGTTTCGCCCTTCACTTGTGTGCGGTGCAGGATGCGCCGCGCGTGATCATCGAAGGCATCGCGCCGGTGCATGGTGCAGCGATTGTCCCACAGCACGACGTCGCCCACGCGCCACTGGTTGTACCAGGTGTACTCGTCCTTGGTCGCATAAGCCCAGATCTCGTCGAGCAAGGCTTCGGACTCCGCAAGCGGCAGGCCGGGGATGTAGGCGTTGCGCCGCCGCCCGAGATAAAGCACGGGCCGATGCGTTTCGGGATGCGTGCAGACGAGCGGATGCACCGCGCCCGGCGAGGTCATCGGGTCGTCGGTCGCGTTCACGCCTAAGCGCACATAGCCGCCGCTGTTATAGGTGCCGTCGTGCTTGACCTTGAGCCCCGCAAGGCGGCGCTTCAGCGAAGCCGGCATCGCCTCATAGCCGCGATACATGTTGACGAAGCCGGTGTCGCCACCTTGCATCGGGATTTCGAGCGCATAAAGCATGCTCGCCTTGGGCGGCGCCTCGATATAGGACATGTCGGTGTGCCAGACGGCTTCGCCCGCACCCAAGCTTCCGATCGGCTCGCCGTTCTCGATCACGTTGGAGACGACGTAGATCTCGGGGTGGCCTTCGACGAAGCGGCGTCCCGTCTCCTGCACCGGCGCCCAGTCGAGTTCGCCGAAACGGCGGCTGAAGGCGATCATCTGATCGTCGTCGAGCCTCTGGTTGCGGAACAACAGCACCAGATGATCGAGCCAGGCGCGGTGGATGGCGGCGAAGGTCGCATCATCGACTTCGCGAAGATCGACGCCGCTTAACTCGGCGCCGAGCGCGGCTCCGGTCGGCGTGATTTTGATCATGCCTTCGCCATGTCGAGCCAATCGAGCGCCAAGACGATCGCATCGCCCATCGCTTTGGTCCCGACCTGACGCTTGCCCGGCTGCATGATGTCGCCCGTGCGCAAGCCCTCGTCCAGCACCCGCTCGACGGCGCGCTCGATGAGCTTCGCCTCGTCGGGCTTGTTGAAGGAGTAGCGCAGGCACATGGCGAAGGAGAGGATGCAGGCGAGCGGATTCGCAAGGCCCTTGCCGGCGATGTCGGGTGCGGAGCCGTGCACGGGCTCGTAAAGCCCGGGCTGGCGGCCGGTCTTGGGGTCTTTGGCGCCGAGCGACGCCGACGGCAGCATGCCGATCGAGCCGGTGCATTGCGCCGCTTCGTCCGATAGCACATCGCCGAAGAGATTGTCGGTGACGATGACGTCGAACTGTTTGGGCCGGCGCACCAGCTGCATGGCGCAGTTGTCGGCGAGGATATGGGTGAGCTCGACGTCGGGGAATTCGGCGTCGTGCACTTTCTGCACTTCCTGGCGCCACAGAACGCCCGTGTGCATCACATTCGACTTCTCGGCCGAAGCGACTCGGTTCGAGCGCAGCCGCGCAAGCGAGAACGCGACGCGCGAGATGCGCTGGATCTCGCCCGTCGTATAGACCTGCGTGTCGATGCCGCGCCTGGTGCCGTCGTTCATCTCCATGATGCCGCGCGGCTCGCCGAAATAGACGCCGCCCGTGAGCTCGCGCAGGATAAGGATGTCGAGGCCGGAGACGACCTCGGGCTTGAGCGTGGAGGCGTCTTTGAGCGCATCGAAGCAGATCGCCGGGCGCAGATTCGCGAACAGCTCGAGGTCCTTCCGTAGGCGGAGCAATCCGCGTTCGGGCTTCTTCTCGAACGGGTTGTTGTCCCACTGCGGGCCGCCGACCGCGCCGAAGAGGACGGCATCGGCCGCGTGCGCAAGCCGCATGGTCTCTTCCGTCACCGGCACGCCTTCGGCGTCCAGCGCGCAGCCGCCGACGAGCGCGCGCTCGATCGCGAACTTCATGTCGCGGTGCTTCGCCATCCAATGGATGACGCGCTCGGTCTCGGCCATCACCTCGGGCCCGATGCCGTCGCCGGGAAGAAGCAGAAGCTTGTAGGTGGTCATGCGTGTCCGATCAGATCCAGGGCTGGGACAGCCGCCGCTCGGCTTCGAAGTCGGAGATCTTCTTCTCCTGGCGCAGCGTCAGCCCGATGTCGTCCCAGCCGTTCAGCAGGCACTGCTTGCGGAAGGGATCGATGTCGAACTTGATGCAGCCGCCGTCGGGCCCGCGGATCTCCTGTTTCTCGAGGTCGATGCTGATGACGGCGTTGGCGCCGCGCTCGGCGTCGTCCATCAGCTTGTCGACGTCCTCCTGCGGCAGCGCGATCGGCAAGATGCCGTTCTTGAAGCAGTTGTTGTAGAAGATGTCGGCGAAAGAGGGCGCGATGACGCAGCGTATGCCGAAGTCGAGCAGCGCCCAGGGCGCGTGCTCGCGGCTCGAGCCGCAGCCGAAATTGGCTTCCGCGACCAGGATCTGCGCCTTCCTGTAAGCCGGCTTGTTGAGCACGAAATCGGGATTCTCCGAGCCGTCGGGACGCGTGCGCATCTCGAAGAAGAGCGCCGAACCGAGGCCGGTGCGCTTGGTGGTCTTGAGGAACTGCTTGGGGATGATCATGTCGGTGTCGACATTGACCATCGGCAAGGGCGCCGCGACGCCGGTGAGTGTCTTGAAGGGCTGCATGGGGGGAAACTAGCGACCTAGCTCCGCGCGCTCAAGTGCTATTGCCCTCTCCCCTTGCGGGAGAGGGCGGCGCGCCGCGCGAGCGCAAGC
>DASQHF010000113.1:0-4565 GCA_035632215.1 Micropepsaceae bacterium | reverse complement strand
GTCAGCTTCATGCACTACGATCTGGGATACTTCGACGACGAGACTTGCAGACTGGAACCGCTTCAAAACCCTTTCGGGCCAAAAGTGTTACCTTTGTCCTCGGAATAACCTGTCACCCATGTGTCCAGAATGGACCCAACGGAGGTGGCGGACGGGGAGGGATTCGAACCCCCGAGAGGCGTGAACCTCTGCCGGTTTTCAAGACCGGTGCCTTAAACCACTCGGCCACCCGTCCATCCAGGAAATTCACGCACTTTTTGTTAGCGACTCCAGTGCGCGCGCGGCCGATTTGCCACCGAATTGCCCCCGGACGCAACTCGAAACGTTCTCGGAGAGGGTCATGGACCAGTTCGCACTTTCATCGAGCCGACCTATTGCAATATGCAATGACCTGTCGTATATTGCGCATTGCAACTGACAGCGAGAAAAGTGCCACTTAAATGCAGTCTTCGCCTGCCGCTTTGATTGTTTTGATATCTTTGATTTCCTGAACGAGAAAAGCCAATGGAATCAACCACCTTTGATAAACAATCAAACGAAAAAAAATATCAAACGAGCCTCGGTTCCGCGGCCCAGAGGAGCTGCTGACGCGCGGCAAAGGGCAAGGCGCTCGCCCCTTACATCCCCCACCAATAGCGCGTCACGTGGAAGAATACGGGCGCGGAGAAGATGATGGAATCGAGCCGATCGAGAATCCCGCCGTGCCCCGAAATCATGTCGCCCCAGTCCTTGACCCCCTGATCGCGTTTGATCGCCGACATCACGAGACCGCCCAGGAACCCCAACAGCGTGATCAGAAACGCGATCAGCGCCGCCTGCCAGGGCTCGTACGGTGTCATCCACCACAGCGCGGCACCGACCGCGGACGCGGAGAGCACGCCGCCGACGAATCCCTCCCAGGTCTTGGACGGGGAAAGTGACGGCGCGATCTTATGCTTCCCAAAGAGCTTGCCCCAGACATATTGCAGCACGTCGGAAAGCTGCACCACGAAGACGAGGAACGCGATCAGGAGCGCATTGCGGCCCTCGTAATTCGCGATCTTGAGCATGAAGAGCGCCGGCACATAGGAGATGCAGTAGACGCAGATCATCAGCCCCCACTGCACCTTGGCGACGCGCTCGAAGAACTCTTTGGTGTCGGCGCGCAAAGCCGACAGGATCGGCAAGAACAGGAAGCCGTAGACCGGAATGAGGATCGCATAGATGCCGTATTGGTCGTACCAGATGAGGCCGTATTGGATCGGCGTTGCGACGAAGAAGGTGGCGACGAGGGCCCAGTGATCGGCGCGCCGCGTGTGGGTGAGCGTGATGAACTCGCGCAAGGCCTGGAACGAGAGGAGCGCGAAGAGCGGGATCACCGCTGCCTTGCCAATCAGCATAGCGGTGCCAAGCAGCAAGACCATGACCCACCAGGCGTTAATCCTCTGCGTGAGATTCTCGATCAGCGCATTATGTGACGCGCCTGCGAGCTTGAACCTCAGCAGATAGGTGACAGCGGTCGAGACGGCGAGAATGCCAAGACAACTCCCAAGCAGCAGCAACAGGGTGCGATCGGCCGTCATGGCGCGCTCCGCCGGTTCGCAAGCGCGAGCAGGCTGTCGCGCGAGCGGTCGAGAAACGTCTGCTTGTCCTCGCCTTCGTTCAGATGAAGCGGCGCGCCGATCCGTACTTCGCACAGAAGCGGAATCGGAACGAACTCGCCCTTGGGCAGCACGCGATTGAGATTGTCGATCCAGACCGGCACCAGCTCGACGGAAGGGTAGGCGGCGGCGAGATGGAAGAGCCCCGTCTTGAACGGAAGCAGTGTCGCGTCCGTCATGTTGCGCGTCCCTTCGGGGAAAATGATGAGCGAAGTTCCTTCCTCGAGCACCGCGCCCATCAGTCTCTGCGGATTCTCGCTGCGCGTTTGCGGGTTGCGGTCGATGAGCACGCAATGGAACACCTGGCGCGCGATGAAGCGGCGGGCAGCGGTCTTGTCCCAATAATCGGAACCCGCGACGGGACGTGTGGCCCGTCTGATCTCCTTGGGCAAGGCCGCCCAGATGAGCGGCAGATCGCCGTGGCTCCGGTGATTCCCGAAATAAATCCGCGTCTTCTGCTCTGGCGCACAGCCTTCCCAGCGCACGCGCAAACCGGTCGCGAGCGTCGCGAGCGCGATGATCGCGGCCTCCGCGATCGATCCTCCGATGCCGCGGCTAGTCGCGCTCACTTGCCCTCGAGCACGCGATAGGCGCGTGCCGCGCGGCGCACGACGGTCACCACCGAACCCACGATAATGATGATGAGCGCCGCGAGCAGAAAATATCCCTGCGGCCAAAGTGAGCTCTCGAACGGCGTGAGCGCAAGGGCGATCTCGATCGTCGTCATGCGGTGCACCTTCGCCATCGGCCCGCGGAAGTCGGAGCCCGCGCCCACGCCTCGTCCGAGCGCGCGCACGTAAGCCGTCATGACGGCCAAGAGTGCCGCCGCCCAGCCCGCAACGGGTGCCCAAGAGACGACGGTCGTGCCGTATCCCGCCGCGACCAGATACAGCGTGTCCGAGATGCGGTCGGGGATGTCGTTGAACAATTCGCCGGATTTGCCGCCTTTACGCCCTTCCACCGCGACCAGCCCGTCGAGGACATTGCAAAGCCCGCGGCCGAGCAGGAAGAGGATAGCGAGATAAGAGAGCCACCAGACGCCGGCGCGGTTCACGGGCAACTGGAGGAGGCATAAGGCGGCGAGCGCCGCAAAGCCGATACTCGCGATCGAGATCTGGTTGGGCGTGACGTTCGCCTTCGCGAGGGCGCGTGCGAGTCTTTGGCTGATGCCCCAGCTCCGCGCCGCGACCGGACGCCTGTTCGCATCGTCCATTGTCGTTGCCCCTCGCGCCATTCGAGTCGGCCAAGTTTAGCACGTGCCGCTTCATGCGAAGGCGGCCGGACTGTGCTACTTAAGGCCGCAAAACTAGACGGGAGGAGCGCATGCGCGGATTCAAGAAAGTCACGTCTCTTCTGGCCGTTTCGACCTCGCTGCTGGCGCTCGGTCTTGGCGCGCCGGCTCTTGCGCAATCGGCGACCGCTATCCCGGGCGTGGTCGCGGCCGGTATCACGCCTGAGCTCGTACGCGACAACTTCGACAACACCGAAGGCCCCGTGGGCGCGGCCGACGGGAGCCTCTATTTCTCGGACACCAACGGGAACCTGACCTACCACATGGACCTCGCCGGCAAGTTCGAGGTCGTGCGCCGGGATACGACGCGCGCAAACGGAATCGCGTTCACCCGAAACGGCGAGATGGTGTGGGCCGACGGCGACGGTCCGCGGCTCAGCGTCGGCAAGCCCGGCGGTCCGGTGACGCAGCTCACCGATGGCTTCATCGACGGCCGGAAATTCATTCAGCCGAATGACCTCATCGCCGACGACAAGGGCGGAATCTATTTCACCGACCCGGGGCCGCGTCCGGTCGTGCCCGGGCGCCCGACCTGGGTCGGTTATATTCCGACTGGCTCCAAATTCGCTGTCATCCTTGACAAAGAAGACCCGCGGCCGAACGGCATCACGCTGACACCCGACGGCAAGACGCTCCTTGTCGACAACACGATCGGCAATTTCATTTTCGCCTATGACGTCCAGGCCGATGGAACGGTGAAGAACAAGCGCAATTACGTCCAGCTTCACGACATCAAGGCGGGCGAGGAAAGCGGCGCCGACGGCATGGGCATGGACCGCGACGGACGGCTTTATGTGACGACGGTCCGCGGAATCCAGATCTTCGACAAGACGGGAAAATATCTCGGCACGATCAAGGTGCCGCGCCAGCCCTCGAACGTCGCCTTCGCCGGGCCCGACAAGCACACTCTCTACATCAGCGCCCGCCAGGGCCTCTATCGCATTCGCCTGGAGGCGCAAGGGCCGGATCGCTTGGGGAAGTGACATGAAACTTCAAAGTTGTCATTCCCGGCCGAGCGCCGAAGGCGCGAGGGGAAGGGAACCCAGAAACGTCACGATCCGAGACGCTCCTGGGTTCCCTTCCCCTCGCGATGCTGACGCATCGCTCGGCCGGGAATGACACCGGGGAGCGGGAACATGAGAGCACCCATGAATTTTTTCACCTGCGCCTTTGTCGCGCTCCTTGTCGCGATTGCGTCCGCTCAATCGCACGCTCAGACTGTGTTCGAGGGTGCGCGTCTCATCGTGGGCGACGGCACCGTGATCGAGAATTCCGCTTTTTCGATCCAGAACGACCGGATCGTCCGCGTCGGGCGCAAAGGCGAGCTCACGGGCACGACCCGCGTCGATCTCACCGGTAAGACGGTGATTCCGGCGCTCGTCGATGCCCATGTGCACATGGGTTATCGCAAAGGCCTCGACTTCAGCCAGAACAACTACACGCGCGAGAACTTGACCGACATCCTCGACCGCTTCGCCTATTACGGTGTCGCAGCGATCCTGGAAGCGGGTACTGCACGCAGCGATCTCGCTTATGAGCTGCGCGACCATCCGCCGCCGGGTACGCTTTATCGCACCGCCGGAAAGGGCTTCGGCATGCCGGATGCGGGGCCCGGCGGCCCGATGCGTGATTCC
>DASQHF010000112.1:0-21769 GCA_035632215.1 Micropepsaceae bacterium | reverse complement strand
AGGCGTGTTGCGGCGGGCGGAGACTTCGCCGGCAACATTCCAGTCGCCCAAATAGCCGCTGGCGCTCAAACCGTAGATCTCGATCCCCTGCGGGTAGACGAGATTGTAGACGCCGACCTGGCCGGTGGAGAGGTCGACGATCGAAGGATCGGTGATTATTGGTGGATTGGATCCCAGCACGACACCCGGCCGGTAGTAGACGAGCGGATCCTTGGCGTGAAACCGCAAGGCGTACAAACCGTAATCGACGTCGTCGCTGCTTAAGCGGATCGCCGCGCCAAATTGTCCGCTATCCGGCGGGCGCTGATCGGGCCGTCGCAGCATGAATTGACCTGACCGCGTGAACCAGCGCTCGCCGCCCTCATCGAGATCGTCGGCGATGCTGAAATAGCTCGCGACGCCGGGCAATCGCGTCTTGCGCCATTCGAATTGGTAATAGCCCTCCAGCGTTATGTTCCCGGCAACCTGCAAGCTCAACGAGGCCTGCGTCACAGGCATCGATATGTCCTTCGCATAGGACGTAGGCTGCCCGAGCGCTTTGATCTCGTCGACGGGAGCCTGCCCGCCCGCGATTCCATTTTCGGGGAAGAACAAGCTCTCGCCCCAGAGGAGCGTGTGGCGTCCGAGCCGCATGGAGAGCGGCATGCCCGCGATATCGGTGTTGGCGTAGAGGAAGCCGTTGACAAGCTCCGCGTTTTGGCCGTGCAGCGTCCGCACCGCATGGGGGAATTCGTTGTGGGGAACCGAGATCGGATTGAATGTCGCGGGTGAATTGTTGTCGTTCTTCTGATTGTAGATCGTGTCGTACCAGAATGCGGCGCTCGCATCGAAGCCGAACCAGGCCTTCGAGAAGTCGAGCTGCGAATAGAGATCAAAACGATTCGAGATCACGCCCGGATTGAAAGCCCGGTCGCCATCGTCGGAATTGCGGCCGGCTATGAGATATGCCGATTGTCCGGAGAGACGCACGGCGGTCGTATATTTGAGGGTGTTGTCCCAGCGCAGCTGGGCATCGCCTTCGTCATAGAGTACCGCCGCGAAACTTTCGGCCGAAGCGCCAAGCATAAGTCCCGCTATGGCCGACAGCAGCGCCGCGCGGGCGGTCCGATGCGCACAAAGGGATGCCGAAGCCGTCATGGGTGGCGGGCTCGCGAAACCTTGTAACGATCTTAGTCCCTCAGCCTAACACGGGGGCCGTATGGTCCTGGCAGGCGATAATCGAGCCGTGTTATCTGTCTTTTCCCTTGAAGACAGGTTGGCACGTGTCCTTTCGGAAAGCCATTGCGCTGATTGTACTCTTCGCGCCGCTCGTCCTTTCTCGCTCGCTGGAAGCCGGAGTTGCGCCCGAGGAAGCGCGGCAATTGGGCGATAAGCTTACGCCCTTGGGCGCCGAACGCGCGGGCAATGCCGATGGCACGATCCCGGCCTGGGTGGGCGGCTACACCACGCCGCCGCCGGGCTACAAATCGGGCATGCCGCGCGCCGATCCGTTTGCGAACGAAAAGCCGCTGTTTTCGATCACGCGCGATAATCTCGCGAGCCATGCGGATAAAGTCCCTGAGGGCGCCAAGGCGCTGTTTGCGAAATTCCCCGATTATCGGATGGACATTTATCCGTCGCATCGTACGGCGGCTGCCCCACAATGGGTGTACGACAACATCGCCCGCAACGCGACGCAGGCTCGCGCCGCGCCTTCGGGCATTACCTTCGGGGTCGAAGGCGCTGTCGGCGGCATTCCCTTCCCGATTCCAAAGAACGGCTCCGAAGTGGTCTGGAATCATTTGTTGGCGTTCTGGGGGACGGCGCGCGAGGCGCATTTGAGCACCTATGTCGTGTCGGCGAACGGCACGCTGGAGCTTGCCACGTCTTATCGCGAGATCGCGGACTTTCCTTATTACCATCCGAACGCGACGCCGGCTTCCGTGGGCCGCTATTATTTCCGCACGCGGCATTTGGAAGATGGGCCGCCGCCCAAGGTCGGCGAGGGCTATCTCGCCTGGCAGCCGCTCGACACGGAGAAGAACAATTTCGCCGCCTGGCGAATCCTTCCCGGCGAGCATCGCGTGCGCAAAGGACCCTCCCTTTCCTACGACACGCCCGATCCCGATGCGTCGGGGTACGAGAATCTCGACGAGTACTACATCTTCTTCGGCGGGCTCGACCGCTACGACTTCAAGCTCCTGGGCAAACGGGAGATGTACGTTCCGTACAACAACAATCGCTTCTATACGCGTCCCGTTCGCGAGGTCGCGGGAAAAGAGCACGCCAATCCGGACGATCTGCGCTACGAACTGCACCGGGTCTGGGTGGTCGAGGGCACGCTCGCCAAGGGCAAGCACCATGTCGTCCCCAAGCGGCGTCTCTATATCGATGAAGATACCTGGCTCGCCGTTTACAGCGATAGCTGGGATCAGGACGGCCGGCTGTGGAAGTTCGGACACGGAACGATGTACCTCGTCCCCGATCTGCCCGCCGTCATCTTGGGGAGCCAGTTCGTCTACGATCTCGTCTTGGGCGGCTATGTTTACGGTTTCGCCTTCAACGAGGAGCCCGTGCAGTACAGGATCACAGGGCCTCATCCGGACAGCGCGTTCATGCCGGCCACCTTCGCAGCGCAGTCGGTGAGGTGAAGGGCGAATAGCGAATGAACTACTCGCCATTCGCGATCAACCATTTGCTATAAATTCAGCCCGGCATAAGCCGCGCTCGCCGCGCGCGCCATCTCGCCCGCGGACATCTCGCCCAGCATCACCGTGCCGATGACGTCGTCCTGCCAGATGCAGATGCGCAACCCGTCGCGCTCGAAGAGATCCACTCGCGGCGGCGAGCAAGGGTGCCGCAGGTAGACCGTGAACACTTTGTTCTGCTCCCCGCGGTAGCGCAGCTCGACGGCTTTGCCTCCAGGCACGCCGGAATAGATGCGGATGTCAGCAAGCTGATAACCGAGCTTGCCCAGATCGGGCGCCTTCACCTTCATGGCGAGCGCGTCGGCGACGACCTGGTTGCGATCGTCGGGCGCAGCCGTAACCGCGACATCGGCCACCTGCTGGGCCGACATGGCATCGTTATGCGCCGCGAGCGCTTCGGCGACGATCGCGTCCTCTCCCGTTCCGCCGCGCGCAAAGGCGAGCCATGCGCCGATAATGATGAGAATGCTCGCCGCCATCGCGCCAACCATCCTGACCGAGAGGCGCGGCGCAAGGCGCGGCACACGGTCATACTCGCGATTTTCGATCCGCTTGATCCAATCGGCGGGCACGGGGCGCGGATCGGCGCCCCCGTAGAGGCGTTCGAGCCTGTTCTTGTCCGAGCGAAAGTCCGCGATGCGCGCGGCAAGCGCGGGATCGGCCGCGAGCAGTTGCGCGATTTCGGCTCTGCGCTCTTCGTCGAGCTCGCCGTCGATATAGGCGTGCAGCTCCTGTTCGCTGATCGTCATTGCTTTATCCTCTTCACCGAATCCAGCTCGGCAGCGGGGGAAAAACTCGCCTCCCGCTCGACCGCGCTCCTGAGGCGCTCGCGCGCTCGAGCCAGTCTGGACATCACCGTTCCGATGGGAATCTGCAGCTCCTCGCCGATCTCGCGGTAATTCAGGCCTTCGATGCCGGCAAGCAGGAGCACCTGCTTGTGCTCCGGGGTCAGGCCGTGAAACGCGCGGAGGAAATCGATGCTCGCGCCGCGGTCTTCGGGCGCGATCGAAAGCACATTGTCCATTTCCGTGATCTCGATCCCGTTGGTGAGGTCGCGGCGGCGCCTCACTTCGTCAATGTGGAGGTTGTGCAGGATAGAGCGCAGCCAGGCCGCCATGCGGCGCGGGTCCTGCAACGTCGAGGATCGCCTCAAGGCGCGCTCGATGCAATCCTGGACGAGGTCGTCGGCCGCGCCCGCATTGCCCACGAGCGCGGTCGCGTAGCGCCGAAGCCTCGGCAGCTGCGCGATCAGGGCCGCTGCAAACGGGTCCTGCTGTTCGCCCATCAAACTAACGCTTTCCGCGCCGCAGCCGGTACCCTCGGGATGACGCTGCCGAAGCGGGTCTGCCTTGTGAGGCAGTCCATATGCTCGAACGATACCAGCTTCATCCAGGCCCCGCCTCGTTTGTGCCGCTCCCGAGGCCGCTTCCGGTCTTCCGGCGCAAATCGGTTCGCAAGATAGACGAGAAGTTCCGCGATTTATTCCCTGAATAGCCGGATGGGGCCCCACGGGCCACCTCCGGAGGCCCGGGCACTTCGTGCCTGACCGCCCAAAATTTATCGGGCAGAGCAGGGAATATTACGAAATAAGCGGCCGTCTTCTTAGCAGAGTGACGAAGCAAGAATTTCGCTCGCTCCCCGGGTTGTGTTTCAAACCGTGCCTTTTGCGGCGCCCCACCGCCCTCCTGCCAGGAGCTCGAACCCGCCGTTTGGGCTCCTGGCGGGACTTGGTCGAGAAGGAAAATTTTAAGCGCAATGGACGTCACGAAGGAATTGCGTGCGATCGTGGGCAGGAAGATCAAGGGCGAGATCAAGCCCGAGAGCACGCTCTTGGATGCGGGCCTCGACAGCATCGACATCATCGAGGTCGGCTTCGACATCGAGGACAAGTTCAAGATCCAGCTGCCGCAGATCACCAACGAGATGATGTCGCTCTCTTACGCCGATCTTTGCCGCTTCGTCGAACAAGAGCTGGCGTCGCCACGAGTCGCGGCGGCAAAAGGGTAAGTAGCGCAGATAACACGGCTACTTAGGGAAACGTCATTGCTGCTTGGTGGCGCGAGGACAAACTCCCTCAAGCCAAATTCCACCCGATCGCATCCAGCGTTTTAAGATCGAAGTCGGGGAGCACACCACCCGTGGTCTCGATAACGTTCGGCGTACCCGCGGCGTTGAAAGAGTCTTCGATCTGGCTGTTGTCCCAATCGGCGTAATCACCGCTTCCACCGTTGAAGTTGTGGACGTCAGTCGCCCCGCCATCGATGGAAAAGTAACCGCCCTTTGTGGATGAAACATCCGCGGAGCCGTTTAGGAAACGGAACAAATCAAGGGGTTCGTAGCTGTTCGTCGAGCCGTTGACATTGCCACCGGCAAATACCATGCGGCCCATGACTTCCGTTATCTCGTGCAAGACGGTTGCATAGAAGTCGTAGCCGACAATTGTGTCCCCTGTTTTTCCGCCCTCCGTCGAATAGTTGAAAATTCCTTTGAAGCTGCTGAAACCGACATGTCCATCGACGTTGAGAGGCACCGCAACGCTGCCACCGCTCGGAATGGCGCTAATTGTTTCCTGTGGGACGGGTGTGAAACCCAGAGCCTTGGCTTCTGCGGTCGTCACCCAGAAATTTCCGCTGCTCGTGGGATCGCTGAGGGGGCTCGGGTTCGGGTCGGTTATCGGATAAGCATCACCCGCTTTCTCCGCCGTGCTTGATAGAGCATTGGCGATGGCCAAATAGCTAGACGAATTGAGGTTGGTAATGCTCTCTCCCAGAGCGCTTGACGGCAGCCTGTGTCCCGCGACTTCTCCGAAGCCGATCGTGATGTTGATGGTTATGTTGTCATGGAGGGTGTTTGCTAGGTATTGGGCCGCATCGGTCACCGCCTTCGTGAATGCACCGTTACTATTGAATCCACCGGGTGCGTTGGCAACGCTCGAATCCCATATCAAGTCTATTGTCGGGTGGAGGCCGGATCCAGTTCCAACCACGGCGGTATACGTTGGCGTGGAAGAACCTCCGCCCCCGCCGCCCGGGCCGCCGTGCGCGTGGCCGGTAGCGCCTGCAAACTGAAAGACGGAATCGCCGCTGTTGTCTAAAGGCTGCGCGTGCGAGCCGAAGTCCTCGGACAGCGCGGATTGCGGCGAGCTGATGTTTTCGATCGCCACTGAATCGGCGGTTACGCTTGCATGCGGCAGAACGAGAGCGCCGGCACCCGAGGCGAGAAGGGCGCTCTTCGCGTTCGCCGCGTCGCTATCGTCCGAATGGTAAGCGATGTGATGCAGATAATTCTGCTCGGCGTTCAGGCTCAGTGGCGCGTGGTGGTGCGGAGCGCTGTCGTCTTGAGTTTTGACGATGCTCGCGACCTCGAGCTTCGCGTCTGTAGGCGTCGCGTCCGCGTCGTGCGACGGTTTCCCGTCTCCCGCGGGCGCTTCCGCCGGCTGAGCATCGGCGGCTGTCTCCGCAAGAGCGAGCGAGGAGATCACCCAGTTGATCTCCGATTTGACCGCAGACAAGAATGCTGACAACAGACTCATGGTACCTCCCCACAACGACAGTCGCCGACAATCGATATGAATTTCATTGTGGCACAAATCCCGGCAAAAATTGAGGCCGCAGCGGGCGGGTTACGGCGCCGTAAGATCAATCACGAAAGGCGGTTTTCCGCGGCGAACGCCGAAAAAATTGGTAAAGCCGGGTTGCCCCATTGCCTGCGGCCGCGCGCCGCTGCTCAGAAATCCGGCCTCTCGGCCACCGGCATCGGGCGGATTTCTTCATTCAGATAATTGCTGTTGTTCTCGGCGCAGCGCTCTTCCTGGAGGGCCGCGCGCTTGACGCGTTTGTAGCGCTGGATCGCCGACCACGGCGCGGTGAGGGCGCCAAGATCATCCACGGTGACGAGAATCTCGAGCGTGCTGCCGTTGTCGAGAAGCTTGTAGTACTCCACCACATGGATCTTCGCGGTGTGCGGCGTACGGTAATTGTCGACGAAGGTCTTGTCGTTGAGGCCGATCGTGTCGACGACTAGCTCGCCGTTTTCGTAGCGGCCGACCGATTCTCCGTACCAGGAGGGTTTCAAGTCCTTCGAATGCGGCACGTCGAGATAGATATGCCGCATCCGCGCATCCATTTGGATCAGCGTCACGATCTCTTTCTTCGTCTGGAGGAAATAAAGCGGCACGATGCGGGTATCGACGAGATAGCCCGGCACGCCGCTCCGCCAGCAGCGCTCGCGCGCGATGAGGGGAACGTGCCCTGCGAGCACCGCGTCGTTCGTCTTTTTCATCTGCTCGATCGCCCAGGGCTGGAGGATCGGGTTGGTGAGGTCGGCGGCACGATAGGTCGGCCGCCCGCCCACGCCATTCGGGATGTAAGGATGACCCGGCGCGGACATCACCGGACCGGGCCCCGACGGCGGCGGCAGAAAGTCATCGCCTGTGGGGCGGTCCGCCACCCAGGCGGTGTTCGTGTCGGTGGAGAGGTCGAGCGGGTCTGAGCGTTCGGCAGCTTGCGCGGGCATGAGCATGACGCTTGCACCCATGATCAATACCGCCCAACACCGCGGCATGCTCGTTTCCCTACCGCCGCCTCGACCCTAGGCTAAACCCTTGTTAGGTTGACACGCAAAGCGCGCGCGTGACGATGACACGCGAATTGGGGAGGTAAGCATGGCGCCGAAAAGCCGAGCACTACTCGCGTTTGTGGCCGGATTGACGATTGCCTCCGCGGCGCAAGCTCAGACCTACCCCAAACCGACCGAGCTTCCCAATCCATACCGGCTCGTCAACGGGTGGCCGACGATCCCGCAAAACATGAATGGCGGTCATTGGGGCGAAGTGATCCGCGTCCATGTCGCGCGCGACGGCAACATCTGGGTCTTCCACCGCTGCTTCAACACGGTGCCGCCGGGACATGCCACCTGCGTCAATCGCGGGGCCTCCAATCCGCCGATCCTCGAATTCGATCCGTCCGGCAAGCTCTTGAAAAGTTTCGGCGCCGGGCTGTTCGCCTATCCGCACGGGTTCACGCTGGACCAACAAGGCAATCTCTGGGTCAGCGACGTCAATGACGAGGAGACCATTCTTGGCATGCCGGCGAAGAATTCGTCCGGTGTCGTCATGGGCCAGGAAGTGCTCAAGCTTTCGCCCACCGGTCAGATCCTGATGACGCTCGGGAAAGAGGGCGTTTCGGGGAGCGGGCCTGACACGTTCGACCGCCCGACGGGAATCGCAGTCGCGCCGAACGGCGACATCTTCGTGTCCGACGGGCATCTGCCGAACAAGCACAACAACGGCCGGATCCTGAAATTCTCGAAAGACGGAAAATTCATCAAGAGCTGGGGTAAGCGAGGAAATGCGCCCGGCGACTTCGACGAGCCGCACGATCTCTTCCTCGGCGGATCGCAAAACCACCTCTATGTCGCCGACCGCCGCAACCAGCGTATCCAGGTGTTCGACCAGGACGGCAAGTTCATTGCGGCATGGAAACAATTCGGCGAGCCGAGCTCGGTCTTCGTGGGCAAAGACGACACCATCTATGTCGGCGCGGCTTTTCGCGATCCCAACGCCCCCAAAGGCCAGCTCCGCGGCATCGTAGTCGGGAACGCGAATGACGGCTCGCTCAAAGCCTTCATTCCCGATCCGGCCGATCCCAATAAGCTCGACGTCGGCACGACGGCTTCGGGGATTGCCGCGGATGAGGAAGGGAGCATCTTCGCCGCCGATGTCGCCGCGCACAATCTGCGCAAATATATGAAGGTGAAATAGCGCGAGGCCAGCCGATGAAAACAAGCGCCGTTCTGTCCGTTCTTCTTCTCGCCGCCGCGGGATCGTTGCCGGCGTCGGGCGCAGATGCTCCGCCAAACTTCGCGCCCGATTCGATCGTCGGTTGGATCGCGGTGCCGGGCGGCTTCAAGGCGCCGCCGAGCGGTCCGGGGCCGATCACGAACGATCCGGCGCATCCCGTGTTCGTCAATCTCGCTCCCAATTATCCGCCGAGCGGGCGGATCGTCGGTCCACAGCCGACCTTTGCCGTCGCCGACATCGCGAACCCAATCCTCCAGCCTTGGGCACGGGCGGAAATGAAGAAGCGCAACGATCGCATCCTCGCTGGCGGCACCGGCTTCTCACGCCAGGCGAGCTGCTGGCCGGTGGGCACACCGGGCTTCCTACTCCATGGCGTGCAGCCCGTTTACTTCGTTCAGACCAGGAACGAGATCGTGATGGTCTGGCAGGAGGACTACCAGACACGGCGCATCTTTATGGACGTGCCGCATTCGAAGAACGTGAAGCCGTCCTGGTTCGGCGAATCGGTCGGCCGCTACGAAGGCGATACGCTCGTCGTCGATACCGTCGGGATGAACGACAAGACCTGGATCGACAATTTCCGTACGCCGCACACCGACAAGCTGCACGTCATCGAGCGCTTCCACATCGTCGATGGCGGGAAGACGCTCGAGGTCAACGTCCATGTCGAGGATCCGGGCGCATTCACGACGCCGTGGAATGCGATCCAGCGCTATACGCGCGCGCAGTTCGGGCCAATGATCGAAGTGTCTTGCGCAGAAGGGATGATGAACGACTTCTTCCACCTCGATCAGGAGCCGATCCCGCAGGCTGCCAAGCCGGACTTTTAAGCGCGGCTCGCGCTCATGACGATCCGCAATCTCGATGCGATCTTTCACCCGCGCGGGATCGCGCTCATCGGCGCCAGCGCGCGAGCGGGATCCGTCGGGCTCGTCACCGCCGTGAACCTCAAGGGTGGCGGATTTACCGGCTCGCTTGCCTTCGTCAATCCAAAGCCCCAGGAGATTCTGGGCGCAGCCTGTTACGCGGATATCGCGAGCGTTCCTTTCGTGCCGGATTTGGGCGTCATCTGCACACCGCCGCGCGCGGTGCCGCAAGTGATCGCGGAATTGGGTGCGCGCGGAGCTAAAGGCGCGATCGTCATCACCGCGGGCTTCGGCGAGCTCGAAGGAGGCGAGGGCCACGCGCTCCAGCAGGCCATGCTCGACGCCGCTCGGCCGCATCTCTTGCGCATTATCGGGCCGAACTGTCTTGGCGTGGTCTCGACGCCGGCGGGCTTGAACGGCTCGTTCGCTCCGCGCAACGCCAAGAAGGGCGGCATCGCCTTCGTCGCGCAGTCGGGCGCCATCGTCACCACCGTGCTCGACTGGGCGACCTCGCGCGGGATCGGGTTTTCGCATCTCGTCTCCTTGGGAGACATGGCCGATGTCGATTTCGGCGATATGCTGGACTATCTCGCCAACGACCAGCAGACGAGCGCGATCCTGCTCTACATCGAGGCGGTGACGAGCGCGCGGAAGTTCATCTCGGCCGCCCGCGCGGCGGCTCGATTGAAACCCGTGATCGCGATCAAGGCCGGCCGGCATGGCGCGGCGGCGAAAGCCGCGCACTCGCACACCGGCGCGCTGGCCGGAATCGATTCGGTCTACGACGCCGCGTTCCGCCGCGCGGGCATCTTGCGCGTGCGCGATCTCGAGGAGATTTTCGACGCGGTCGAGACACTCAGCATCGCGCCCAGGATCAATCGCGACGACATGGTCATTCTGACGAATGGCGGCGGCGCGGGCGTGCTGGCGATCGACGCGCTCCTGGATTTCGGCGGCGTGGCGGCGGAATTGTCGCCGGACACGATCAAGAAGCTCGATGCCCTGCTGCCGACGACCTGGTCCAAAGGCAACCCCGTCGACATCATCGGCGATGCGCCTGCGGCGCGGTATGCAGCCTCGCTGGAGACATTACTCGAAGCGCCGGAAACCAACGCCGTCCTGGTGATCAATTGCCCGACCGCGATCGCGTCGAGCACGGAAGCGGCGCGCGCGGTGATCGAGGTTGCAAGGCCACAGGCGAAGGCCGTCCTCGCGAACTGGCTCGGCGGCGATCTCGCGCAAGAGAGCCGCGCCTTGTTCGCGGCGGCAGCACTTCCTTCCTACGAGACGCCGACCGAAGCCGCGCGCGGCTTCATGCACCTCATGCATTATCGCAAGGGCCAGGAGGCGATCGTCGAGGTGCCGTCTTCGGCGGCGACGGAGTTTTCTCCCGACAGCGGCGCTGCGCGCGCGGTGATCGATCGCGCGCTTGAATTGGGTCAAGGCTGGCTCGCGCCGGAAGACGTTTCGCGCCTCTTCGAGTGTTACCGGATCCCGATGGTGCGGGCGGCGAAAGCCCCCGACATCGAGACCGCGGTGAAGCTCGCGGCGAAGTTCGGCGGTGCGGTGGCGCTGAAGATCGTTTCGCCCGATATTCTGCACAAATCGGAAGTCGGCGGCGTCGCGCTCGGTTTGAAAACCAAAGACGCGGTGCGGGCGGCTGCGACGGCGATGCTGGCGCAGGTGAAAAAGACCCAATCGAGCGCTCGTCTCGACGGCTTTCTCGTGCAGGAGATGGTCGAGAAGCCAGGCGCCTACGAGCTGATCGCGGGTATGGCCGTGGATGCGCAGTTCGGGCCGTTCCTCCTGTTCGGGCAAGGAGGAACAGCGGTCGAGATCGTCGCCGACAGGGCGGTCGCGCTGCCGCCCTTGAATTTGCGGCTCGCGCGCGAGCTGATCGAGGAGACGCGGATCGCTCGCCTGTTGAAAGGCTATCGCGATCATCCTCCGGCCAACCTGCCCGAGCTTGCGTCGACGCTCGTGAAGCTCTCGCAGCTCGTCTGCGATTTCGACGAAGTGGTCGAAATCGATCTCAACCCGCTGCTTTTGGACGCGACAAGCATCGTCGCCGTCGATGCACGCGTGCGGATCGCGCCGCTTAAAGGAGCGCGCGGTGCGCGGCTGTCGATCCGCCCCTATCCGAAGGAACTGGAGCGCGATGAGCAGCTCTCCTCGCTCGGGCGCCTCAAACTTCGCCCCATCCGCCCGGAGGACGCCGAGGCGCTCAAGACGCTTGTAGCGGAGCTCTCTCCCGAGGATGCGCGGCTGCGCTTCTTCTTGCCGTTGAAGAGCGTACAGCCGCAGCTGCTCGCTCGCTTCACCCAGATCGATTACGACCGCGAAATGGCCCTTGTGCTCTACCGGCCAGAAGGCGGGCGGTTCGCGGGCGTGGTTCGCCTCATCGCCGATCCCGACAATGTTTCCGCGGAATTCGCGATCGTCGTGGCGAGCGATCTGCATCGGCAGGGCATCGGGCGACTGCTCATGACGCGGCTTGTCGAGTATGCGCGCGCCCGCGGCCTGAGCGAACTCATGGGCCATGTGCTTCGCGAGAACAGCGCGATGCTGGCGCTTGCGGCAAAGCTCGGTTTTCAAGCGAGTGCGGGCGAGTCGCCCGATGTCGTGCGCGTCAGCCTCCGGCTCGCGGCCCCAAGCTGACCCCTTATCGCCGACAAGCCGGCAATGCTATCGTCGGACGACGAACAACCGGGAGGAAAGAGATGCGCACTTCGCTTGCAAAGATCGCTATAGGCTGCGTGTTGGCGGCGGCCTTCATGAGCTCAGCCGGCGCACAGGCGCCAAAGGGCTCCGTCGTGGTCGCGTCGCCCACCTACACATCCATTGTCATGGAAATCAACGTCAACCGCGCGGCGGCGGACGTGTGGAAGCGCGTCGGCAAATATTGCGATGTGGCCGAATGGCTGCAGGTGCCGCAGGGGTGCAAGATCATCGCGGGCAAGGACGGAGAAGTCGGTGCGGTGCGCAGCGTTGGCAACGGCGAGGTGCTCGTTGCCAAGACCGAGTTCTCCTACGTCTACGCGCAGACGCCCAAGGAAGGCACGCCGTTCAATCTCTATCACGGCAATGTCGAAGTGCGGCCGCTGACCGCAGCGACCTCGAAAATCGTCTACACGCTCTTCTTTGACAACTCGATGCTCCCCGACGATGCAGCGCGCGCAAAAGATAGGGACGCACGCCGCGCGAGATTCACGCAGGCGATCCAGAACATGAAAATTCTGGCCGAAGGCGGCACGCTCCCGCCGCCACCGCCGCCCGCCAAGTGAATTCGTGATCGCGTCGGACTGAACAACGGGGCGTAACAAATGCATAAGCGGCGGAGCTTGCTTCTTGTAATGACCGTGGCGATGGCGGCCGCGCTTGCCGCAAGCGCAAGCGAGACCACCGCGATCCCGGACTTCTCCAGCGTGTCCACTACCTGGACGCATCCCGCTTTTCCCTGGTTCGAGCCGCCGGCATCGGGACCTGGCCCGATCACGAACTTGTCGCGCTGGGCGGAGCAGCGGCCGGCCGGCTCGGCCGGCTCGGCGGGTTTGCCGGCGGGCACGGTCGGCATCAGCGACTACGATCAGCTGGTCGGCGACTACAAGAGCCCGCTCCTCCAGCCGTGGGCGGCGGATGTCGTGAAGCACTTCGGTGAAATTTCGCGGGCCGGCGTCACTTTTCCCAATCCCTCCAATCAGTGCTGGCCGCATCCGCCGCCCTTCATCTTCAAGCAGTTCACGATGCAGGTGATCCAAGAACCGAACCGGGTCACGCTTCTCTACAGCGGCGACCATGAGGTCCGCCGGGTGCGCATGAATTCGTCTCATCCCCGACAGCTGAAGCCGTCCTGGTACGGGGATTCTATCGGCCATTACGAGGGCGATACGCTGGTGATCGACACCGTCGGCATCAAGACCGATCGCCCCTATGCGATGCAGGATTTGTTCGGCACGCCCTACACCAAGAAGCTTCACATGGTGGAGCGCTATCGCCTGCGCGATTACGACGAGGTGAAAGACGCGCTCGACCGGAACTACAAAGAGAATTGGCTCTTCAACGGCGACGTCTTCAGCGGCCACCGCGGCAAGTTCCTGCAAGTCGAAGTCACGATCGAGGACGCCGGCGTGTTCACGAGCCCCTATACCGCGACCATGACCTATGTGCCGCAGAAAGACCCGCTGGCCGAAGGCGTGTGCGCGGAGAATCCGCACGAGTACTACAACAACAAGGACTCGGACGTCCCGAAAGCCGCCAAGCCGGATTTTTGAAGCTTCCTCTAATGCAGCATCAGCAGCGGTAAGTCGCAGCGCATTAGGAGCTCACGTGTAAAGCCGCCGAAGACGAGCTCGCGCGTGCGGCTGTGGCTGTAGGCTCCCATGACGAGAAGGTCCGCGCCCGCCTCTGCCGCCGAGCGCGCGAGCGTGTGCGAGGCTAGCTCGGACCCCGATAGCACACGACGCGACTCGCTCTTCACGCCATGGCGCGCGAGCGACTGCGCGAGTCGTTCCGCCGCTTTGAGGTTCAAGACGGGATCGGCGTGCGCCTCGTCGGCGGTCAGGACCAGAACCCGCTCGGCGCGCTC
The DNA here is from genome assembly GCA_035632215.1 of Micropepsaceae bacterium. GTDB lineage: Bacteria > Pseudomonadota > Alphaproteobacteria > Micropepsales > Micropepsaceae > CAIYRG01. The sequence goes on along the minus strand of DASQHF010000112.1, from coordinate 7,831 downwards.
GATCAAGGCCATGGCCGCGGTCACAGCGCGCGCCGCTTCGGCCGACTCCTTCCAGGCGATGGCGATCGTCCTGCCGATGCTCTTCACGGCGGCGTTCGGCGCGAGCAAGAGCGGTCGGCCGCATTGGACCAGGATGTTCGCCACCGCGTCCGCGGGAAGGTCGTCCCTCTCCGATCCGCGGCCGACAACGACGAGATCGCTGTAGCGTGCTTCTTGGCTCACTATCGTCGCGGGGTCGCCCTCGATCCCGCGCCACGACGCGCTTGTACCTGAGGGCGCGTTTCGACCGCCCGGGAAACGAGCGTTCGCGAACGTCTCGTATGCGGCTTTGGCGGAAAGCGAGCGATTTTCCGCCTCATGTTGGAGGGCATGGATGAGCTCGGTGTTGCCCATCTTGCTGGTGAACTGTCCAAGCGCCGCATGGACGATGATGTCCATCGGCCCCGGCTGAACATGGAGGATATCAAGGCGGGCGCCGAAGGGCTCGGCCACAAAATAGGCCGCCGCGAGCGCGGAGCCATCGCTATCGCACCCCGAAAGCTCAACCAGGATGTCCTTGATCGCCATCGCGTTCCTGCTCTCTGCTTCCTTTGAGCCGCAGCCTAGCAAAGCCTGACCGGTTCTGCTTGATCCCGATCAAGTCGGCGGGTAACGCCAATCTCGACGAACTATGCGGCCGGGTGTTCGCGGGATAAAGAGAACCATGCTTTGGCTCACTTTCGCTCTTGTCGGCCCGATATCATGGGCCGCTTCGACCCACATCGATAAATATCTCGTCGACAAATATTTCAGGGATAGCGACACCGCGGTCCTGATCGTCTTTACCGCGCTGATCGGCCTCATCGCGCTTCCGGTCATCTGGGCCTTCGATCCGGGGGTTCTCACGCTCACGCCGCTCGCGATCGGAGTCATGACGCTTTCGGGCGTCTTCTATATGGGCGCGATGCTGTTCTATTTGCGCGCCATCCAATCCGAAGAGGCATCGGTCGTCGCGCCCCTGTTCCAGCTCTCGGTCCTGTTCACGCTGCTGCTGGCCTATTTGAGCTTGCGCGAGAGCATGACTCTCTTACAGCTCGCGGGCATCGGTCTCATCATCGTGGGTGTGCTCACCGTCTCTCTCCATGGGCGCTCGTTCATGCACGGTCTGAAAGCACGCCTCGTCGCGTTGATGGTCGCCTCGACCTTCATCCTTTCGCTCTCCTCCGTCGTGTTCAAATATTTCGCCGTCCAAGAGTCGTTTTGGGGCACGACGTTCTGGACTTTTGTCGGCGAGGCGCTGTTCGGCTTCGGCATTGTCGCGGTGCCCGCGTACCGGGCGCAGTTCGCCGCCTTGTTCAGGAAGAGCCCCGGCGCCGTCATCGGCATCAACGCCGCGAACGAGCTCATCAATCTCGGCGGCGGTTTGGGCGTTCGCTATGCGTCTCTGCTGGCGCCTGTGGCGCTCGTCTCGGCGGTCTCCTCGACCACCACGCTGTTCGTGTTCGGCTTCGGCGTGCTGCTGACGATCTTCTTCCCGCGGCTGGGCCGCGAAGATCTTTCCGCCGGCAATCTCGGCCGCAAGGCGGCGGCCGCTATCCTCGTCAGCATCGGTGTGCTTCTGGCCAATCGCGCTTAACCTCCATCTTTGCGCCAGATCAAAGTCGTCCCTCGGGCAAATGGCCAAGCTTCAGCCTGCAGCCTGGAGGGCTCATTCCATGAACATGATCGCAAGACGCGCACTGACGCTGACCGCGGTCCTTGTTGCTGCGACCGCTTGCGCAACCAGATCCCTACGCTCAGACGACGCGTCCATCACCACGTCCAAGGTCGAGGACGCTCTCAAGCAACCGCTTCGAGACCTCAACCTGGCGCAGGATAAGATTTCGCCCCTTCTCCTGAAGGTGCGTTCCGATCCTTACGCGTTGCCCGCGGACGTCGACTGCCACGAGCTCAATGCGGAAATTGCCGAGCTCGACGGTGTGCTCGGTCCTGATCTCGATATTGCTCCCGCCAAAAAGGACAGCATCAAGAAAGCCACGTCGGACACCGTTCTTGGAGCAGCGCGCGACACGGCATCGGGCTTCATTCCGTATCGCGGTGTGGTCCGGCGCGTATCAGGCGCGGAGGAGCGCAGCAAGACCATCAGTCAGGCACAGCTCGCGGGCTCGGTCCGGCGCGCCTATCTGAAAGGGATGGGCGAACACATGGGCTGCGAATCGCCTGCGTCTCCTCACCGTGAGCAAGCCGCAGCAGCCGCGCCCCAATAATCGTCAGTTGCCCGGGGGAGTAGCGAGCGTCGTTGTCGCCGCCTGCACAGGTGCGGGCGTTTCGGCGGCGGGACGCGATAGCGTGAAAACCAGCATCGCGACGATTATCGCTAGCAGGATCGCATACCAGAACATTGCGCCGGAGGATGTTGCTTGTGCCCTCATGATCTTCTCCATTTGAGACGATCTCTTTCTAGCGCCGTCGACCCGAAGCAATTCTGATCCAGATCAGATTTCCTCTCGCATTTGCGACAAATCAATGGATCTCCTCTGTCTGGAGCTATCCTTTTATTTGTTTACGCGTGGAGGTTCTCGTGCGCCACTTGTCCGATATCGTTTGCAATCAGCGTCCCTTGAAGCTTGGCCCCTCCAACACGGTGAAGGATGCCTGCGAGTCCATGCGGGACCGGAAGGTCGGAGCCGTTCTCGTCTGCGACGACGCGGGCAGTCTTGTTGGAATTTTTACTGGGCGCGACGCGGTCAACCGCATCGTGGCGGCAGGCAAGAGTCCGGCCAAGACCAGGCTCAAGGACGCGATGACCCGCAATCCGACCACCATGTCGCCGGAGATGACCGCGATCGATGCCCTTCGTCTGATGTGGGACGGCGGCTTTCGCCACGTGCCCGTGGTTAAGAACGAGAAGATCGTCGGCATCGTCTCGCGGGGCGACTTCAAGGCGAACGAACAAGACCGCTTCGAGGAAGAGCGCGCGCTATGGGAGCACATGCGCTAGCGCCACGCCGCAAATTCCAGCAAGAAACGCGTTTGTTTTCTTAAGGGATGTAGAGAGCAGCCGTCAGCAGGGCCATGCCGACGCTAAGCGAAACAAGCGATGCGCAGGTCCAAATCATCGGCCATCCGAGCCGCATGCTCGCGTCAGGACGGATGATCGGTTCGTAGCCGGCGGACACCATTTCCTGCGCCTTTCACTCTTCGGTTTCTTCGCCGTCTGCTATCGCCTGGAGGCCGTCGGAATCGATCAGAGCGAACTGATAGAGATTGCGCGCATCGATCAGGCGATCCTGTTTCATCTCGCTGAAGACGCGGGAGACGGTCTCGATTCTCAGGCCAAGATAGTCCGCGATGTCCTGGCGGCCCATCGGTAAGTCGATGATCTCATCGTCCTCTGAGCCGGTGCGCTCCGCGAGCTTCAGGAGGAACGAAGCGACGCGTTCTTTCGCGCTTTGGCGGCCAAGCATCATGAGATGACTCTGGATGTCGTTCAGGCGCAGCGACAAGAGATTGAGGAAACGCTGCTGGATCGTAACGTGCTCGTCCGCGAGCTTGGCGAATGCCCGCTGCGGATATTTCATCAGCACGACATCGCTCACCGCTTCGGCGGTGAAGCCGTGCTCGCCCGATCCCATGATGTTGAAAAAGTCCGAAGAGAAGAGAAACTGGACAATCTGCCGTCGGCCGTCGGCGAAATGGCGGCTCAATCGCACGACGCCGCTCACCACCTTGTAGGCATAATCGGATGTATCGCCCTCGCTGTAGATCGCTTCGTTGCGTGCCACGCGGACTTTGATGGCGATGCTCGCGAGCGCACGCGTATCTTCATCCGCGCCAAGAGGAGCACCGAACTTGGCGCTGTCCGCCGCCAGCCAGGCTGGAGCTTGGGGGGAGGGAAGCCGAGCGCGGCTGATTACTTGAGCGGCAGACATTTCGGTGCTCCCTTGTGCTTCGAACGGGAGAAGCATGCACCGCGTAAGACCGTGAAAAAATTCAGGAAACATCCCTAGGGGGTATTACGTAGATACCCTCGGAAAGCCTGGAAAATCCCGGCTCGTACCGGTGCCGTTAGGCGTTCGCGTTCGTTCCGGGGAAGAGCGTCTGGATGCTGAGCCGTAAATGCTGAAGATAGCTGAGCGTGCCGACCATCAAGTCGAGCGCGAGCTCCGCCTCTTCGGTCACCTTTCCTTCGGAGGTCATATTCGCCAGCATCTGACGCTGACGCGCGATGCAACGCTCAGCATCAGCGATGACGCCGTCTATGCGGGCAATTTCGGCTGAGGCGTCCGACACGATGGGTATTACTCCTTGGAGCAAGACCTATCTTCGAGACCCTCGTGCGGCTTTGATCCGGATCAAACGCGGGCGGAATTTTCAGCTCTGATGCGTTCACGGGATGAGCACCGCCGCCCCGGTGAGCTGCCCCTTCCGCAAATCGGACAAAGCCTCATTGGCGTCGGCGAGCGGGTAGTGCGTGGTCTTGGTCTCGATTCTGGTTTTGGCGGCGAAGGCGAGGAACTCCTTGCCATCGCGGCGCGTGAGATTGGCGACCGAGCGCAGCTCCCTCTCCTTCCACAAAATCTCATAAGGAAAAGAGGGGATATCGCTCATATGGATGCCGGCGCAAACGGCCGTTCCACCGGGTCGGATCGCCCGCAAGGCATGCGGCACGAGAGCGCCCACCGGCGCGAATAGAATCGTTGCATCGAGCGGCTGGGGCGGCGGGCGATCGGAATCGCCGGCCCACACTGCGCCCATCTCGAAGGCAAAGGCTCGGGCCTTCTCGTCGCCCGGACGGACAAAGGCGAACACCTCCTGTCCGCGCGCTCTTGCCACCTGCGCGACGATGTGGGCCGCCGCGCCAAAGCCGTAAAGACCGATCCGCTTCGCCTCGCCCGCTGCTTTCAGCGAGCGCCAGCCGATGAGGCCGGCACACATCAACGGCGCGGCGGCTTCGTCCGTGTAATTTCCCGGCACCTTGAAGACGTAGCGCGCGTCGGCGGTCGTCTCGGCCGCGTATCCGCCATCGATCTGGTAGCCGGTGAAGCGCGCGAAAGGGCAAAGGTTTTCCTCGCCGCGCAAGCAGAATTCGCAAGCGCCGCACGTCCAGCCGAGCCAGGGTACCCCGACGCGCTCGCCCAATCGGAAACCCCTCACGCCTTTGCCGAGCGCACGTATCCTTCCGATCACCTCATGCCCGGGCACGATGGGAAGCGTCGGTTGGTCAAGCTCGCCATCGACGACATGAAGGTCCGTGCGGCAGACGCCACAGCTTAAGACTTCGATGCGCACCTGACCCTCGCCCGGCGGAAGCGCCTCGAGGTCGGTCAGCTTCAGCGGCGTATTCGGGCGCTCGAGTCTCATGGCGCGCATGGAATGAACCTCATCGTCTGCTTTGATCTGGATCAAGATCAATCAAAGAAAGAAACGCGGCAGGAGCATCGGACGGTCCTTTTCTCGAAGTTCGCAGGTGCCTAGATCATTTGCGGAAAACGCATTCTATTCCTGCACAAGCCCAAGGAGTGAACCGATGAAATGCAGAGCTCTCATTTTCGGGGCCATTGCGGCCGGGCTGTCGATCACTTCGGCTGCCGCCCACCACTCCTTCGCCATGTTCGACGCGGAGAAGATGATGACGAGGATGGGCGTCGTGAAGGAGTTCGAATGGACGAATCCGCATGTCTGGATTCACATCGTGGCCGATGAGGCTGGCAAGCCGGTGGATTGGTCCTTCGAGATGCAGGCGATTGCGCAGGACGCGAAGCTTGGCTGGCGCGCCGACAGCGTCAAACCCGGCGACAAGGTGACGATCGAGTTCCATCCTTTGAAAGACGGCTCGCGAGGCGGCCAGTTGGTGGCTGCGACGCTTGCCGACGGAACGCGGCTGGGCGGCCCCGTGCGTGCGCCCGGTACCCAAGATTGATCTCTTATCGCCCATTCCGTCCGAGGTTGCGATTTTGAGCAAGATCAAAGGCCATGCCGCCGATGGGGTTAGGCTGTATCTTAAGGACGGAGGATTGACATGAAGGCTGGCAAGCGTCTTTGGGTCGTGGTCTCGGATGGCGCGCGGGCGCGTTTTTTCGCTCCCGGCTATGAGGAAAGGGGATTCAAGCCCACGGGTCCGGGAGAGCTTTCCTCCGAGGTGGTCCACGCGACCATTTCCGGCGTACGTCACACGATTGAGCCCAAGCACGACTACCACAGGCTTGAGAAACGCAAATTCGCCCATATGGTCGCGGAGGCTCTGGATCGGGCCCACGCCGAACGCGCCTTCGATCAGCTCTTGCTGGTCGCGCCGCGGCGGAGCCTGGGCGAGCTTCGTATCGTGCTCTCCGAGCAGGTGAAGGCCTCGATCAAGGAGATCATCGCCAAGGACCTCACGGCCAATTCCAACGAAGAATTATGGAAGAAGCTCGCGCCGGCCGTGGGGAGGCTGTCTGCCGCAGTCGTCTGAGTGCGGAATTGACCCGCGTGCACAAGCACTAGGCGCGCACAAACCCTAGACTTCCGATGGTCCGCTCACGGAAATCTCACTGCCGAAGAGGATGCGGCGCAACCCTCGATCGTGGAACCGCTTTTTCGAGGCTGGTAATATCGATTCGTCTTTGGTTTCCGAGGACAGCCCGGTGCGACCGTTTGTCATGCGTGCGCTGATCCCCGCTGTGTTGAGCGGCGCGCTGCTGCTTATCCAGCCTGCGGCAAATGCGGCACCCACCTGCCAGACGAGAGAGGGCGAAACCATCCGTTGTGGGACGCCGGGTGCCATGCCGGTGGGCTGGACGCTTCCGCCCGAGGAGCGCCTTGAGAAAGAACGGCTGCACCCGCCCAAATGGCCGAGCACGACCGAGCTCCTCGAGTTGTTCTGCGTCATGGGGCTGTTCTTCGGACTGCTTGCCCTGATGCCCGACTTCGAGGGCGATTGGGACAAGCAGGAAGACGACAAGGGGCAGAGATAACGGCTGGCGCTCGCGGAGCGCGCGGGTCAACCGCGCGCGCCCCGCAGAGACGCTGTCGTGGCTTACGACTTCACTTCGGGTCCCAAGTTTCCGCGCTGAATGATCTCGATGCGCGTGCCCCAGGGATCGGTGATGTAGGTGATGGTGTTGCCGTTCGGGTTAGCGCGAACGGGCTCGTCCAGCTTGATGCCTTCGGCCTGGATCTTCTTGACGAAAGCGGCGTGGTCCTTGACGTCGAAGCCGATGTGGTCGAGCACGCGCCCGCGCGTGGGCACCTGTTTCGCGTCGGCTTTGGCGAAACGGAGCTGGACGCCGGGAAGATCGACGACCGGCGCGCCGTTACGCATTCCCGCCTTGCCGCCGAACGTCTTCGCGTACCAGGCCTGCGCCTTTGGGATTTCCGATTCCTGGAGGGAGAAATGCACGTGCTCGCCCTTGATCGGCACGGTCTGGGCCTTGTCCTCGAGGATCTCCATGCGCACGCCGTCCGGCGTCTCGACATAGGCCTGATCCTGACGGTTGTTGCCGCCGGGGAGCACTTTCACGCCCTTGGCTTTCCACTCGGCCACGCGCTTCTGCACGTTGTCGACGATGAAGCCGACATGGTTCACGACCGAGCCTTGGCTGCCGCCTTCGCCCTTCTCGGTCCCGAGGTTCAAGTTGATGTAGAGACCGGGAAACATCATCAGCGGATTGCCGCCGGGCATGTAGAGCTTCCCGCCCATCGCGAGATAGATCTTCTTGGTCGCTTCCACGTCTTTGGAAGCGAGATGCCAGTGACCCATGGTGACACCCGTCGCGTTGAACGGAGCGGGCTGTGCGGACGCGCTCGCAGCGGCGAACGCGGACGCGACAACGAATGCAGCGAAGATAAATCTCTTCACGGGTTCCTCCCT
>DASQHF010000111.1:0-18120 GCA_035632215.1 Micropepsaceae bacterium | reverse complement strand
AGGTCTTGGACCCAGAACAGAACCACGCGTTTAACGACCACTACCTCGAGGTCGATTTCGACTTGTCAGACGTGATGTTCATCACCACGGCCAATACGCTGCGCATGCCGCAGCCTCTGATGGACCGGATGGAGATCATCCGCATCCCCGGCTACACCGAGGACGAAAAGGTCGAGATCGCCAAGCGTCACTTGCTGACCAAGCAGATCAAGGCGCATGGCCTGACCGAAGGCGAATGGTCGATCGGCGAGGACGCGCTGCGCGATCTTATCCGCTATTACACGCGGGAAGCCGGAGTCCGTAATCTCGAGCGAGAGCTGGCAAATTTGGCCCGCAAGGCAGTCAAAGACATCGTCTCGGGCAAGGCCAAGAAGATCGAGGTTACATCGCAAAATCTCGGCGACTATGCGGGCGTGAGAAAGTTCCGCTATGGCGAGATCGAGGGCGAGGACCAGGTCGGTGTCGTGACCGGGCTTGCCTGGACCGAAGTCGGAGGCGAGACACTTACGATTGAAGCCGTAATGGTCCCCGGGAAGGGCCGCTTCCAGGCTACCGGCAAGCTCGGCGAGGTGATGAAGGAGTCGATCGACGCGGCGCGATCCTATGCCCGCTCTCGAGCGCTCAACTTCGGGATCAAGCCGCCGCTGTTCGACCGCAAGGATATCCACGTCCACGTGCCCGAGGGCGCGACGCCTAAGGATGGGCCATCCGCGGGCGTTGCTATGGCAACCTCGATCATCTCGGTCTTAACCGGAATTCCGGTTCGCCGCGATGTGGCTATGACGGGCGAGATCACGCTTCGGGGCCGTGTGCTTCCGATCGGCGGTCTCAAGGAAAAGCTCCTTGCGGCCTTGAGGACAGGTCTGAAGACGGTGATCATTCCGGCCGAAAACGAGAAGGATCTCGCGGAGATACCCGACAATGTTAAGAAGGGACTCGAGATTCGGCCCGTGGCCACCATGGAAGAAGTGCTGAAGATCGCCCTGACCCGGCCCTTGACGCCGATCGTTTGGGAGGAGCCGGTCGAGGCTCCAACGGCAGCTCTGGACGACGGCGCAGGTGGCGAAGACGCGGTCGTCACCCACTAGAGCCAGGGTCCTGACGAAAAAGCCCTCGCGGTCATTCCCCCGCGGGGGCATTTTTCTATCCTTAGACCCGCGAGATTTTTCGAGGAAATCCGCCGAGAATCGCGTATTGAAGCTTTGACGGCGCCCGAAAACCCGCCTTAAATCTGGTGCGGCGGGGCAGGGCCCGCGAATAGGAGAACGCCCGTGAACAAAAACGATCTTGTCCAAAAACTGGCCGAGCGGTCTGGACTTGCCAAAATGGACGCCCAAAAGGCGGTGGACGGCGTGTTCGATTTGATCACCGACTCTCTCAAATCGGGAGAGGAAGTCAGGGTGACCGGCTTCGGCGTATTCGTGGTTTCGACGAGGGCCGGGGGCAAGGGCCGCAATCCGCAGACCGGCGAAGAGATCACGATCAAGCCGTCGAAAGCGGCGCGCTTCCGCGCGGGCAAGCCTCTCAAAGATGTTCTGAACGCCTCGTAAGCGTCGTAAACACCGCTACGCTTTCGGGGACCAAGTCGCGTCCCCTGCGCTATGTTGGTTGGGCCGGGCGGTTAGCTCAGTTGGTAGAGCACATCGTTTACACCGATGTGGCCGGCGGTTCGAGTCCGTCACCGCCCACTCTCTTGGGATGTACATCGCAAGAGATAGACACGGCTGGATCAACCAGCGATCTTTGCCGCGAATCCGTGGACAAATCCTATGCCCATACCCGCGACCGTCGGCGCATTTGCCATCGTGCCCTGCAACGACCTGCCCGGAGCCCTTCCGTTCTGGGAGCGGTTAGGCTTCGCCCGCACGGGCGGCGACAGCAATTATTTCATCCTCACCGGCTGGGACTGCGAGGTCCATCTCACGCAGGCCGGGACGGGACCCTGGAGCGTGCCCGAGACCAACCCGTTCGGAGTCTTCATCCGCACGCCGAATGTGGATTTTATCGCCGCACGCGTCGATGACTTGATCATCCGCCCTGGCGGCATCCTACGTCATCGCGAATGGGGGCTATACGAGTTCGGCGTCTACGGGCCGGATGGTCTGCTTGTGCGGATCGGCTGGCCCTCACGCTTGATGGGGGACGGCGGTGTTGCTGCGCCCCAAAGTTAGATCAGACGCGTCATTGTAAAGAAATCCCTGATTCACAACCCGCGTGGAACGCCTGCGGCTGTTCGGAAGTCGTACGGATGGGCGCACGAAAAGCAGTTGCTCGTAACCATCGTCTCGTTGCGACAAGTTTCTACTGCAGCCTTGGAGATTGCGTCCGGTCGAGGGGTATCGTCAGAATCCAGTGCCCAGAAGCGAGCAAGGCTGCCGCGCCGCAGCCCGAAGAGCGAAGGCGGGGCGTAGCGCCCGCGAGCTACGGCGAGCTCCAAATGCAATCCCTGCGAAGAATTCATCCAGCATCCAGCAGGTTTGCTCTACAACCTCAACGCCATGACCAAGCTGCCGACTTTATCCGCCGTAGCCGTGCTTGTGATCGGGGCGGCGTGCTCCTCGCCTGGTCCGCGGGCGCGGCCTGGCGCGGTGCCCCCGCCGATCACGGATCTCGAGCGGGATGTTCGGTTGATGCTAAGTTATGATGCGAACGGCGACGGCACGGTGACGCGGCAGGAGCTCGACGAAGGCTTGCACCGCCAATTTGCGATTTGCGACGTAAACGGCGACGGCCGGCTTGATTCCCAGGAGACCCAAGCCGAAAACCAGCGGCGCTTCATGGCGAATGGAACGCTGGCCTCGCCATTGATCGACTGGAATCAGGACGGGTTCGTGTCGTTCGAGGAATTTGCGACTACGGCTCACTCGGTATTCGACGGGCTCGACAAGGACAAAGATGGCCGTTTGACGCCCGACGAGCTGCGCTTACCCAGGGGACGCGGCGGTTTCCCGGGCATGCCGGTGCAAGGGGAGCGCGGGCGGCGGGGCGGCTGAACTTTTTCCCTGCCGGGTGTCGGACCGTTTCCGCCGGAGGCCGATTTGCGGTAGGGTCTTCCAGCTGAGTAAGGGGCGTATCCCATGAAGCGTCTAGTTGGTTCCTTTGCCGCCGGCACAGCCATCATCGTGCTGAGTCTGCCCCTTTGGGCTGCGCAGCGTACCCCTACGGGTCTACCGCCGAGCGCCGCCCTTCTTCTGCGTTACGACGCGGACCACGATGGCGTAATCACACGCGAAGAGATGGAAGCGGGCCTGAAGGCCGACTTCGATGCTGCCGATTCCGACCATGACGGCTGTCTCAGTCCACCGGAGGTTCGCGCCGAAAACGAAAGACGTCTTAAACAGGACGGGGCGCAGGCTTCTCCGCTCGTAGACTGGAACCTCGATGGCTGCGTTGACCGGCGCGAGTTCGGGAACACGGTACGATCTTATTTCGAGCTCGCGGACCGCAGAAAGGACGGCAAGGTTACGCTGCTGGAACTTCGCGGGCCCTCGATGCCAATCGCTCCGCCCGTGGTCGAGAAGCGGACTACAACCGCCAGCAAGGGCGGTGACGGTAAGGGCAGCGGGGGTAGCAGCCCGAGCAACAGCTCGTCGCAATCCGCGCCGCCAAGCAGCAATCGGCCATCGTACTGAGCGGTGTGGCCGCACGTTGCGCCCGGCCAAGTCGTCCGTGAACAAAGTTATAGGCGCATAGCCGCGCGCCGGGCGTGGGCGCGTCTACCTCCGATCGAGCTGTGCGCATGACCCAGTCGGACCTGCAGACGGCGTTTGGCTTGCAGCGCGCGGGCAAGCTCAAGGAAGCGGCGGAGATTTATCGTCAGATACTGCGATCGGCACCGCGGAATTTCGATGCCCTGCATGCACTCGGATTGGTTCGCTACCAATCCGGCGACTTGGTCGAGGCGGAGCGCCTCCTCGCCCAAGCGCTGAACGTAAACCCGCAGGCGGTTGATGCGAGGCTCAATCACGCTTTGCTGCTGTTTAGGCTCGGCCGAGTGGATGAGTCGCTCCAAAGCTTCAATGGGGCGATAGCGACCAAGCCCGACTTCGTGGAAGCGCTCGTCGACCGGGGCAATGCGCTCGCCCAACTGCGGCGGTATGAAGAAGCCCTTGCCGACTTCAACCGCGTCGCGGAATTGCGTCCGGGATGGGCATTCGCCTGGGGCAATCTCGGCCGCCTTTTGGGAACCATGGGCCGTCCGCTGGAAGCGCTGGCGAGCTTCGGCAAAGCGTTGAAGCTCGAGCCAAAAAATCCGGATCTGCTGCGGTTCCGGGCTGACGCGCTCTTCTTGATGAAGAGAAATTCGGAAGCAGCTCAGGCGTACGAGATCTATCTCGCGCTTAAGCCCGACGACGCCCAAGCGTGGAACAACCGCGGCGTCGCCTTGATCGAGTCGCGCCGCCCTGTGGAGGCACTTCCTTGTTTCGAGAAGGCGGTCGGGCTTCAGCCTAAGGATGCTGAGGCCTGGAGCAATCGAGGCAACGTGCTTTTCGAGCTCAAGCGTTTTGACGAAGCAGCGGAGGCGTATCACCGGGCGCTGGCGATCGAGCCCGATCTCTCCTTCGTGCGAGGCTTCCTCGTTCAATGCCGGCTGAGATCGTGCGATTGGCGTTTCTTGGATCGTGACCGGGCAGAGATCGAAGCGGGCGTGCGCGCCGGAAAGCCGGTGCTCGATCCTTTAGGAAGCTTGTTTATCTTACGCTCGCCTGAGGATCAGCTCCGCTGCGCGCGGATTTCAGCCGCCGACGGCTTCGCGTCACTGCCTCCGCCCCTTTGGAAAGGCGAGCGCTATCGTCATGACAGAATTCGTCTCGCTTATCTCTCCGCCGATTACCGGCCGCATCCGGTAGCGTTCCTAATCGCCGGCGTATTCGAGCATCACGACAGGAAGCGTTTCGAGACCATCGGTATCTCGTTCGGTCCTGGGCAGGACTCGAGCATCCACGGGCGCATAGCAAGGGGCTTCGAACACTTCTACGACGTTCGCAACAAGGGCGATCTCGAGGTCGCGTCCCTCCTGAGAGAACTCGAAGTCGACGTCGCCGTCGATCTCATGGGATTTACCGAACACTGCCGGACGGGCATCTTGAGCCACCGCCCCGCGCCGGTTCAGGTGAACTATCTCGGATTTCCGGGCACGATGGGGGCGCCGCATATCGACTATCTGCTCGGCGATCGGATCGTGATTCCCGAGGCCGACCGGAAGTTCTACAGCGAACAGATCGTCTATCTTCCCGACGCCTATCAGGCCAACGACTCCAAGCGCGAGATAGCGAGCCGCAGCTTTACGCGCACGGAATTGGGCCTGCCCGACGATGGCTTCGTCTTCTGTTGCTTCAACAACAATTTCAAGATCACTGACGAATTCTTCGCGGTCTGGATGCGCCTCCTTGCGCAAAACCAGAGGAGCGTTCTTTGGCTGTTGATGGACAATCCATCGGTCGTTCGCAATCTTCGCGAACGGGCTTCTGCGAGCGGTATCGCGCCCGAACGGCTGGTCTTCGCGCCACGCACGACGCCGGCCGAGCATCTTGCAAGACAACAGGCGGCGGATCTTTTTCTCGACACTTTGCCCTATTCGGCCCACACCACGGCAAGCGACGCATTGTTCGTCGGACTGCCATTGGTCACCTGCCTCGGTACGACGTTTGCCGGCCGTGTCGCGGCGAGTCTGCTGACCGCAGTCGGGCTGCCGGAGCTGATCACGCGCTCGCTCGACGAATATGAGGCGCTGGCAACGCGGTTGGCCCGCAATCCGACGGAGCTTCGTTCTATCCGAGAGAAACTCGCGGCAAACGGAAAGACCTATCCGCTGTTCGACACCACCCGCATGACCCGCAATTTGGAAAACGCATTTGCCGCGATGTGGGAAAGGAGCCAGCGCGGTCAACCTCCGGCGGGTTTCGCCGTCGATCCTGCGGTCCAACCCCGATGAACGAGCTTTTGCTGCAAGATGCGCTTAAGTTGCGCCGCGCAGGGAAACTCGCGGAGGCCGCCGACATCTATCGCCAGGTGTTGAACGTCGCACCCGAGAGCTTCGAAGCGCTGCACGCGCTTGGAATCGTCCGCTACCAATGTGGCGACTTAGAGGAAGCCGAACGACTGATCGGGCAGGCGGTTACCGTCAATCCCGCCGCCGTCGATGCCCAGTACAACCGGGGCTCGCTCTTATTGAGACTTGGCCGGATTGAAGCGGCGATCGCCTGTTTCGATCGCGCAATTGCGCTCAAGCCGGGATACGTCGAAGCGCTAACGAACCGGGGTAATGCGCTGGTTCGCCTCGCCCGTCACGCAGAAGCGCTCAATGACTTCGAGCGCACGACGTCGCTGCGTCCGGAGTTGGCGCAAACCTGGGCCAATCGCGGCGCCGCGCTGTTCAAGCTCGGGCGCTTTGCCGACGCGGTCGCAAGCTATGACAAGGCCCTGGCGCTTCAGCCGGGGCATTTGGAGTCCCGCCTCAATCGGGGCGATGCGCTCATTGGCCTGCAACGCTTGGATGAGGCATTGGCAGAATTCGATCGCGGGCTCGAGGTCCAGCCGCAAAATGCGGACACTTGGACACGCCGTGGCGCCGCGTTGTCGCAGCTCGATCGGCGAGAGGAGGCGATCGCCGCCTATTCGCGCGCCTTGGAGCTCCGGCCCGATCACATCGAAGCCCTCAATCAGCGCGGAAACACGCTTCTCGTCTTGCGCCGCTTCGAAGAGGCTGCGCGCGATTTCGAGCGGGTTATCGCGCGTGATCCTGATTTTCCCTGGGCGCGGGGCAATCTCGCCTATTGCCATCTGCACGGCTGTCATTGGGACGGGCTCGAGGCTGAAGTGACGGCTGTCGCATTGGCAGTCCGTTCGGGCCTGCCTGTTTGCGCGCCGTTGCCGTTTTTGTCGCTCGCCGGATTGGCCGGCGGGGTCGACGAACTTTCCGCGGATGCTCTGCGCGGAGCAAGGGTTTGGGTCGAGCGGCAATTTCCAGCTTCGGCCGAGCCATTATGGCGCGGCGAACGATACGGGCATGAACGCATTCGTCTTGCGTACCTGTCAGCCGATTTCAACGATCACGCCGTTGCGCGTTTGAGTGTCGGCATTTTCGAGTGTCACGACAGGAACCGTTTCGAGACAATCGCTGTCTCGCTGGGTCCGAGCGACGACAGCCGCATACGCAAGCGGCTCGAAGCGGCATTCGAGACCTCCATCGATGTTCGCGGCATGAAGGACGCCGAGGTCGCGGCGTGGCTGCGCGAACGAGAAGTAGACGTCGCGATCGACCTCAACGGCTTTACGGCCGGCTGTCGGCCCGGAATTCTCGCCCGCCGCCCGGCGCCGGTCCAAGCCCATTTCCTGGGATTCCCGGGCACAATGGGAGCGCCCTATATCGACTATATCTTCGCCGACGAAACTGTCATTCCGCCCGGACAGCGGAGCAACTATGCGGAGAAAGTCATTTATCTCCCGCACTCCTTTTTGCCCAATGATGGAAAGCGCACCATAGCGGAGCCGATGCCGCGTCGCAGCCAGGCCGGGTTGCCGGAGAAAGGTTTCGTTTATTGCTGCTTCAGCGGCGCGTTCAAGATCACGCCGGCGATGTTCGGTGTGTGGATGCATCTCCTCGACGAAGTGAAGGACAGCGTGCTTTGGCTTCCCGCTGGAAGCTCTTCGTCATCCGGCGCATTGCGTCGCGAAGCCGGGCGGCGCGGCATCGATCCCATGCGCCTTATCTTCGCGCCATTCACGCCAACGACCGAAGAACACCTCTCGCGCTTGCGCCTGGCGGACCTCTTCCTGGATACGCTTCCTTACAACGCTCACGCGACAGCATGCGATGCCTTGTGGGCGGGCGTGCCGCTCCTGACATTGCAGGGCGCGGCTTTCGCGAGCCGGGTTGCGGCGAGCGCTCTTCATGCGGTCGGGCTCACCGAGCTCGTGACGCAGTCTATCAACCACTATGAGGCCCTTGCGCTCGAGCTTGCGCGCGATAGGGAACGGCTTCAACACATCCGGCAAACGCTTAATCGCGCCCGCTCTTCCTCGCCGCTGTTCGACACAATCGGCTTTACGCGCGGGCTCGAACGCGCGATCGCCGAAATCTGCGCACGCAATCGGCGCGGAGAGGCACTGGAGAGCTTTTACGTCCGCGACCTGGAACAATCCCGATGACCGCGGCGCAATTGCGGGACGCCATGCGTCTTCGCCGCAGTGGAAGGCTCACCGAGGCTGCCAGGATCTACGCTGAGATCCTCGACGGAAATCCGCACGAATTCGAAGCCCTTCATGCCCTCGGCATCATTTCCTATCAGTCGGGCCAATTGGAGCAGGCCGAACGGCTGGTTAGTCGAGCGGTCGAGTCCAATCCAATCTCGCCCGATGCGCGTTACAACCATGCCTGCCTGTTGCAAAAGCTCAATCGGCTGGAGGAGGCGATCGCCGTCTTCGACGCGGCGCTCGCCTTGAAGCCGGGCTATGTCGAGGCGCTTGCCAACCGCGGTAGCACGTTGATGACGCTGAAACGCCACCGCGAGGCCCTGGAGAGCTTCGACTCGCTCGTCGAGTTGGTGCCCAATCTCGCGCAGGCGTGGAACAACCGCGCGGCCGCCCTTCGCGCGCTCGATCGCTTGGCCGAGGCGCTTTCGGATTACGGCAAGGCGCTCGCCTTGAAACCCGATTATGTCGAAGCTCTCAAGAATCGCGGCACCTTGCTCGTGGTCGAAGGCAAGCTCGAGGAGGGATTGGCCGACTTTGACGCCGCTTTGCGAGCCGCGCCCGGCGACAAGGACGCACTTCGCCAGCGCGCCGATGTTCTCGCGGCTCTCGACCGCAATGCCGAGGCTATCTCGAGTTACGATCAATTCTTCGCCAAGGATGGCGCAAACGCCGAGGCCTGGCATTCGGCGGCGGCATGTTTGAGGAAGCTCAACCGCCGGGAACAGGCCTTGTCCTACGTGGACAAAGCCCTTGCCTTGATCCCCCGGGACTCTGGGATGCTGACGACGCGTGCCCATACGCTCTTCGAGCTCTTCCGCTTCGAAGAAGCGGCGATGGCGTACGACACGCTTGCGACGTCAAAGCCTGCGCCCTGGCCCAAGGGATACCGCGCGCTATCGCATCTGCATTGCTGCGACTGGAGCTCTCTTGAGGCCGATCGGCGGATTATCGCTGCTGCGATCGCGGACGGCGAGTTCGTCCTCGACCCCATGGGTCATCTCTTCCTCTGCCGCTCGATGACCGAGCATCGGGACTGTGCGCGGATTTGGGTTCGCGAGAAATGCCCGGCCGTTTCCCCCCCGCTTTCGGATGGACAGCCCTACTGCCACGACCGCATCCGACTGGGCTATCTCTCGTCGGATTTCCGCGAGCACGCGACAGCGTTTCTGATGGCCGGGGTGTTCGAGCACCACGACCGGAACCGCTTTGAGACCATTGCGATCTCGTTCGGAACGAACGATCACAGCGCCTCAAGAGGACGGCTCGAGGCTGCATTCGACCGCTTTATCGATGCCGAAGGCAAAAGCGATGCGGCAATCGCGCGGATGATCCGGGAGATGGAGATCGATATTGCCGTCGACCTGAAAGGTTATACGTCCGAAAGCCGTCCGGGCATTCTTGCCTTCAAGCCGGCACCCGTGCAGGTGAGCTATCTCGGTTATCCGGGAACCATGGCGGCCGATTACATGGACTATCTTTTGGCCGACCGCGTCGTCATTCCGCCCGACGAACAGACCTATTACAGCGAGAAGCTCATCTATTTTCCCGATTGCTATCAATGCAACGACGACCGGCGGGTGATCGCTCCGAGCGCGCCTGAGCGCAGCCAGGCCGGGCTCCCGGACCGGGGCTTCGTGTTCTGCTGCTTCAACAACAATTTGAAGATTCAGCCCGAGACTTTCGACATCTGGATGCGCCTGCTTCATCAAGTCGAGGGCAGCGTCTTGTGGCTGCTTCAGAACAACGAGGCGGTTGTCCGCAATCTGCGGCGCGAGGCCGAAGCCCGCGGGGTGGCAGCGGAGCGCTTGTGCTTTGCGCCCCGGGTCGAGCTCGGTCTTCATCTCGCGCGCCACCGCCTTGCCGATCTTTTTCTCGATACGCTCCCTTGCTGCGCACACACGACTGCGAGCGATGCTTTATGGGCCGGCCTGCCGGTGCTGACCTGCCTTGGTGCGACATTCGCTGGCCGCGTCGCCGCGAGTCTCCTGAAGTCTGTCGGCCTGAACGAAATGATCGCCGCCTCGCCGGCGGAGTACGAGGCGCTCGCTCTGAAGCTCGTCTGCGAGCCGGATTTGCTGGCAGCCATCCGGGGCAAGCTTGCCGCTGGCCGCGAACGGTCTGCCCTCTTCGACACCGCGCGATTCACGCGTGAGCTTGAGAGAGCTTATCTTGCCATCTGGCGGCGCAATCAGTTCGGCGAGCCGCCTCAATCTTTTGCGCTCGACGACACGGCGGATGCAAGGCCATGAGCGATGCGCAACTACAAAACGCAATCCAGCTCCGCCGCTCCGGACGTTTCGCGGAAGCAGCCCAGATCTATTCGGAAATTCTTCGGCACGAGCCCAGGCATTACGAGGCGCTGCATGCGCTCGGTGTCCTTAAGTACCAGATGGGGCAGTTGGACGAGGCGGAGCGGCTCGTCGGCGAGGCGACGAGGGTGAATCCTCGCGCGGCGGACGCGTTCTACAACCGTGCCTGCCTGTTGCAGAAGCTCAATCGCGCCGAAGAGGCGCTCGGCGCCTTCGACGCGGCGCTCAAGCTCAAACCCGATTACGTCGAGGCGCTGGTCAATCGCGCAAGCGTGGTCCT
The DNA here is from genome assembly GCA_035632215.1 of Micropepsaceae bacterium. Taxonomy (GTDB): domain Bacteria; phylum Pseudomonadota; class Alphaproteobacteria; order Micropepsales; family Micropepsaceae; genus CAIYRG01. The sequence goes on along the minus strand of DASQHF010000111.1, from coordinate 7,335 downwards.
CGGGCTGAACAGACTCGAAGAGACACTTGCCAATCTGGACAGCGTGGTTCGTCTGCGGCCGGACATTCCGCAGGTGTGGAACAATCGCGGCAATGTCCTCGCCTTGCTGGGACGAGGGGACGAGGCGCTTGCGAGCTACGATCGCGCCTCGTCCATTGCACCCACCTACGCCGACGCCTGGAAGAATCGTGCGAGGACACTGATGCAGCTGGAGCGGCGGGAGGAGGCGCTAACCGCGATCGGCAAACTTGCCGAGCTCTCTCCCAATGACCCGGAAATCTGGATTCAGCGCGCGAACCTGCTCTTCCTGCTCGGCCGCTTCGACGAGAGCCTTCCGGCCTACGACCGAGGGCTGGCGCTCAAGCCGAGGGATGCCGATGCTTGGCTCAATCGCGGCCTTGCGCTCCTTCAGCTGAATCGCCGCAGCGAAGCGCTCAATTGCTTTGATCGCGCGGTCGCAATCGATCCCCGCCACGCAGCCGCGCGGGAGAATCGCGCGAATCTCGCTTTCGCTCTCGAGCGTTTCGAGGAAGCCGGCTCCGACTACGAGCTCCTGTCACGGCAAGAGAACGCGGCCGCGTGGCTGAAGGGTTACGTGACAATGTGCCGCCTACATTGCTGCGATTGGCGCGGGCTGGAGGAGGGCCTCGATGCGATCGCCGCAGATCTGCATGCCGGACTGTTCGTCATCGATCCGACGGGAAACGCGATAATCGCCTTTTCGGTTTCGGATCAGCTCGAATGCGCACGCATCTGGGTGCGGGAGAAATTTCCGGAGGCGACACTCTCGCTTTGGCGGCTCGAGCGCTATCGCCATGACAAGATCCGTATTGCATATCTCTCGGCCGATTTCCGCGCGCACGCGACCGCGTTCCTCATGGCGGGTGTCTTTGAACGTCATGATCGGGCGCGTTTCGAGACCGTCGCGATATCGTTCGGCGCCGACGACAAGAGCCCGATGCGCACACGCCTCATCGCGGCCTTCGATCGCTTCATCGATGTGCGCGACAAGAACGACATGGAGGTGGCGACCCTTCTGCGCGAGCTCGAAGTGGATGTGGTGATCGATCTCAAAGGATTCACGGCCGAGGGACGACCCGGAATCCTCGCGCTCAGGCCGGCCCCGGTGCAGGCCGCTTATCTCGGATTCCCGGGGACCATGGGCGCCCCTTATGTGGATTACATCGTGGCAGACCGTTTCGTTGTTCCCGAGGAGCACCAGCCCTTCTACACGGAGAAGCCGGTTTATTTGCCCGATACCTATCAATGCAACGACCGCTCGCGCCAAGTCGCCGATGTGATGCCGTCCCGGGCGGCATGCGGCTTGCCCGCGCAAGCGTTTGTTTTCTGCTGTTTCAACAACAATCACAAAATCTTGCCGCAGGTTTTCGGGGTCTGGATGCGGATTCTGAAGAAGGTCGAGGGCAGTGTGCTGTGGCTTTTGGAAGACAATCGCTTGGTCGCTGCCAACCTGAGGCGCGAAGCGGAGGCACGTGGCGTCAACGGCGCTCGGCTCATTTTTGCCCCGCGTACCGATCCACCCGCGCATCTTGCGCGGCAGAAGCTCGCCGATCTGTTTCTGGACACGCTCCCTTACAATGCGCATACGACTGCGAGCGACGCCCTTTGGGTGGGCCTACCGCTCGTCACGTGCCTGGGCTCGACCTTCGCCGGACGCGTGGCTGCGAGCTTGCTCAGCGCAATCGGCTTGCCCGAATTGGTGACGAACACGCTTGCCGATTATGAAGCCCTCGCGGTGAAGCTTGCGCGCGATCCTGCGGCGCTCGATGTGATCCGGGCGAAGCTTGCGCGCAACCGCGATTGCATGCCGCTATTCAACACCGAGCGCATGACGCGCAGTCTCGAAGCGGCCTATGAAGCCATGTGGGCCCGAGCGCAGCGCGACGAAGCTCCCGCCGCGATCGCGGTTTCGTTGCCCTCATCGGCATGAGCCAGCCACTGATCGAGACGGCACGCGCCGTGCACGAGGCCGGCAATATCGCCGAAGCGGCACGCCTTTATGGCGAGGTCCTCAAGTCCGACGCCCATAATGTCGAAGCGTTGTACCGGCTGGCGGCAATCCAGTTCGAACGTGGCCAATACGAGGACGCGCAGCGGATGCTTGGAGAAGCCACACGGATCGCTCCAGAGGCCGTCGACGCGCACCTGCTGCGTGGCCGTGCGCTCCAGCGGCTCAACCGCCACCAGCAGGCTCTATCCCATTTCGAGCGCGCCATTGCGCTCGATGGAGCCGCCGAGGCGCTCTGCGACAAGGGCAATTCTCTCCTGTCGCTCGGGAGGCTCAAAGAAGCCATTGCGGCTTATGACTCCCATCTTGCCGTCCATCCCAGGTCCGCCGAAGCATGGCACAATCGCGGCGTTGCTCTTGCGCGCTTAAAGCGTTGCGATGACGCGGTTGCGAGCTTTTCCAAAGCGATCGAAATCGCTCCTGCCGTTGCCGACGGGTGGAGGGGTCGCGGCAGCGCCTATCTGGAGCTCGAGCGCTTTGAAGAAGCTGCGAGCGATTACGAGAGGGCACTCGCGCTCGATCCGGAGCTCCCCTATGCCCAGGGTTACGCGATCCTTGCCCGGCTGCATTGCTGCGACTGGAAAGATCTTCGCCGCCGGAAAGAGTCGATCTCTTCTGCGTTGCGCGCTGGACGCCGGGTCATCCAGCCATTCGGGAATCTCATGATCTCTGAGGATCCGCCCGAACAGGCGCAATGCGCGCGGATCTGGATGAACGACAACCACCGCGCGCCGCCGACATTGCTCGCGAAAGGGCAACGCTACGGACACAAGAAGATCCGTGTCGCGTATCTATCCGGGGATTTTCGCGTGCACCCCGTTGGCCAATTGATGACCGGCGTCTTCGAACATCACGACAAGTTTCGGTTCGAGACCATCGGTGTCTCCATCGGACCAAACGACAAGAGCGGTTTGAGAACGCGGATCGCGGCGGCGTTCGATGAATTTATCGACGCGCGCGGCACGAGCGACATCGAGGTCGCCTCCGCGTTGCGCGCGCGAGAAGTCGACATTGCGGTCGATTTGATGGGCCTGACCGGCGACTGCCGGCCGGGAATATTGGCGCGCGCGCCGGCACCGGTTCAGGTCAATTATCTCGGCTATCCGGGAACCATGGCCGCCGATGCAATCGATTACATTTTGGCGGACATGATCGTGCTTCCGGCAGAACACCAGCCATTCTATCGCGAAAAGGCGGTGTACCTGCCGGATACCTATCTCGCGACCGACCGCTCGCGGCTGATCTCGGGCATGCCGCCATCGCGTGGCGACGCCGGTCTTTCCGAAGGCTTCGTCTTCGCCTCTTTCAATATGAGTTACAAGTTCGCGCCCGAGCTCTTCGATATATGGATGCGGCTGCTCGCTAAAGTCGATCGCAGCATGCTGTGGCTTCCGGAGGGAAATGCGGCCGCCCGTCGTAACCTCGGTCAAGAAGCACTCGCCCGCGGCATAAACCCTGAGCGGTTGATCTTCGCGCCGCATGTCAAAGCTCATGAGGATTATCTGGCGCGGCTCCGCCTGGCCGATCTTTTCCTCGACACGCTCCCCTGCAACGCCCACACGACTGCAACCGATGCGCTTTGGGCGGGCGTTCCAGTCCTGACCTGCAAGGGCAACTCTTTCGCGGGCCGGGTTGGGGCGAGCCTTCTCTCCGCGGTCGGATTACCGGAGCTGATTACGGATTCCCTCGAAGCCTATGAGGCGCTCGCATTGCGCCTGGCGCGGAACGAAGACGATCTTGCCACGCTCCGGACGAAGCTCGCCGCGAACCGGCTGACGCGTCCTTTGTTCGATACCGCGCGTTTCACGCGGAATCTGGAGCGCGCCTTTATCCGCATGTGGGAATTGAACGAGGCGTACCAGCCGCCGCAGAGCTTTTCGGTCGCGCCATGAGCGATGTGCTGTTGAAGGCGGCGGTGCGCTCCCATCAGGGAGGCGACCTTGCCGAAGCCGCCCGCCTCTATGGCGCGATCCTGACCGCCGATCCACGCCACTTCCAGGCGCTCTATCTGTTGGGGTTCGTGCGCTTCCAGCAGGGTGCGTTCGATCAAGCGGAGAAATTGATCGCGGACGCGCTCAAGATCAATCCACGCTCTCCTGATGCTTTTTACAATCGCGGCTGCGCACTTCAGCGGTTGCAACGTGCGAGCGAGGCCGTCTCGTGCTTCGACAGCGCCATCCGTCTGAAGCCTGATTACGACGAAGCCTGGACCAACCGCGGCGTGGTGTTGCTTGCGCTCAGAGATTATGCGGGCGCATTGGCGAGCTTCGACCGCGCCCTATCGCTCAAGCCCCGCGACCGCGAAGCGCTGAGCAATCGCGCCGGCGCGCTCTTCGAGCTCAAACGCTTCGGCGATGCGGCCGAAGCTTACGGACGGCTGCTCGATGTCGCACCGGATTTTCCCTATGCGCTCGGGACACGTGTTCTCTGCCGTGCCTATGCCTGCGATTGGCGGGACGTCGAGCAGGAGCGGGCGCGGCTCTTTGCGGAACTGTCCCGGAACAAGCCCGTATTGCAGGCGCATGCCGCGACCCTCCTCTTGGACGATCCCGAGCTTCAATTGCAATGCGCGCGAAACTGGGTCGCCGAGCGCTATCCGCCGGCTAAGGAGCCGCTTTGGCGAGGGGAGCACTATCGTCACGACAAGATCAGACTGGCTTATCTCTCGGCCGACTTCCACGCACACGCGACCGCGTATCTGATCGCAGGCGTTATCGAGCAGCATGACAAGGCGAAGTTCGAGACGTCCGCGATATCCTTCGGCCCGGACGACAAGAGCGAGATGCGCGCGCGGCTCGAACGCGGCGTCGATCGTTTCATCGAAGCACGCGCCAAGTCCGATCGCGAAATCGCCGAGCTCATTCGCGCGATGGAGATCGACATTGCCGTGGACTTGAAAGGCCATACCCAAGAAGGCCGGCCGGGCGTCCTCGCCTTCAGGCCAGCGCCCGTCCAGGTGAACTATCTCGGGCATCCCGGCACTATGGGCGCTCCCTACATCGACTATTTCGTTGCCGATGAAGTGGTCATTCCTCCCGAAAGCCGCGCTCACTATCAGGAACAGGTGGTCTATCTTCCGGGCTCCTATCAGGCGAACGACTCGCGCCGCGCGATCGCAAGCCGGACGCCATCGCGCGCGGAGGAAGGCTTGCCGGAAGAAGGTTTCGTCTTCTGCTCCTTCAACAGCTGCTACAAGATCACTCCGGAGATATTTGGTCTCTGGATGAGGCTGCTGCGCGATGTTCCGGAGAGCTGCCTGTGGCTGCTCGAGGACAATGCCGATGCCGTGCGGAACTTGAAGCGCGAGGCCGAAGCGCGCGGGCAGGATCCCGCTCGGCTGATCTTCGCTCCGCGCAGGCCGCTCGAACAGCATCTGGCGCGGAAGAAATTGGCCGACCTTTTTCTCGACACGCTTCCCTGCAACGCCCACACCACGGCGAGCGATGCGCTGTGGGCGGGCGTGCCGGTCTTGACGTTTAAGGGGAGCACGTTTGCGGGCCGGGTGGCGGCAAGCCTTCTTTCGGCCGTCGGATTGGACGAGCTAGTTACCTGCTCGCGCGAAGAGTACGAAGCGCTTGCTCGTCGGATTGCAGGCGATCCGCATATGCTTTCCGATTTGAAGACCAAACTCTTACGAAACCGCTCGACCTATCCTCTTTTCGACACGATAAAGACGACCCGCAATCTCGAAGCTGCTTTCACTACGATGGTCGAGCGTTACCGCAACGGCGTTACCTCCGCGAGCTTCTCGGCCGGGAACGCCGCATGACCGAGCAAGCCGAGAAGGCGAAACTGGAAGAGGGGTGGCGCCGGCATCGCACTGGCGATCGCGATGGCGCGGAAACTCTCTACCGGCAGGTCGTCGCGGAGAATCCTCAGAACCTCGAGGCCCTGCGGCGGCTGGCGTTTCTTCTCGGCCAGAAGCGCGAATTCCTCGAATCCGAGCGGCTGCTCGAGCGTGCCATCCAGCTGCGGCCCACGGCGGATGCGCTCTTCCTGCGCGCCTACACGCTCCAGATGCTGGCGCGCTACGAGGAGTCGATCGCCTGCCTGGACCGCGCACTTGAGCTCAATCGGGACATGAAGGAGGCAATCCTCAATCGCGCCTCGGTCCTGTTCGCGCTACGACGCTACGAGGAGGCGGCGGCGGATTACCAGAGGCTGCTCAAGCTCGATCCGGACTCGCCCTTCGCGCGCGGCAACCGGCTGTTCTGCCGGCTGCACTGCTGCGATTGGCGCGAGCTGGCGGAAGACCGGGCGCTCGTCCTCGCAGGGCTCGGCCGAGGCATGCCGGTCATCGCTCCTTTTGATGGAAAAGCGATTGGGCTCTCGCCCGCGCAAGAGCTGCACTGCGCCCGGATCTGGGTGACAAGCCAGTGCCCGGCTTCCGACCCTCTCTGGCGTGGCGAGCGCTATGCGCACAAGCGCATCCGGATCGCTTATCTCTCGGCCAATTTTCATCAACACGCCGTTGCCCATGTGCTCGCGGGCGTGTTGGAGAGTCACGACGATGAGTTTGAGACCTTCGGTCTCTCGTTTGGTCCAGATGATAAGAGCGCAATGCGCGCTCGGATCGCTTCCTCGTGCTCGCATTTTCTCGATGTGCGCGAGAAGAGCGATTTCGACATCGCGCGGCTCATCCGCGAGAGGGAGATCGATATCGCCGTCGATCTGATGGGATTTACCGAAGGCTGCAGGCCAGGGATTCTTGCGCAGCGTCCTGCCCCTGTCGCGGTAAATTATCTCGGCTTTCCCGGAACTATGGGAGCGGAGTACATCGATTACGTCATCGCGGATCGCACCGTCATCCCTGGTCAGGAGGAAACCGATTACGCGGAGAAGCTCGTCTTTCTTCCCGGGGCCTATCTGCCGGCGCCTCATCCGGTACAGACTGGTAGTGTCCTATCGAGGACGGATGCGGGATTGCCGCCGGACGGCTTCGTCTTTTGCTCGTTCAATGCGCCTTACAAGATCACGCCGGAGATGTTCGGCGTCTGGATGCGGCTCTTGGCGGGCGTGAAGCGCAGCGTGCTGTGGCTCGCCCAGAGCAATCCAAACGCGATCGAAAACTTGAAGCGCGCGGCCGAGGAACGCGGCATCGCGCGCGAGCGGGTCATATTTGCGCACTATCAGGCACGCATCGAGGATCATATGGCGCGGCTCCGGTTGGCCGATCTCTTCGTCGATACGTCGCCCTATAATGCGCATGTCACCGCGCTTGATGCGCTTTCCGCCGGAGTGCCGGTGCTGACGCTGCCGGGTTCCAGTTTTGCCGGGCGCGTGGCGGCAAGCCTCGTCAAGACGCT
>DASQHF010000110.1:0-8158 GCA_035632215.1 Micropepsaceae bacterium | reverse complement strand
GAGGCAAAGATCGTGGTCGTGAGGATGAGATTTGGATGCTCTCTCTTCGCGCGCGATGGTGCCGTTCGCGCTACGGCGGCGTCACAGGTGGCGTGAAGGAAAGAGGTCAATGTTGGTGTGCCCTCGAAAACTAAAAACCACTAATCACCCCTCACCCGGCGCGCCAGTAGCGCGACTAGCGGCGCGCGGCGCGCCGCCCTCTCCCGCGAGGGGAGAGGGCGAGTCACACGCGCCGTACCTTTCGCGGTTCGCCGAAGTCGCATTCGAGCGCTTTGTCCCAGCGGCCGGGCTCCGCGGCTGCGACGTAGGTCGCCTGGAGAAAATCCATCAGGAGCTCTTCGGGATCTCTCGCGCTGCGCACTTCGTCATAGGCGAGCACATATTCTCCCAAATCCGAATCGTAACACGCGGCCTTCGGCATGCGGGCTTCGCGATAACCTGGCGGCTCCGGATAAGCATAAGAGTAGAACTGCGCATACGGTTTGATCGCCGCACCCGGCCAGAAGCCCGCGCTCGAGACTTCGTGCGAATAGGCTTCGCGAGCGACCGCGTCGGGCAGATGCGGCATGCCGCCCGGATGAGGCGGTGCGGGTCTTCCCGAGAAGCGCGTGACCGCGAGATCGAAGCTGCCCCAGAAGAAATGCACCGGGCTGACTTTGCCGAGAAAGCCGCTGCGGAAGCGTTTGAGGATCGCGTCGATCTTCAACAGTGCCTGCCAGAGCCGTCGCGCGGCATCGCCGTCGTAGTTTCGCGAAGCGGTGTCTTCGGAAAATGGAACCTGCTCGGGCAGCTCGTTCGGGGCTGCGAAGATCTTCGTCGGCACACTACAGCTTTGCAGCATTTCCATCACGCGCCGATAGAAGGATGCGATCGAGCCTGGGATCAGGGCAACCGTCCCCACCCTGCCCGCGCTCGTCCGGAGCAAAAGCTGGCCATCGATAAAGTCGAACTCGAGATCGAATTGCGCGGAGGGATGCGGGATCAGCGAAGTGCTCAGCCCTCGCGCGCTGACATAGAGCGGCACGTGCCAGCTGTGGTTGATCCATGGTGTGAGTGCGAGCCGCACCTTGCCCACGATCTGCGTCATCAGATGCAGGGTCTCGAAGGTTTCGTGATCGCGCTCGTAGGAAAGCGCGGGCCACCCCAGATCGTCTGCCATAACTCCCACCTGTCGGATCCGTCGATAGCGTACTCCCATTGAAACGCGCGGAGACCAAGAACCGACCCACCCTCCCGCGCCATTCCCTCAAGTGGTATCCTCCCGTCCGTCATTCGGGTGGGAGGGCCAACTTGCATCGCGCTTTTCGGTGGACTTTTCCGCTCGCCTGCGCCTGGCTGGCGCTCGCCGGCTCCGATCTCGCGAACGGGCAGCCGGCGGGACGGCAATACGGCACCGCCGAAATTCAGGGCGGTTACAGGCTCTATGCGAGCCAATGCGCGCTCTGTCATGGCCAGAACGGAAACACCGTTCAGGGCGTCGACCTGCCGCGGCAGCAGTTCAAGACCGTGTCCACCGACGACGATATCAAGAACAGGATTACGAACGGCAACGCGACCGCCGGCATGCCGCCGTTCAAATTCGAGCCCGCCGAACTCGACTCGATCGTGGCCTATATCCGATCGGGGTTCGACCTTTCCGGCACGCCGTTCAAGGTCGGCGATGCGGGGAAGGGAAAGGCCTTGTTCGATGGCAAAGGCGGATGCACCAGCTGCCATCGCGCCAATGGCCAGGGCGCCCTCACCGCGCCCGATCTTTCCGACATCGGCTCGCTCCGTCAGCCGGCCGCCATCCAGCGCTCGCTTCTGGAACCGACCAAGGGCATGGTGCCGATGAACCGGCCGGTGCGCATCGTGACCAAGGACGGACGCACCATCCGTGGGCGCAGACTCAACGAAGACACCTTCACGGTGCAGCTCATCGATGACGGCGAACATCTCGTCTCGCTGATGAAATCGGACTTGCGCGAGTACGAACTCGGAACGACGTCGAACATGCCGTCCTTCATGGGCAAGCTCTCGGACGACGAGCTCTCCGATCTTTTGGCTTACCTCATTTCCTTAAGGGGATAATCATGCGCTACACGATCGCGCTTTTCTCGAGCCTTCTTCTCGCTGCTCCGATGGCCGCCGATGCGCAGGTCCCTGCACAGCGGATCCTGAACGCGAACGCCGAGCCGCAGAACTGGCTCACCTATGGCGGCTCCTATCAAAGCCAGCGCTTCAGCACGCTGAAACAGATCACGCCCGAGAATGTGAAGAATCTCGAGCAGAAATGGGTGCTTCAGGACCAGGTGTTCGGCGCCTGGGAATCCAATCCGCTTGTGGTCGACGGGATCATGTATGTGACCGAACGGCCCAATGACGTGATCGCGCTGGACGCGAAGACCGGCAAGGTCTTCTGGCTCTATCGCTATACCAATTCACCCGATGCGCGCGTCTGTTGCGGCGCGAACAACCGCGGCGTGGCGATGCTCGGAAACACGCTCTATATGGGCACGCTCGACGCCCATCTCGTCGCGATCGATTCACGCAACGGCAAGCCGCTGTGGACCGTGCCCGTCGGCGATCCGAAGACCGGCTATTCCATCACCATGGCGCCCTTGGCGGTGAAGGACAAAATCATCGTCGGCATGGGTGGCGGCGAGTATGGCATCCGAGGCTTCATCGCGGCGTACGATGCGGCGACGGGAAAACAGGCGTGGCGCTTCAACACCATTCCGGGACCGGGCGAGCCCGGCCACGAGACCTGGAACGAAGAGGACTGGATGACCGGCGGCGCCTCGGCCTGGGTCACCGGTTCTTATGATCCCCAGCTCAACACGATTTACTGGGGCATCGGCAATCCGGGCCCGGATTGGAATCCCAATCAGCGCCATGGCGACAATCTCTATTCGGATTCCGTCGTCGCGCTCGATGCCGATACGGGCAAGCTGAAATGGCATTTCCAGTTCTCGCCCAATGACCCCTACGACTACGACTCCGTCCAAGTCCCGGTGCTCGCCGACATGGATTGGCAGGGCCGGCCGACGAAAGTGATGATGTGGGGAAACCGCAACGGGTTCTTCTACGTGCTCGATCGCACCTCGGGAAAATTCCTGCTCGGTCAGCCATTCGTCAAAGTGAACTGGGCGAGCGGCATCGACAACAACGGACGGCCTATGATCACGCCGCAGCCTGCGGGCTCCCCCACCTATCCGGGCGTTCAGGGCGGCACGAACTGGTATCCGCCGTCCTATAGCCCGAGCACGGGCTATTTCTATCTCTCCGCCTGGGAGAACTACGCTGCGATCTTCCGCCCCGAAGAGCAGCAATACGTCGCCGGGCGGAATTTCTCCGGCGGCGGATTCACGATCCTCGCGCCCACGCCGGGCGCGCCCACGATCGGCGTCGGACGCCGCGGCCCGATCAACAATTGGACGAGCGAGGTTGGAAGCGGCGCCACGATCGCCATCGACCCGCATACGGGAAAACGCGTGTGGAGTTTCCCCCAATACGACGTGACCGATGCCGGCATGCTCACGACCGCGTCCGACATCCTGTTCACCGGCGGGCGCGAGGGATACTTCTACGCCCTCGACGCGAAGACCGGGAAAGAACTTTGGAAAGCGAGCCTAGGCGGCTCGATCGTGAACGCGCCGGTGACCTATCAGATCGACGGCAAGCAGTATTTGACGACAATCTCCGGCCACACGCTGGTGACCTTCGCACTTCGGGAGTAGCGCACTACGCCGTTGCGGCGATCACCTGGACGAGGATCCCGTCGGGATCGACGACGTGGAGCCCTGCCCCGCCGCCGTCCTGCGCCGTCGCACCGCGCGCTTTCAAAGCTGCGCCGACCTGATCGCGATTGAAAGGCTCTAGCCCGATCGCGAAGTGATCGATGCTGGCGGGCCCATTTTGCTGATGGATCGAGAGGTGGCCGCTCCCGAGTTTGAGCTGCACCAGCTGCTGCGCCTTGTTCTCGGTCTGGACCTGAAGCCCGAAGGTCTTCTGATAGTAGTCGACCGAGCGCTGCAAATTCGAAACCTGAATCGAGGCGTGGTTGAGACTGACCGCCGGGAACGCCTGCGCCGCCGACGCGCTCGAGCCGGCGAGAGATAAAGCCGCCAAGCTTCCAACCAGTTCGCGGCGCGACATCGTGCCGGTTTCGTAATGCTTGAGCAGCGTATGGATGAGCTGTTCCATGAGGATCCTCCCTATGATCAGCGCTAAATATACGTGGTGAAGAGAAGCGCCGATACCGCCCAGTTTGTCATTCCCGTCCGAGCGATGCCCCCGGAACCGCGCGTAGCGCGGCCCGAGGTTAAACTCTGCATCGCGAGAGAAAGGAAACTCAGACGCTCCTGGATCCCCTTCTCGCGCGCTCCCGGATTACATCCGGCTCGCGCGCGCCGAGGATGACAGTCGTGGGGCCTTACGCCGCGCCCAGCCGCGTTGCATCGACGAAGCGCTCCGTTGCCTCGTCCAATACGCGGTGCTTGCGCGCGGGCGCGTGGATATAGAGGCGCTTCGCATCAATATGGGTCGTCGATTCCGGGGGAAGCGGAATCTCGTAGTTCACTTCGCGTGCGTGATCGGCGAGCTGAAGCTTCGGATTGAAGACGGAGTCGAATTTCAACATCGCGCGGATGAAGTTCGTCTGCCCTTTAAAGAGTAGCCTGGTCGCGAGGGCCGCCACGTCTTTCAAGTTCTGGAAGCCCAGATGCTTGCGCTGGAGTACGCGCTGGGTGTTGACGAGTTCGGCGTAGAATTCGGGCAGCGGCAGTTTTGTCGGCAGCACCGCGTGCTGGATGTCGAATAGCCGATAATCGCGGCTCGTTAAGCGCCGCTGCTCCGTGTGCCAGATCTCGGTGCCAGGATAAGGCGTCGCCACGCTGATATTGACGATCTCGGGAATCTCCATGCACCAGCGGCGGATGACGTCGAAGCGGTCGCGGTCCCAACTCGGGTCGGCAATGATGTTGATCGCGACATTGACGCCAAGCGAGCGCGCGAATGCGAGCGCCTCGAAATTGGTGTCGACCGACGTGCGCTTGCGGAAACTCTGGAGCGTCTCTTCGTCGATCGCCTCGACGCCCAGGAACATGTATTCGAGTCCCAGGCGACGCCAGAGGCGAAACACGTCCTTGTTTCGCAGGAGCACGTCGCTACGCGTCTCGAGATAATACTCCTTGCGGATATCCTTCGAGAGCAGCGCTTCCGCGATTTTCGTCCCGTGGTCGCGATGAACGAAGGCGACATCGTCGACGATGAAGACGCCGGGCTCGCGCAAACGCGAGAGTTCATCCACCACGAGCGCAGGGCTCTTGGCGCGATAGGAGCGGCCATAGAACGTCCAGGCACTACAGAAGGTGCAGTCCCAGGGGCAGCCGCGAGCGAATTCGATCGACGCGCAAGGGTCCAAAGGCCCGATGAAATAGCGCCGGCGGTTCTTTAAGAGATCGTAGGCGGGGCTCAAGTCGTCCAGATTGGCGACAAAGCGCGGCGGAGGGCCTTCGCCATCTTCGGTCACGGCACCCGGCACGCTCGAAAGATCGCCGTCGCGCGCGGCATCGAGCAGCGCTACGACGGAAGCTTCACCCTCGCCTTTCAGGACACAGTTGATCGTGCCCTCCCCATGGGCCAGGAGCTCGGCCGCCATGAACGAGATGCTGTGGCCGCCGGCGAAAACGAACGCGCGCGGCAGCCTTGCCTTCGTCGCTTTAGCGAGATCGACGATCTCAGGCACATTCGCGAGATAGTTCCCAGAGAAGCACACAGCGTCGGGATGCCAGGCGTCGAGGGCGCGATAAAAGTCCCGATGGTTCTCGACCTGAAGATCGAGGATACGCACCTCGTGGCCCGCGCGGCGCGCGGCCTCCGCGATCAGCTCGAGCCCTAACGGCTCGAGGCGCAGGAAAATGCGCGTAAACATCAGGCCGCTCGGATGGACGGCAAGGAGCTTCATGGCGGAATCCCTGCGCTATAGGCGCCGCCGGATGCCCTTGTCAGACGGCAGGTCCAGCTAAAACCCGAAACTGGACGGAAAGTTGCGCACGCTTAGCGGTAGCGCTTTCAAGCGCACGATGACCTTACCCTAAGCTTGGCGCTGCTTTAGCCAACGCTTCCTCGGTCACGTCCTGAAGCAGCTTCTCGAGCCAGCCGGTGATCGTGGTGAGGTTGTTTGCCTCGACAGGTGCGGTTTTTTCAGCGTGAACTGCGTCTTCACCGTATCCTTGGGGCCCGTGACGACAGTGACTGTGACGGAGACGTCGAGACGCGGCGGAATCCAGAGAAAACAAGGCCGGCACGAGGTATCGCCGCGGCTGGCGCGAGCTTGGCCAGATGGAGTAGAGGTGCGGGTCAATCAAGGACTATTTTTGGAAGGAGCTTGAGATGGCAAGAGCCTATTGGATCACGGTCTACAGATCGATCAGCAAACCCGACAATCTAGCCGCCTATGCGAAGCTCGCGGCGCCAGCCTTGAGCGCGCAAGGCGGCCGGTTCCTCGCCCGCGGCATGCCCGCGAAGACCATGGAACAGGGTCTGATGCAGCGCACCGTCCTGATCGAGTTCGACAGCGTGGACAAGGCGCTCGCGGCGTATAGCAGCCCTGGCTACAAGGAGGCACTTGCCGCACTCGGCAAGGACGCAGCCGAACGCGATATGCGCATCATCGAGGGCGTCTAACTTCTCAACGTGCTAAGCTCTACGCATTGGGCGTGGGAACAGGAGGAGAGATCCCCATGAAACGTCTTCTTTGGACTGCTGCCGCGGCGACGATCGCGATCATTGCCGCCGGCGCCAACGCGGCTCAGCAACAGGATTTTTCCAAAATCGAAGTCAAGACCACCGATCTCGGCAAGAACACCTACATGCTCGAGGGCGCGGGAGGAAACGTCACGATCGCGGTGGGCACCGACGGCGTCATCATGGTCGATGCCCAGTTCGCGCCGATGCACGACAAGCTCAAGGCCGCGATCGCCAAAGTCACCGACAAACCCGTCAAGTATCTCATCAACACGCATTATCACGGCGACCACACCGGCGGTAACGCAGCCTTCGCCAAGGACGGCGCCACGATCGTCGGGCAGACAAATCTGAAAGACGCGCTCGCCAATCCGCCGGCTGGTCCAAACGGCCAGGCGCCGGCAGCGTCGCCACCGGAAGCGCTCCCGAAGCAGGTCTACACCGACAAGATGACGGTCTCGACCGGCGGCCGCACCGCGCAGCTCACCCATATCGCCGCCGCGCATACCAACACCGATACGGTCGTCTATTTCCCCGATGCCAACGTGCTCGCCGTGGGCGACACGGGCGGCAATCATCGCTATCCGAACATGGCGATCGGCGGCAGCATCAGCGGGATGATCTCGGGCGTAGAGACGTATTTGAAGATCGGCAATGCGCAGACAAAGATCGTGCCGGGGCACGGGCCTTTGTCGACCAAGGCCGACTTCCAGGAATATCACGACATGCTGGTCAAGATGCGCGACCGCGTGGCGAAGCTCAAAGCCGAAGGCAAGAGCGAGGATCAGGCGGTGGCGGCCAAGCCGCTTGCGCCCGACATCCAGGCCTGGGCGATGCAGAACGACATGGCGAGCGAGGGCGTCGTGCGGCGCATCTATGCGACGCTGAAATAGTTCTTTCCTAAACTGCTTGAGGGAGCGCGGCGTCAACGCCGCGCTCTTTTTTCAGAAATCTGTTGATTGTTCTTCCTCAGTCCTTGCGTTTCACGAAAGACCGCGCGCATGCCATTAAGGCACCGACTTGAGCTCCGGGGACAAAAATCCACCGATGTTGCTGCATCTCCCCCGTAAGGTAGTTCCACTTGTTGCGATCAAACTCAACCTCGACGATGTCGTCAGCATCTATCAACGTTTGCTTCAGCAGGTGAATGAACAGGCGGACTACGAACTTTCAAGGCTAAAGAGGCAAGACAATCAGACCGAGGAAGCTTTTCAAGATTATATCAAACGGGCCCGCGACCAAGCCTTTAAAATTACCATAACGGTCACCGGCCGCGACGGACAGTCGTTGACTGGTGAAGACGCAACGATTTTTCACTCCCCAAATAGACCCGATAAAGTTGCAAGCATCTATCTTACGAACGCAACTGCATATCAAGCGTTCGCTGGCGTTCGCCCATTAAACTCGTTCGACTTATATCTCGATTTCT
>DASQHF010000109.1:0-6525 GCA_035632215.1 Micropepsaceae bacterium | reverse complement strand
CTTATGGTCTTGAAGCGTGGGCGCGAGGCCGAAGCCGAGCGTATCTTCAGGAAATGGGAGCTCGATTTCGCCGTCATCGGCGTGACGACGGACACGCATCGTTTGATCGTCAAGCAGGCGGGCATTGTCGTCGCCGACATGCCGGTCGATGCCTTGTCGGAAGAAGCACCCGTCTACGAGCGTCCCTTTACGACGAAATCAAAGCCGCTTGCGCTGGGGCGCGCCGCTTTCGACGAAACGCGACCGATCATTTCCTCGCTCTTGAAGCTCATGGGCTCGCCCGATCTTTGCTCGCGCCGCTGGGTTTGGGAGCAGTACGACAACTCGGTCATGGCCGACACGGTGCAGCCGCCCGGCGGCGATGCCGCGGTTGTGCGTGTGCACGGGAAGAGAAAGGCGCTCGCCATCACCACAGATGTCACCCCGCGCTACTGCAAGGCTGACCCTCGCGAAGGCGGCAAGCAAGCGGTGGCCGAAGCCTGGCGGAATCTAACGGCCGTCGGCGCGCTTCCGCTTGCGGTCACCGACAATCTGAATTTCGGCAATCCCGAGCGCGTGGAAACCATGGGCGAGATTGTCGCGGCGATCGAGGGCATTGCCGAGGCCTGCCGCGCGCTCTCGTTTCCGGTCGTGTCCGGTAATTGCTCGCTCTACAACGAGACGAACGGCGAGGCGATCCTCCCCACCCCTGCGATCGGCGGCGTGGGCCTGTTGAAAGACGTCCATCGCATGGCGACCGTCGCGTTTAAGCGCGAGGGTGACGCGGTCGTGCTCGTCGGCGAAACCAAGGGTCATCTCGGCCAGTCGCTTTATTTGCGCGAGATCGAGGGCCGCGAAGAGGGGCCGCCGCCCCCGGTGGATCTTGCGGCGGAGAAACGCAACGGCGATTTCGTCCGAAGTCTGATCGAATCGGGCCGCGTCGACACCGTTCACGACCTCTCCGACGGTGGGCTCGTCGTCGCGCTTGCCGAGATGGCGATCGCAGGCCGCGTTGGCGTGGAAGTCGCGCACGCCGATATTGCGGTCATTCCGGCGCTGTTCGGCGAAGACCAGGCGCGCTATCTCCTCGCCGCGAAAGAAAGCGAGGCGGAGCGCATTCTCGAAGAGGCGCGCAACGAAGGCGTCCCGGCGCAGCTAATCGGCCATACCGGCGGAGAAAAGTTGAGCATAGCCGGCGCTTCCGTCACGGTTGCCGAACTTCGCTCCCTCCATGAGAGCTGGCTTCCCCGCTATATGGGCGCCGGCTTGGCGTGAAGCGCACCGATCCCAACAACATTCGATAAATTTGAACTAAATTTGCGCGGAATTTCCTAAGACTTGGGTGAAATTTGCCGCCTTAGGCTATGTCCGTAAAGCGACGGACGTTTCTTGCGTTCGGCAGTTTTGAGGGAGGGGTGCCGGGGAAGAACGTCCGCCCATAGGGCGGTGGACGGTCATGCATATCGAGGATCCGCGGCAGATCAAGCGCGACCAACTCAGCCAATTTACCGACCGGCCGATCTATTTCTTCGACACGCGCTATCTCTTGGCCAATGCGAAAGCGCTCGCGGACTGGAATCCGACGCGACTCGAAGCGGCCATCTCACCGCGGGTCGAACATGTGCTCGGAACTGCTGATCACTACGTCGCCGTCCAGAACGGCTTCTATGTGATCTTCGGCAGCCGGGCGGTCGAAGCGGCTCGCGAGAAGGCCGACGCCATCTGCGCCGACATCCTCACGCATTTTTACGGTCCCGCGGGCCACGCCCCGCACATCGATCGTCTGCGCCGCCCGGCCTCGGTGGAGGATATGGGGAAAGATCTCGGGATCGTTCCGCCGTCCGAGCGACAGAGCGGCCGCCCGTCGCGCGCGGTTCATCCGAACCCGGACACGGCCGATTCGGAAGCGGAGCAATTCGCCAACGAGCTGAAAACCCTTTTTCGCCGTCATTGTCTCGCCATGGAAAAAGAAGGCGCGTCGCGGTTCTCGCCAATCTGGGACAGCCGGAAGGGACGGGTCACGGCGTTTGCCTGCGGTCTAGACACAACGCCCCGAGACGCGGCCACGCCGGAGCATACGCCCGGTGCCGCGCAATGCCGGGCCGATGTCGCCGTCCTTGCCGCCGCGGTAAGAGGCGCGCGGCACGTGACGGAGCGCGGCGACGTGGCGCTGATCAGCGTGCCCGTGCACGCCGAAACGCTTTCCTGGAGCAAGACACGCGCCGCCTACATCGACGTTCTCGGCCTCATCGACTCGCGCGCTCTTGCCCTCATCGCTCCGCGCATCGTCGGCTTGCATGCCGGTTCCAACCTCTCCGACGTCGCGCAGTGGGGGCGGGCGCTCCGGCGGCACGCCCATTGGGTGTTCGTTCACCTGCCCAGTGCCGATATCGACGTCTCGCGGGCGGGTCTTCTCGGCGTCACCGGGTTCGGAATCACGGCACGTCCAATCACGAATGACGGGCATTCGCTCGAGGCACTCGGCCAGCAGGCGGCGAAGCTCGCGAACCTTTGTTTCAAACAGAATGCCGTGGCCTTCGCTTACGATGTCGCTTCCACCCGCGAACTTTTTCTGCTCAAGCGAAAGGGCGTGCGCTTCATGGCCGGGCCGGTGATCGGTCCGGCGGAGGATCTCCCCTCGACGGCCGGCGAGATCTTCTTCCCCGAAGTCGCATAGCGGGCTTGGCCAGCCCCATCATGGGCATTACATTCCTCATCATGAGCATGTCGGCAAAAGAAATCGAGAACGCGATCAAGGGCGCCTTGCCGGACGCGGACGTCACCATCACCGACCTCGCCGGCGACGGCGATCATTACGCTGCGATGGTCGTTTCCAAGGCTTTCAAGGGCAAGAGCCGGGTGCAGCAGCACAAGATGGTTTATGACGCGCTCTCGGGCCGGATGGGCGGCGAGCTTCACGCCCTATCCCTGCAAACAGCGCCCAAAGACTGAAGCCAAGGGGCGCCCACCTTGACCGGCGCGCCTCGCGCCCTTAGCTAAGGTCTGCTCGAAAGGATGGCCGCCATGAACCCTGCGCAGGACAAGATTGCCAAGGACGTTGCCGAAAACGACGTCATGCTGTTCATGAAGGGCACGCCGGTGTTTCCGCAATGCGGATTTTCGGCCGCCGTGGTCCATATCCTTTCCGAGCTCGGCGTCAAATTCAAATCCGTCGACGTCTTGAAGGATCCGGAGATCCGTCAGGGCATCAAGGAGTTCTCGAACTGGCCGACCATCCCGCAGCTCTATGTCAAAGGCGAATTCGTCGGCGGCTGCGACATCGTGCGCGAAATGTTCGAGCAGGGCGAGCTTGAGTCCTTCCTCGCCGGAAAAGGCATCGAGCTCCAAAAGGTCGATTAAGAGCTTCTAACTCAGCGCGAGTAGAACTCGACGACCAGGCTCGGCTGCATCTGCACCGCGTAAGGAACGTCCGAAAGTTTCGGCGTGCGCAGGAACTTCGCCGTCATCTTGCCGTGGTCGGCTTCGACGTAATCGGGCACGTCGCGCTCGGTGTTCTTCACCGATTCGAGCACGAGGGCCAGGTCCTTGGCCTTGCCGCGAAGCTCGACGACATCGCCCTCTTTGACCAGATAGGACGGAATCGTGATCCGGCGCCCGTTCACCTGAACATGCCCGTGGCTCACCAGTTGGCGCGCGGCGAAGGGTGTCGGCACGAACTTCGCGCGGAATACGACTGAATCGAGACGGCGCTCCAAGAGCCCGATCATGTGCTCGCCCGTATCGCCGGTACGCCGCGAGGCTTCTTCGTAATAGCGGCGGAACTGACGCTCATTGATGTTGGCGTAATAGCCCTTGAGCTTCTGTTTGGCGTGAAGCTGGGTCCCGTAATCGGAAAGCTTGCGCGACTTGCGCTGACCGTGCTGGCCGGGGCCGTAGGCTCTCTTGCCGACGGGGCTCTTATTGCGGCCCCAGATGTTCTCGCCCATGCGGCGATCGAGCTTGTATTTCGCGGTTGCGCGCTTGGTCATGCTTCTTCCGTCAAGGTCTGGCCCCCTCTAGGGCCGAAGGCCGCGCACTATAGTCAGGGCTTTTTCCCTGTCAAACGGCGGCTATTCCTCCTTGGGCGGCCAGGGATCGCGGCGTTTTCCTTGAGTTAGGGCCACGATCACCCCCCTCAAGGTGCGAACTTCCTGGTCGGTCAATTGGGCGCGATGGAGCATATTCCGCAGGTTCCGGATCATTCCGGGCCGGTTTCCCGGCGGGAAGAGGAAGCCGCCTTTTTCCAGCTCCTCTTCCAGATGCTCGAACAGCCGAACAAGCTCCTCGCGCGGCGCAGGTGTCGCGATGCCGTGATCGATGCGCTCCGGCGGGGTCGTGTCGCCTGACTTGAACCACTCGTAGCTCAAGAGAAGCACCGCCTGGCCGAGATTGATGGAGGCAAACCCCGGCTCGGTCGGGATCATGACCACGCAGTCCGCAAGTGCGACCTCGTCATTGGCAAGTCCCGCTCGCTCGTTTCCGAACAGGATTCCCGTCTTGACGCCGCTCGCCGAAGCTTCACGCAATTTGAGTGCTGCTTGCGCGGGCGTGAGGATGGCTTTCGCCATCGAACGGTCGCGGCCGGTGGTTGCATATACGGTGTGCAGATCGCCGACCGCTTCTCGGACGCTGCCATAAATGCGCGCTGAAGCAATGAGATGCGCTGCATTGGCCGCCATCGCCTCGGCCTTCGGGTTTGGCCAGCCATCGCGTGGGGCGACGAGCCGCAAATCGAAAAGCCCGAAATTCGCCATCGCGCGAGCTGAAGCGCCGATATTCTCGCCGAGCTGGGGCTCCGAGAGGATGATCGCGGGCGGAATGAGAGCCGAATTCACCTGGATTTAACCTGCCTTTGACGGAGTCCTGTTCTCTCGTTAAGAGAGCGCCGCCATCCCACGACTTCAAGGACGAATTTCATGGCCAAAATCAAGGTCGCCAATCCCGTTGTCGAACTCGACGGCGACGAGATGACCCGTATCATCTGGGATCTGATCAAGAAGAAGCTGATCCTCCCCTACCTCGACATCAAGCTCGAATATTACGACCTCGGCATGGAGAAGCGGGACGAGACAAACGATCAGATCACGATCGACGCGGCCGAGGCGATCAAGCGTCATGGTGTCGGCGTCAAATGCGCCACCATCACGCCAGATGAAGCGCGGGTAAAGGAATTCAACCTAAAACAGATGTGGAAGTCGCCGAACGGCACCATCCGCAACATCTTGGGCGGCACCATCTTCCGCGAGCCGATCATCTGCAAGAATGTGCCGCGCCTCGTGCCGAATTGGACCAAGCCGATCGTGATCGGCCGCCATGCCTATGGCGATCAGTATCGCGCGACCGATTTCCTCATTCCTGGTCCCGGCAAGCTCACGCTCACCTTCGTCGGCAAAGACGGCAAGAAGATCGAACGCGAAGTGTTCGACTTCCCCGGCAGCGGCGTCGCGATGAGCATGTACAATCTCGACCAGTCGATTATCGACTTCGCGCGTGCCTCGATGAATTACGCGCTCAACCGCAAATATCCGCTCTATCTCTCGACCAAGAACACGATCGTCAAAGCCTATGACGGCCGGTTCAAGGATCTGTTCCAGCAGATTTTCGACTCGGAGTTCGCCGACAAGTTCAAGAAGGAGGGACTCACCTACGAACATCGCTTGATCGACGACATGGTCGCGGCCGCGCTTAAATGGTCGGGCGGTTATGTCTGGGCGTGCAAGAACTACGACGGTGATGTGCAGTCCGACACGGTCGCGCAGGGCTACGGCTCTCTCGGACTGATGACGAGCGTGCTGATGACGCCTGACGGCAAGATCGTTGAATCGGAAGCCGCCCACGGCACGGTGACACGGCATTACCGGCAACATCAGAAAGGTCAACCGACTTCGACGAACTCGATCGCGTCCATCTTCGCCTGGACCCGCGGGCTGTCGCACCGCGCCAAGCTCGATGGCAATGCGGCGCTCGCGAATTTCGCGACCTCGCTCGAGAAGGTCTGCGTCGCGACAGTCGAGAGCGGATTCATGACCAAGGACTTGGCTCTGCTGATCGGGCCCGACCAGAAGTCGCTCACCACCGAAGGATTCCTGGACAAGGTCGACGAGAACTTGAAGAAGGCGATCGGCTAGGGCACTAAGCCGCGGCGGGGTTGATACGACTTTCGATGGCTTTCAAGGCCTCGGCGGCTCGCCCAGCATCGGGGCCGCCTGCTTGCGCCATATCGGGTCGACCGCCGCCGCCTTTGCCACCCAAGGCTTCCGCGCCCGCGCGCACAAGATCGACGGCATTGAAGCGCGCGGTTAAGTCCGGGGTCACGCCGACGACGAGCGAAGCTTTGCCTTCGGCCGTTGTGACGAAGGCGACCACGCCCGAACCGAGCTTTGCTTTTGCGTCATCGGCCAAGGCCTTCAAGTCCTTGGGCGCGACGCCTTCGACGACGCGCAAAATGGCTTTGATGCCATTCACCTCGCGCGCCGAATCGCCCTGCGTGGCTGCCGATCCGCCGGACAGCGCCAGCGCCTTCTTCGCTTCCGAAAGCTCGCGTTC
>DASQHF010000108.1:0-13774 GCA_035632215.1 Micropepsaceae bacterium | reverse complement strand
GACTCGTCTCGAACGGGAAGAAGTGGGTCCAGGCGAACCTTAAGGAAACCGATCTCACCTATGTCCATCCCGGGCAGAAGGTGAAGATCACCGTCGACAGCTATCCCGGACAGGTGTGGGAGGGGAGCGTGGTCGCAATTGCGCCCGCCACCGATTCGACCTTCTCCGTCTTGCCTGCGCAGAACTCGAGCGCGAATTGGGTCAAGGTCGTGCAGCGTCTTCCGGTTCGGATTGTCTTCGATCCCAGTGAGGACGTCGAGATGATCCGCGCCGGAATGAGCGTGACCGTCGACATCGACACCGGGCACGTGCGCAAGCTTTCCGATCTCTACTGAAATGTCAGCACAGGTACAGCCCGATTTTCTGTCGACGCGCCACCGCACTCTGGTCATGGGCTGCACCATGATCGCGACGCTCATGCAGGCGCTCGACAACACGATTGCCAATGTCGCGCTTCCGCACATGCAGGGAAGCTTGGGCGCGAGCCGCGATCAGATCACCTGGGTGCTGACCTCCTATGTGATCGCCGCCGCGATCATGACCGCACCGGTCGGCTGGTTCGCGGCGCGCTTCGGCAGGAAGCAGTTTTTCCTCTTCACGCTTGTCGGCTTCACGGTCACCTCCGTTCTTTGCGGGCTCAGCCAGTCGCTGCCGCAGGAAGTCATGTTCCGGTTCCTCCAAGGATGTTTCGGCGCTGCGCTGGTGCCGTTGTCGCAAGCGATCATGCTCGACATCTATCCGCCCGAAAGCCGCGGCACCGCGATGGCGATCTGGGCAACGGGCGTGATGGTGGGGCCTATTCTGGGGCCGACGCTGGGCGGCTGGCTCACCGACACCTACAACTGGCGTTGGGTGTTCTTCATCAATGTGCCCTTCGGTATCGCGGCGGTCGCGGGCATGCTGCTGTTCTTGAAAGAGCGCCATCGCGACGTGAACTTACGCTTCGATTGGCTCGGCTTTCTTGCCCTCAGCGTGGGTCTGGGCGCGATCCAGTTGATGCTCGACCGCGGGACGTCAAAGGACTGGTTCAACTCGCCCGAGATCATGATCGAGGCGGCGCTTGGTGTTTTCGGCTTCTACATCTTCCTCGTGCATATGTTCACGGCCGACAGTCCGTTCATCCCGCCGCGCATCTTCAAGGATCGTGGGTTTCTTTCGGGCTTCCTCACCATGTTCGTGGTCGGCGTGGTGCTGCTCGCGAGCTCGGCGCTTCTACCGCCCTATTTGCAGAACCTCGGCAACTATTCGGTGACCGAGGTGGGTTTCCTGATGGCGCCGCGCGGCGTGGGCGCCATGCTCGTCATGATCATCGCGGGGCGGCTCACCCGCGTCGTCGATCCACGGCTTTTGATGGCGATGGGCGTGCTTTTGATTGCGGCCGCCATGTGGGACATGACCCGATGGACGCCGGACATCGACGTTTGGCGCTTGTCCATCGTCACTATGATCCAGGGCGCCGGTATCTCCTTCGTCTTCATCCCGCTCCAGGTCGTGGGCTTCGTGACGCTTGATCCGAAGCTCCGCACCGATGCTGCGGCGCTCTATTCGCTCTCGCGCAATATCGGCAGCGCCATCGGCGTCTCCGCGACCTCGGCGCTCTTAGCCTCGAGCGTGCAGGTGCTGCATGCGCAATATGCGGGCGAGGTGACGCCCTTCAACCGCGCGCTGCAATACGGCGCGCAAGGACTCTTTTTGGGCCCGCAGACTCCCTTCGGCGCCGCCGGCATCGACGCCCACGTTCAGTATCAGGCGCTCGTCACCTCGTATGCCAACGACTTCATGCTGATGTTCTGGATCTGCGTGCCGCTCTTGCCGCTCCTCTTCCTGATGCGGCGCCCGCGCGCGAACGCACCCGCCCAACAGATGGCGATGGACTAGAACAATCGCGTGTTATAAGCCGGCCCCGGAGGTGCACCGAATGCTTGGAAGCTCGGGACGCAAGCTTGCTGCGGTGCTCACCGCGCTTCTTGTTCCACAATTTGCAGCGGGGATCGAGCGCACAACGAAGCTCGCGCCGGTTAAAATCAGCGACGCGTGGATTCGCGCGCTTCCCGCCGGCGTGCCGGCCGCGGGCTATTTTCGCATCCACAATGCCGGTACGGCGCGCCTCACCATGAACCGAGCCGAGTCTTCATCTTGCGGCACGCTCATGCTGCATAAGACAATGAAGGTGGCCGGCAGGGCCGACATGGAGGCGATGACGATGGTCGACATTTCGCCCGGTGGTGACGCGGTGTTCGAGCCTGGCGGCTATCATCTCATGTGCATGAACCCCGCGGCCTCGCTCAAACCCGGCGGCAAGACAAACATCACGTTCTTCTTTAGCGACGGCTCGAAGACGGACGCGGAATTTGTTGTTCGCGACGCGAGAGGCAATTAGCGAAACCCTTGTGTCGGCCGTGCCGTGCCCATAAACGCTTGGCACTGCTTGAGGCATTTCAATGGACACGACGCCGCCAGCAAAGCCCTATCACCATGGCGATCTCGCGCCTTCCTTGCGCGCGGCCGCGCGGGCGATCCTGGAAGGAGAGGGACTCGAGAAGCTTTCCTTGCGCTCGGTGGCCAAACGCGCCGGCGTGTCGCATGCAGCGCCCTATCGGCACTATGCAAGCCGCGAAGCGCTTCTGGCCGATGTCGCGACCGATGGATTGCATGAGCTCCGGGCCGAAATCGTCCAGGCAGCGGCCGTCCACGGTGATAAGCCGGAGCGCGTCGTGCACATTGGCCGCGCCTATATGCGCTACGCGGTGCGCCATTCGGGATTGCTGCGGTTGATGTTCGGATCTGAGCTTCCCAATCGCGCCGATTTCCCTGGTTTGAGCGAAGCAACGGTCGCTATCGGCGAAGAGATGGGCCGCGCGCTCGAAGATCCCGCGGCGGGATTGACCGTGTGGGCTGCGGTACACGGTCTGGCGATGCTGATCCTCGACAATGTCATCGATCTCGGTCAGCGCCAGTCGGGTCTCGACGTCATCCCGTCGCGCGCGGAAATCCTCCTGCGCAGTCTGACGGAGGCTTTAAGAGGGGAGGGTTAGCGGCCCTTCAGCTTTCGCGCCACGTCGCGGGCAAAGTAGCTGATGATCGCGTCCGCGCCGGCACGCTTGAATGCGGTAAGGCTTTCCAAGATCGTGCGATCCCTGTCGAGCCAGCCGCGCTCGATCGCTGCCATCAGCATCGAGTACTCGCCCGAGACCTGATAGACGACGGTCGGCATGCCGAACGTGTCCTTCACGCGGCGCACGATGTCGAGATACGGCATGCCGGGTTTTACCATCACCATGTCGGCGCCTTCCGCGATATCGAGTGCGATTTCGCGCAGGGCTTCGTCGGTATTCGCCGGATCCATTTGATAGGTGCGCTTGTCGCCTTTCAGCGCCTTGGCCGAACCGATCGCATCGCGATAAGGGCCATAGAACGCGGACGCGTACTTGGCCGCATAGGCGAGCAAGATCACATCCTTGTGCCCTTTGGCCTCGAGCGCTGTCCTGATCGCCCCGATGCGCCCGTCCATCATGTCCGAGGGTGCGAGGATGTCGCAGCCGGCTTCGACTTGGACGAGCGATTGCTTGACCAAGACCTCGACCGTCTCGTCGTTGGCGACATAATCGCCGACGAGAAGCCCGTCATGGCCGTGGCTGGTATAGGGATCGAGCGCGACATCGCACATCAGTCCGATGTTGGGCGTCTGCTTCTTGATTGAGCGCACCGCCTGGCAGACGAGATTCTCTGGATTGAGCGCCTCGCGGCCATCGGATGTCTTGTGCTTCTCGTCTGTGTACGGAAAGAGCGCCAGCACCGGTATCCCGAGCTCGGCTGCTTCTTCCGCCGCGCCCGCCGCAAGATCGACCGATAGTCTTTCGACGCCGGGCATCGAAGGCACCAGCTCGCGCCGGTTCTTTCCATCGATGAGAAAGATCGGCCAGATGAAGTCGGCGGCGGAAAGAGCATTCTCCGCGACGAGCCGGCGCGACCAATCGTACCGGCGAAGCCGGCGCATGCGAAGGGCGGGGTACGGCGGTTGCTGGAACGCTGGCATACGCGGCATCCACAGATCTTAAGGGCGCGGCACTATAGACTCTCGCGTGCGGCCTTCAATGTCTGGCGAAGCGTAGCTAGGTTCTTGCCATGGATGACGATGTGATCTTTCGCCGCGAGGGCGAACTCGGCCGTATAACGCTTAACCGGCCCAAGGCGCTGAACGCGCTGAACCTCGAGATGTGCTCGTCGATGCTGCGCCAATTGCATGAATGGGCGCTCGATCCTGCTGTTCGCGCGGTCGTGATCGATGCCGTACCGGGACGCGCGTTCTGTGCCGGCGGCGATCTCAAGGATATCTACGATTGGGGGCGGGCCAAGGACGAGCGCGCGGCGCGCTACTTCACCACCGAATATCGCTTGAATGCCGCGATCCGCCATTTCGAGAAGCCCTATATCGCGCTCATCGATGGCCTCACCATGGGCGGGGGTGCCGGTGTGTCGATCCACGGCTCGTTCCGGGTCGTGAGCGAGAATACGGTCTTCGCGATGCCCGAGACGTCGATCGGACTCTTTCCCGATATCGGCGCGAGCTATTTCCTCTCGCATCTTCCGGGCGAGATCGGAATGTATCTGGCGCTCACAGGATTGCGCATCACGCCGGCGGACATGCTCTATACTGGGCTCGCGACGCACTTCGTCCCGGCGGGCGAACATCCCGAGATTCTCCGTCGTCTGTCGCGGACCGAATCAGCGGCGGATATTCTTGACAGACTCGCCGCCGGCGCAGGCGCCACTCCACTGGCAAATTTGCGCGAAGCGATTGATCGGGCTTTCGCAAAGGATTCCGTGACGGCCATTCTTGCCGCGCTTTCGAACGAAGGTGACTGGGGGCTTAAGACAGCCGACCTCCTACGGACACGCTCGCCCACCAGCCTCGAACTTACCTTCCGGGAGATTCGCCGAGGCGCCCAGCTTGAGTTCAATGAGTGCATGCGCATGGAGTACCGGCTGACCACGCGCATTTTATCCGACCACGACTTCTACGAAGGAGTGCGCGCGGCGATCATCGACAAGGATCAGACGCCTCGCTGGCAGCCGAATCGCCTCGATGCGGTTAACGCCGAAACCATCGAAAAACACTTCGATCCCTTGGGGAATGAAGAGCTCAGCCTATAAAATGTCACAGCGGCGCTCAGCACTTATGGTTACCGGGTCAATTTGAGACAATCACTTGGCGATTTTCGCTAAGCCGCCATTAAGAAGACGCTGCTACCTTCGCGAGCAGGGTGATGGGCCCCAAAGGGGGAAGAAATGACAGCGTTGGCTAGAACACATGCCGCCGAGAAGCTCGATGAACCCGGTAAGCTTCGACCGCGCTACCTCGAGTGCTTGAACCTCGTCGAGCGGCTGCACCGGCAGCTTCTGGACGTGATCAAGGACGAGCTTGACCGGCGCGGTGAGCGGGTCGTGAACAGCGTGCAGGCGCTGCTCCTGTTCAACATCGGCGATCAGGAACTGACCGCAGGCGAGCTTCGGACGCGGGGCCACTATCTGGGCTCGAACGTCTCCTACAACCTCAAGAAGCTGGTCGAGTCGGGCTATATCAACCACGAGCGTTCCGATGTGGACCGCCGCTCCGTGCATGTCAGTCTGACCGAGAAGGGCCGCGAGATCCGCGCTCTGGTGGCCAAGCTCTTTGACCGCCAGCTCGACTCGGTCGAGGCTGTGGGCAATGTGACGGCGGATGACCTTGAGGGGCTCAACACCAGTCTGCGTCGTCTGGAGCGTTTCTGGCTCGATCAGGTCCGCTATCGGCTCTAGTCGCGAATCATTCTCATCTTCGCGATAAATTCTTCGACGGCATCGTTAATCCCGTGACATTTCGCGTGGAGCGGGACCGCTCTCTTGGCTATTCTCCGGGCCGCCGGTCGTATAAGAAGACCCACCGGCTGGGGAGAGTAGGGACGAGATGCCGTTCGCGTACGGCCACATCTTCAAGGATGCCTTATCCAAGCTGAAGCGCGAAGGCCGGTACCGGGTCTTCGCCGATATTGTGCGCCAGCGCGGTTCGTTTCCGGCGGCCGACCACCACACCTCGACCGCAGTTAAACCCATCGTGGTGTGGTGCAGCAACGACTATCTGTGCATGGGCCAGAACCCGAAAGTTCTCGCCGCCATGCGGGAGGCAATTGATGCCGCGGGCGCCGGTTCCGGCGGCACGCGCAACATCTCGGGCACGCATCATTATCACGTGGAACTCGAGCGCGAGCTCGCCGATCTGCACGGCAAGGAATCAGCACTTCTGTTCACTTCCGGCTTCGTGTCGAACGAGGCGACGCTCTCCACGCTCGCGCGCCTGCTTCCGGGCTGCATCTTCTTTTCCGACGAGCTCAACCATGCCTCGATGATCGAGGGCATGCGGCATTCAGGAGCGGAAAAGCGGATCTACCGTCACAACGACATGGCGCATCTCGAAGAGCTGTTGCGCGCGGCCGCTCCGACCTCGCCCAAGATTATCTGCTTCGAGTCGGTCTATTCCATGGAGGGCGACTTCGGGAAGATCGGCGCGATTTGCGATTTAGCCGAGCGCTACGGCGCGATGACGTATCTCGATGAAGTTCATGGCGTCGGCCTTTACGGGCCGCGCGGCGGCGGTGTCGCGGAACGCGATGGGGTGATGCATCGCGTCGACATCATCGAGGGCACGCTTGCCAAAGCCTTCGGCGTGATGGGCGGTTACATCACCGGAACCACGGCCATCGCCGATTGCGTGCGCTCGTTTGCGTCCGGTTTCATTTTCACGACATCGCTTCCACCAGCGATTGCCGCAGGCGCGCTCGCCGCGATCCGGCATTTGAAGGCGAGCAATGTCGAGCGCGAGCAGCTGCAAGCCAATGCAGCGAAGCTGAAAGGCCTCCTCGGCCAAGTGAGCGTGCCTCTGATCGAATCGCCAAGCCACATCGTCCCCGTGCTCGTGGGCGATGCCGCGCTCTGCAAGGTCGTCTCGGATGAGCTCCTTTACACGCACGGCCTCTACGTGCAGCCTATTAATTTCCCGACGGTTCCGCGCGGCACCGAGCGTCTGCGCATCACGCCTTCACCGCTCCACACCCAAGCGCAGATGGAGCAACTCGTCGCTTCCATTGACACGGTGTGGACGGCCTTGAGGCTGCGCCGCGCCGCATGACACAAACGCGGACCCATCGGGGACGCGAAATCCTGATCGAGACCGTGACGATTGGCGCCTACGCCAAGGTGAGCGCGATCGATTGCTTGACCGGAACGGAAGTCTCGATCACCGGTCCAGCATCCGCTGAGCGCGCGAGTCTTGAGACTGCCGCGGTCAATAAGCTTGAATTCGTGCTGAAGAAACGCGAAGCGAAAAGCTGATCAGCTTTTGCGGCGTCGCCCCGTCGAAGAAGCCGTGCGGCCGAGCCCGATCTTCTTCGCGAATTCGGAACGCTGCGCGGCGTAGTTCGGTGCCACCATCGGGTAATCGGCCTGAAGACCCCATTTGGCACGGTACTCTTCCGGCGTCATGTTGTAGTTCGAGCGCAGATACCGCTTGAGCATCTTCAGCTTCTTGCCGTCTTCGAGACAGATGATGTACTCGGGCGTAACTGAGCGCTTGATCGGAACGGCGGGTTTTTGCGAGGTCGTGGGCTCACCCTGGGCGGTCCCGACGAGCCCACCGAGCGTGCTATGCACGGCCTTGATCATGGCGGGAACTTCGGAGACCGGAATCGGGTTGTTGCTGACATAGGCAGCGACGATCTCGCTCGCCAATTTGAGAATGTCCTCGGATCTATGGTCCTGCGCGTCGGAAGTCGGTGTCATCTCTCTATCCCCCTCATGATCGAGCAATATCGCTCTAGGACTCGTGTCCTAGGAACGAATAGCCCGAAACAACGACCTAGCCCGACACTACTACTGCACTTTGCGGCATGTAAACGCAACATGGGGACAACGAATTGAGCTCATAACGAGCTAGAACACCCCATGATCTCGGCCCACATCGATGGCGGGACCGCGCCAGTTTGACTGATCCACTGTTTCGTTTTGCTTGAATTTCAACCGGGGTTCATTGTCCGGTCTTGTCGAATTCTCACCTGGCTCTACTTGCAAAATCGCCGTCATTAACCCTGTCCAGACCCCAAAGAGCAGAATTTTGTGCGTCCTGGCCCACGATTGATCGTGTAGCCTCCCAAGGTTTGGTAAAGGACATGCCGCCCGGCACTAGGGCATTCCACATCCGGCGGGGTAGGAGCGTAAGAGCGGTGACCGAGAACTTAGCGCGTTCGGCCGATTCGGGCTTTTTTTTCCGTCGTCTCAAGGAAGCGGACCCCGGTGTTTATGAGGCCGTTGCTGGCGAATTGAAGCGTCAACAGGACAAGATCGAGCTGATCGCCTCCGAGAACATCGTATCGCGGGCTGTACTCGACGCGCAGGGCTCCGTTCTCACCAACAAATACGCCGAAGGCTATCCGGGACGGCGCTATTACGGCGGCTGCGAGTTCGTGGATATCGCCGAGACGCTGGCCATCGAGCGCGCTTGCAAGCTGTTTGACTGCAGCTTTGCCAATGTCCAGCCTCATTCGGGCGCCCAGGCCAACCAGGCAGTTTATTTCGCGCTCATGCAGCCCGGCGATACCTTCATGGGCCTGAACCTCTCTTCCGGCGGACACCTGACCCACGGCTCGCCCGTCAATCTGTCGGGTAAGTGGTACAAGGTCGTTCCCTACAACGTCCGCCGCCAGGATAGCCGCATCGATATGGACGAGGTCGAGGGACTAGCCAAAGAGCACCGGCCGAAGGTCGTCGTCACCGGCGGCTCAGCCTATCCCCGCATCATCGACTTCAAGCGCTTTCGCGAGATCGCCGATTCAGTCGGCGCCTATCTGATGGTCGACATGGCTCATTTCGCTGGGCTTGTCGCGGGCGGCGCGCATCCCAATCCGCTCGAGCATGCACATGTCGTGACTACGACGACGCACAAGACGCTCCGTGGCCCGCGCGGTGGCGTGATCCTTTCGCGCGATCCCGAGCTGGGGAAGAAGATCAATTCGGCCGTTTTTCCCGGACTCCAAGGCGGACCGCTGATGCATGTCATCGCGGCGAAGGCGGTTGCCTTCGGCGAAGCGCTGAAGCCCGAGTTCAAGCGCTATGCCGCTGCCGTCGTCGAGAATGCCAAGGTGCTCGCCGAAACGCTCAAAGGCTTGGGTGTCGACATCGTCTCGGGCGGCACCGACACGCATCTGATGCTGGTTGACCTTCGGCCGAAGAAAGTCACCGGCCGCGCGGCCGAAAAGGCGCTCGATCGCGCCAACATGACCTGCAACAAGAACGCCATTCCCTTCGACACCGAAAAGCCCGCGATCACGTCCGGCGTGAGGCTCGGCTCGCCCGCGGGAACGACCCGCGGTTTCGGGCCTTCCGAGTTCCGCGAGATCGGCGGACTGATCGCCGAGGTCCTCGATGGCGTTGCGGCAAGAGGCGAAGATGGCGATCCCGCTGTCGAGGCGAGCGTGCGCGAGCGCGTGCTCGATCTTTGCGGCCGCTTCCCGATTTATCCATGAGCAAGATCATTCGCGAGAAAGGCTCTTAATCATGCGCTGCCCGTTCTGCGGACATGACGACACCCAGGTGAAGGATAGCCGTCCGTCGGACGATAACGCCGCCATCCGGCGGCGGCGGTTGTGCCCGGGTTGCGGGGGACGCTTCACCACTTTCGAACGGGTGCAGCTACGCGAGCTCACCGTGATCAAAAAAGCCGGGCGACGCGAGCCGTTCGATCGCGAGAAGCTCGAGCGCGCGATCCATCACGCACTCCGCAAGCGGCCGGTCGAGGCCGAACGAGTCGAGCGCATGATCACGGGGATCGTCCGTCGGTTGGAGAGTATGGGCGAGAACGAGATTCCGTCGCACGTCATCGGCGAACTCGTGATGCAGGCGCTCTCATCCCTCGACAAAGTCGCCTATATTCGCTTCGCCTCGGTCTACAAGAACTTCCGGGAAGCTAAGGATTTCGAGACTTTCGTCGGCGAGCTTTCGAGCGTGGATCGCGATTGATCCCGTAATTTTTCCCCGTGACGCTATAGTCCCCGCGTCTCATGCCCATGAAGTCCGACGACACTCGCCATATGCGTCACGCGCTCCGCCTCGCCGCGCGAGGGCTGGGACGGGTCGCGCCCAATCCTGCGGTCGGCTGCGTAATCGTTTCGGCGGAAGGCGAGGTGGCAGGGCGCGGCTGGACAGCTCCCGGGGGACGTCCGCATGCGGAGACGATCGCGCTCGCCCAAGCCGGCGATGCCGCCAAGGGAGGCACGGCCTACGTTACGCTCGAGCCTTGCGCCCATATGGGCGTTACGCCTCCCTGCGCCGACGCGTTGATCGCAGCAGGTGTGGCGCGCGTGGTCTCAGCGACCGTAGATCCGGATCCGCGCGTGAACGGACAAGG
Source organism: Micropepsaceae bacterium (assembly GCA_035632215.1). GTDB lineage: Bacteria > Pseudomonadota > Alphaproteobacteria > Micropepsales > Micropepsaceae > CAIYRG01. The sequence continues at coordinate 3,339 of DASQHF010000108.1, read as the reverse complement.
TCTTGCGAGATTGAGAGCCGCGGGAATTGCGGTGACCGAAAATATCTCCGAGGCGGACGCGCGCGAGCTCAACGAGGGCTTCATTCGGCGCATTCGCGACGGCCGGCCGCTTGTCGCGCTAAAGATCGCGCAGAGCGCGGACGGCTATGTCACCAATCCTGGCGGCAAGAACCAATGGATCACCTCCGAGCGTGCGCGTGCGCATGGCCATCTCTTGCGCGCCCAGCATGACGCGATCATGGTCGGGATCGGAACAGTTCTTGCCGATGATCCTGCGCTGACCTGCCGGTTGCCGGGAATGGAGCAGCGCTCGCCTATCCGCGTCATCTTGGATTCGCAGCTGCGTCTGCCCTTGAACTCGCAATTGGCGCGCACGGCGCGGGAAACACCGGTAATCGTCTTTACAACAAACACGGGCGGAGCCGATCTTGCTGACGTCGGCGTTACGGTCGAGCGTGTCGCGGAAGATGCGGAGCATCGCCCGGCGATCGATGCCGTCCTCTCGGCTCTCGCGAAACGCGGGATCACACGGCTTCTGGTCGAGGGCGGTCCCTCGGTCCACGGGTCCTTGGTGAAGCGAAAACTAGTCGACCGCGTCCACATCTACACCGCGCCGCTTCTCGTCGAAGAGGGCGGAAAGCCCGGCATCGCCGCAAATCTCGACCTCGCGCCGCATCTTGAGATCAAAGAGCGCCTGAACCTCGGTCCCGACGTCCTAGAAAGCTACGCGTTCACGGTCTAAAAGGGCGCCATGTTCACGGGCATCATCACCGACGTGGGGCAAGTCCGCCGGATCGAGAAGCGCGGCGACACGCATCTTGTGATCGCCACCCATTACGATATCGGCGCGATCGACATTGGCGCTTCCATCGCCTGCTCTGGTGTTTGCCTGACCGTCGCGGAAAAGGGAAATGGGGCCGAGCCCTGGTTCGCCGTGACCGCATCGGCGGAGACGCTGTCCAAGACGACACTGGGAAGCTGGAAAGCGGGCGATCCCGTCAATCTCGAGCGGCCGCTCAAGCTTGGCGACGAACTCGGCGGTCACATTGTCGTTGGTCATGTGGACGGCGTCGCCGAAGTGGTTTCGGTCAAGCCCGAAGGCGAGTCGCGGCGGCTGACTTTTTCGGCGCCTCCGGAACTCACCCGTTTTATCGCGGCCAAGGGTTCGATCACGCTTGATGGAGTTTCCTTGACAGTCAACGAGGTCGACGGGCCGAGGTTCGGCGTAAATCTGATCCCGCACACCTTGAGCGTCACGACGTTCGCCCGCGCCGCCAAAGGCACACGCGTGAACCTCGAAGTCGACCTGATGGCGCGCTACGTCGCGCGGCTGATCAAGCCATGAGCGTGTTTCACGACTACATCTCGCCTTTGGCGGACGTCATCGAGGACGCGCGCAACGGCCGCATGTTTATCCTCGTCGACGCGGAAGATCGCGAAAACGAGGGCGACCTCGTTATCCCGGCACAGATGTGCACGCCGCAAGCGATCAATTTCATGGCGCGCTTCGGCCGCGGGCTCATCTGTCTCGCCATGACTCAGGAACGCGCCGATCAGCTGAAGCTCCCGATGATGGCGGCGCAGAATCGTACCCGAAATCAGACCGCATTCACAGTCTCGATCGAGGCGAAGGAGGGAATTTCGACCGGCATCTCGGCGCATGACCGCGCGCACACGGTTGCTGTCGCCATCGATCCAACCAAAGGGCCCGACGACATCGTCATGCCGGGTCATGTGTTCCCGCTGGTTGCGCGCCACGGCGGCGTGCTCATTCGCGCGGGCCATACGGAAGCCGCCGTCGACATCGCGCGGCTCGCAGGTCTCTATCCCGCCGGCGTCATCTGCGAGATCATGAACGATGACGGCACGATGGCCCGGCTCCCGGACCTAGTGAAGTTCGCGCAGCTGCATGGCTTGAAGGTCGGGACCATCGCGGACCTAATCGCTTACCGCCGCCGGCACGACCATTTCGTCAAGCGCACGCGCGAGATCGATTTCGAGAGCCGCAATGGCGGACATTTCAAATTGATGGTCTATCTCAACACGATCGAGAACCAGGAGCATGTCGCCCTCGTGAAAGGCGACATCTCGGGACCAGCTCCGCCGCTCGTTCGCATGCACGCCTACAATCTCTTCGACGATACGCTTGCCGCCAAATGGGGGCAGGGCGACATCCTGGGCGAGTCCATGCGGATGATCGGCCAGGAGGGCAGGGGCGTGATCGTGCTCATCCGGCGCAATCGCATTGCGCCTGTCTCCGAGGTTCTCGCCGCTTCGACCAAGACGGCGCCGCCCGATCACGACTCGCGGCTCAAGGAGTACGGGGTCGGTGCGCAGATCCTCATCGATCTTGGCGTCGAAAGCATGGTGCTGCTGACGAACACTCCCGGCCGGCGTGTGGTCGCGCTCGAGGGCTATGGATTGCAGATCGCCGAAACACGGCCGATCGCGCCGCGCAAGGTGACGTGATGCGCGTGCTGATCGTGGAAGCCCGCTTCTATCCGCACATCTCGGATGCCCTCTACGAAGGCGCGATCCGAGCCTTGGACGTAGCGAGTGTTGCCAGCGACCGCGTTACGGTCACGGGCGCCTTGGAGATTCCGGGCGCGATCCGGCTCGCGGCCGAGCATTACGACGGTTTCGTGGCGCTTGGCTGCGTCATCCGCGGCGAGACCTATCATTTCGAGATCGTCGCGAATGAATCCGCCCGCGGCTTGATGGACCTGATGGTGCAGCAGGGGCTCTGCATCGGTAACGGCATCTTGACCTGCGAAGACGAGGAGCAGGCGCTTCATCGCGCGCGCCGCGACGAGCTCGATAAGGGTGGCGACGCCGCGCGTGCCTGTCTTGCGTTGTTGAAACTGAAGGAACGCTTCGAGTCCATGCCATGACGGCCAATCCGCAGGAACCGAAGCAGGAGTCGGCCTCGCGTTTTCAGACCGAGCGGAGCGCGTCCCGTCTTGCGGCGCTCCAGGCGCTTTATCAGCTCGAGATCACGGCTGGCGCGCCCGACGAGGTGATCGAGGAATTCATCGAGCATCGCTTCGGCCGCGACGCGGAGTCGGGTTCGGCGTCCTCTCACGACAATTCCTTCTTCGCCGATGTCGTGCACGGTGTCTTGAAGCATCAGGTCGAGATCGACCGTTCGATTGCGCGCGCGCTTGCCTCGGGCTGGACTCTTGGGCGGATCGACTCAAGCCTGCGGGCGCTGCTTCGCGCCGGAGCCTATGAGCTCGTCGCGCGGCGCGACGTGCCGGCCAAGGTCGTGATCGACGAATATGTCGAGCTCGCGCGCGATTTCTTCGATGGCGACGAACCCGGTTTCGTCAACGCCGTGCT
>DASQHF010000107.1:0-43857 GCA_035632215.1 Micropepsaceae bacterium | reverse complement strand
GTTTAGCTGAAGGAGAAGGTGCCTGACTCTATTTCGTCTGTCTTAAGCCGCTTCTTCGAGATCTTCGATCAAGACCAGCAATTCGCGCGTAAGGTCGAGATAAACGAATTTCAGCTCGGTATCGGCCTCGGCCGCGAGCTTTTCCGCTTGCTCGGCGAGTAGCCGGCAGCGCTTGGCACGGTGCCTGGAGGCATAGCCGCTCCATCCTCCCTGGATAGGTTTCACGTCGAGCGGTCGCTGGCGGCGCCAAGCGATGGCCGGAGGATCGTATTGGGGAACCAAGGTCATGGCTCACCCGTAACGCGATTCGATTTTCTCCCGGATCACAAGTAAATTCCGTCCACAAAAAGGTCGGGACCTATTCGTCTCAATCCTGGTTCAGCAGCACGACCGCATCCGGCGCGCATGACAGGTAGACGGCATCGCCGACGCAAAGTGCGCTGTTCGCGCCGCCGAGATTGTGTGCCGACACCGTCAGCGTGGAGCCTCCGGCCATGACGCGGAACTGATCGCGGTCGCCCAGATACGCGATGGCCGCGATCCGACCTTTGATCGCGCGCGGGCTCATCTCGCGGGAGAGCGAGAATTTCTCCGGCCTGATCGCGGCCAATAGCGTCGTGCCGGCGGCCGCGTTAACGCCCGCCCGAAGCGGCGCCGTGAATTCGCCGAGCACGGGCGAAGCGAGCCTCGCGTTGCCCGCTTTGATTCCGGTCACGCGCGCCTCGAACACGTTCATCGTGCCGATGAACTCGGCCACTTTTCGCGAGTTGGGTTGCTCGTAAAGCGTCTTGGGATCGGCGATCTGGAGGATGCGGCCCTTCTCCATCACCGCGATCCGATCGGAAAGGAAGAGCGCTTCTTCTTGATCATGGGTGACGAAGACGAAGGTGATCTTCAATTCGCGCTGAAGCTCCCTCAATTCCACCTGCATCGCTTCGCGCAGGCGCTTGTCGAGCGCGCCCAAGGGCTCGTCCAACAACAGCACCTTGGGCCGCTTGATGAGCGCACGCGCCAACGCCACGCGCTGACGCTCGCCGCCCGAAAGCTCCTGCGCGCGGCGCTCGCCATAGCCTTCGAGCTTGATCAGTCGAAGCACGTCCTTGATCCGCGCGTCGCGTTCCGCTTGCGGCACGCCCTCGCTGCGCAAGCCGTAGCCGATGTTGTCGTGCACGTTCAGGTGCGGAAAGATCGCATAGGATTGGAACACCATATTGGTCGGCCGCTCGTTTGGCGGCAGCCAAGTCACGTCCGCGCCCTCGATCGCGATCGAGCCTTCGTCGGGAAATGAAAATCCGCCGATCATGCGCAGGAGCGTGGTCTTGCCGCAGCCAGACGGGCCTAGAAGCGAGAAGAACTCGCCTTTCCCGATTTGAAGCGAGATGCGATCGACCGCAAGCGTAGTGCCGAAGCGCTTCGAGACGTTCTGAACACTCAAGAAATTCTCGCCGCTCATTCAGCGCCCGATGATCCGGTGGGGCTTGAGCCGCACGCCCGCATGGCGCACCCATTCGGCGACGAACACGAGTCCGCCTGAGACGAGGAGAATCGTCGAACCCAGCGCCAGTACGCCCGGCAATTTGTTGGGGAATCTCAGCTCCCCGAAAATGTAGACGGGGAGCGTCGTATCGGTGCCGCAGAGGAAGAACGCGATCATGAAATCGTCGAAGGAGACGATGAAGGTCAAAAGCAGGCTCGAGACGATGCCGGGCAGCACGAGCGGGAAGGTCACGCGCCAGAACGTCATCCAGCCATTCTCGCCCAAGTCGCGCGAGGCTTCTTCCAGAGAAGCATCGAAGCCTTCGAGCCGCGACAACAGCACCGCGATCGCGAAGGGCAGGCAGACGAGGAGATGGCCGATGGCGACGCTCAAGAGCGACAGCCCGATGCCCATCGCGGTGACGAGGACCAAAAGCGAAATCCCGAGCACGATCTCGGGGATGAAGAGCGGCAAACTGGTGAGCCCGATGAACGCGCTTGCGCCCTTCAAACCGCCACGGGCCAGCGCCTTGGCGGCCAAGAGCCCGAGGATGGTGGAGGAGAGCGAGGCGAGCGTGCCCACTTTGAGCGTGTTCAAAAGAGCTGCGTGCATCTCGGAATCCGCAGCCATCTCGGCGTACCAGCGCGTGGTGAAGCCGGTGAGCGGGAAGGCAATGAAGAGCGAGTTGTTGAAGGAAAAAAGGGGGAGCAGCAGCACGGGAATGTAGAGGAAGGCGAGATAGAGGAAGGCGTAGACGCGTAATCCCCTCACGCCTTCATCAAACGGCTCCGCCCGCTTCATCGGATTCTCGCGACGCTTGCGCGCGCCGCCTGCACGACGAGGGCGGCGAGCACGCCCACGGCTGCCATGCTGGCGATGCTCATCGCCGCGCCCAAGGGCCAGTTGTTGACGCGGCCGAACTGCACCTGAATGAGATTGGCGATCATCACCCCGTCCGAACCGCCGACGAGCGTCGGCGTGACGTAGTCCCCCGTCGTCGGCACGAAAATGAGCACCGCGGCGCCGATGATGCCCGGAAGCGACAAGGGGAGCGTGATGCGCATAAAGCGTCTCACCGGCCCGTCGCCGAGATCAGCTGCCGCCTCGAGATAGGAACGGTCGATCTTCTCGAGCGAGACATAGATCGGAAGGATCGCGAAGGCGGCATAGGCGTGCGCCAGCGTCACCACCACCGCGGTCGGATTGTAGAGGAGGAACGCGAGCGGCTTCTCGATCAGTCCGAGCTTGATAAGCCCGGAATTGATCACGCCGTCGAAGCCTAAGATCACCTTCCAGGCGAAGACGCGCAGGAGATAGCTCGTCCAGAACGGAACGTTCAAAAGGATGAGCCAGACGAACTTCGCGCGCTTCACATGGAAGGCGACGAAATAGGCCATTGGATAGGCAAGCGCGACGGTGACGAGCGTCACCAGCGACGAGATCGCGATCGAGCGGACGAACAGCGCGAGATAACCGGCCCGGCCGAACACCACCTCGTATTGAGCGAGCGTGGGGTGCGTATCGAGGCTAAGCCCGTTCTGGGTCCAGAGGCTGTAGAGCACGAGAAGCGCCATGGGGGTGGCGAGGGTGACGACGAGCACGATCAAGGAAGGCGAGAGGAGCGCGAGCGCGGATCCGGTCTCAGAGCGCTGAAAGACGCGCTCCAATCGGGTCATGCCCGCAACCGCGGTTTTCAAATCCCAGCCTCCCCCGACTCTCGCGAACCGGTTCCCTTCGCTCCCGACTGTGGCGGCGCTAATCAAGCCCCGCAAGTGGCTCGGCGTGTGCCGAGGACGGGCCAGGGTCGTGATTGCGGTTGTGAGTTCGCGAAGCTCCCCCTCTCCCGCTCCGGATGTCGCTTCGCTCCATCCCTCGCGACCTCTCCCCCTTAGGGGGGCGAGGGGAATTTGAGAGTCGAATCCCCTCCCCCCCGCAGGGGGAGAGGGCTAGGGAGAGGGGGGATCACAATGCTCGCGAGCTATATGCGATTCTTCTGCCGCGTTCGGTGTGGTGACGCTGAAACTTGCGCGGCTCCACAAATGAAAGTCATATGCGATTGTCCCGCAAGGGCCAGGGTGCAGGAGCGCCATGGGATCTGATCCGCCCGCCATCGAGATTCTCGAGGCGTGGAAATCCTACGAGGGTGCGAGCTTCGTGCTCAAAGGCATCTCGCTCCGCGTTGCGGCCGGCGAGTTCTTGGCTCTCGTGGGCACGTCGGGTTCGGGCAAGACGACGCTCCTGAAGCTCGTCAACCGCCTCGTCGAGCCAACCAAAGGCCGGGTCCTCGTCGGCGGGCAGGATGTCGGTGAAGGCGATGCGACCGCGCTTCGCCGGCGCATCGGTTATGTCTTCCAGGGCGTGGGACTCTTCCCCCATATGACGGTCGCCGAGAATACCGGCATCACCTTGAGCCTGCTGGGCTGGGACAAGGCGGCCATTCAAAGACGCGTCGCCGAACTCTTGGAACTGGTCCGGCTCCCGCTCGACATCGCCACGCGGCTTCCCGCGACGCTTTCGGGCGGTCAGAGCCAGCGCGTCGGCGTCGCCCGCGCGCTCGCCGCCTCGCCCAAGATCATGCTGATGGTCGAGCCCTTCGGTGCGGTCGACCCCATCACCCGCGACGCGCTCTCGAGCGACTATCGCGCCCTCCACGATGGCTTGAGGCTCACCACCGTCCTCGTCACCCACGACGTCATGGAGGCCGTCCTCCTCGCCGACCGTATCGCGGTGCTCGATAGCGGGCGGATTGTTGAAGAGGGCACGCCGCAGTCACTCCTTGCGGCGCCAAGAGAGGCTTACGTCAAGGAACTGATGGCGATGCCGCGCCGGCAGGCGGAGCGCGTGCGCGCGCTCAGCGCCGAGGTTCGTTCATGAGTCTCGATCCCCGCGTCACGGAGGCCTGGGCGCGGCTACCGGAATATTTGAGCGCCCATGTCGCGCTGAGCTTGTCTGCGCTCCTCTTGGGGTTCGGGCTCAGCCTGCCACTCGCGGTGATGAGCATCGGTTCGCCGCGGCTGCGCGGGCTCCTCTTGGGAGCGGCGAGCGTCATCCAGACGATCCCGAGCCTCGCTCTCTTGGCGCTCTTCTATCCGCTGCTGCTGGCGCTCTCGGCTTTGACCAAAGCCGCCTTCGGCGCGCAGTTCTCGGCGCTCGGCTTCTTGCCTTCGCTCTTGGCGCTGGCGCTCTACAGCATGCTGCCGATCTTACGGAACACGGTCACCGGCCTCATCGGCGTCGATGCTGCGGTGAAGGAAGCAGCCTTGGGCGTCGGCATGACGGCAAGGCAGTCGCTCGCGCGCGTCGAGCTGCCCTTGGCGCTTCCCGTCATCATGGCGGGCTTGAGAACAGCCTCGGTTTGGGTGATCGGCACGGCCACCTTGTCCACGCCCGTCGGGCAGACGAGCTTGGGCAATTACATCTTCACCGGGCTCCAGACGCAAAACTGGGTCTTCGTCGTCTTTGGCTGCGTCGCGGCTGCACTCTTGGCGCTTGCCGTCGACCAGCTGCTGGCGCTCTTGGAACGCCTCCTCACCAAGCGCGAGCGGGTAAAAGCGCTTGCCGCCGGCGCGGCTGGGCTTGTGCTTCTTGTCTTGGCCGGTGGTCTCGGCGAGTGGACGCGGTCAGGAGCCGGCTACGTCGTCGGCGCCAAGGGCTTCCCGGAACAGTATGTGCTCGCCGCTCTCCTCTCGCAGCGTCTCGAAGCGGCCGGACTCTCGGCCACCACGCGGAGCAATCTCGGCTCGGCGGTGATCTTCAACGCGCTCATTAGCGGCGACATCGACGCCTATGTCGACTACAGCGGGACGATCTGGACCAACACCATGCACCGGTCGGACGCGCCCAAGCGCGACGCGCTCACGCGCGAGATGAGCGACTGGCTCGGGGAGAACTATCGGGTGAAGGTTCTGGGCACGCTCGGCTTCGAGAATGCCTATGTGCTCGCCATGCGGCGCGACAGGGCGGCCGCGCTAGGAATTAGAAGCGTGGAAGATTTGGCCGCGAGCGCCCCCAAGTTGGCCGTCGGTGGCGATTACGAGATCTTCAGCCGTCCGGAGTGGCGCAGCTTAAGAGCCGCCTACGGGCTCGCCTTCCGCGAGGAGCGGCAGATGCAGCCCACCTTCATGTACCAGGCGGTGGTCGATGGCTCCGTCGATGTTATCACTGCCTTCTCGAGCGACGGTGAGATCGCAAAGTACGATCTCATGACGCTTGCCGATCCCAAGGGTGCGATCCCGCCCTATGACGCGGTGCTCCTCGTCTCACCCAAGCGGAGCGAAGATGCGCGCCTGATCGCCGCGCTCACGCCGCTCGTGGGTCGCATCCCGATCGAGCGCATGCGCGACGCGAACCTCCTCGTCAGCGGCGGCGCGAATCAGGCGCCGCCCGAGGACGCCGCCCGCCGCCTGTGGCAGGTGATCGCGACCACTCCGCCGTAAACCAAATTGTCATCCCCGGCGAACGCGAGCCGAAGGGTCGCGTGAGGGAAGGGGACCCAGGAGAGTCTGGGTGCCCTTCCCTCGGCGCGCAAGTGCGCGCCTCGCCGGGCATGACAAGCTTGGTTCTAGCGCCGCTTCTTCGGCACGAGCCGCTTGACCCATTCGGGAAAGGCAAACGCTGCAGCGTGTATGTCGGGGTTGTAATAATCGGTCTTAAGCTTCGTCTTCTTGAAACGGGCGCGCGCTTTGCTGATTCCTTGCGGCGTGCCTAGCCGCGCGCTCGCGCCCGCCCAGGAGAGCGCCATGAAGCCGCCGACATAGCTCGGCACCACCGTCAAATAGAGTCCGGATTGCGGGAAGTAGTGCGCGAGCTCTTGGAGCGCCTCGGTGATCTCCCACGGCTGATAGAACGGCACGCCGGTCTGGAACGTGGCGAAGCCTTTTGGCTTCAGCGCGCGGTTGACGCGTTCGTAAAACGTGTCTCCGAACAGTGCCTTACCGGGTCCGACGGGATCCGGCCGGTCGGCGACGATGAGATCGAAGCGCGCTTTCGCCTCCGGCCTTCCCAGATATTCGAACGCGTCCGCGATCTCGATTTTGAGCCTTCTATCCTTGAACGCTTTGGCGTTGATGACGCCGAAATGCTCGCGGCAAAGCTCGACCACGCGGTCGTCGATGTCGACGAGCACGACCTCCTTTACGCTCCTGTGCTTCAGGGCCTCGTCCGCGATCGAGAGGTCGCCGCCGCCGACGATCATGACAGAGGAGGCCCTACCGTGCTCGAGCAAGGGGAGATGGGTGAGCATCTCGGCGTAGGCGGATTCGTCTCTGGAGGTGATCTGGACGATGTCGTCGAGCACCATGACGCGCCCGTTGGCGACCGTGTCGAAGATCTTAATCAGTTGGTAACGGCTCTTTTCCTCGGCAACCACTCTCGTGAGTTCCATGCTCTGCGCGTAGCCCTTGTGAAGCCGCTCCCGGAACATTTCCGCTTCTAAAGTCGACACGTTTTCGCCTCGCTCTCTAGCCGTCTCGCGCGCCTATAGGGCGTCCTCGCCAAGCTGTCTACCGCCTGAACAGCGTCGCGCACGGATGAGAGTCGGCTCGAGCGAGACGAAGCGTCGGCAGGAGCGAGACGGTGTCGGCGAGGAGCGCGAAGACGCGCCGCTAACTTTCCGTACACAGTTTCGAGCGTAGAGAATTTTCGGCGCAGGCAAAAAATTTCTTGCGCTGTAGGGCAGCGGTCCTATATTTCGACTCGCTCCGGTTGTCTGGAGCAAAGCGGCGCGCTGCGGAATTTCACTTCCGCCCGCCGCTTTCTTCTTGGGTTGGCGCGGCAGGCAGAGATGACGCGCTTTGGTGTCAACACCTTTGGAAGGGTAGGTGCCAGGATGGCTCGACTCGAACACGGTGTGACGGCGATCAAAGGAGCAAGGGCGTTGAACGTCCGCGTTCCGGCGAGGACCGTCCCGGTTCCTATTCCCGGAGGGGATGCGGACAGCAAAGATCACTTCATCACCAAAAACGGAGTGACCTTTGCGGGCAGTCACCTGATCATCGATCTTTGGGAGGCCGAAGGCCTCGACGACAAGGATCGCATTGAGCAGGCAATGATCGATGCAGTGGAAGCAGCGGGGGCGACCCTTTTGCACATCCACCTGCATACCTTTACGCCTGGTGGGGGCGTTTCCGGTGTCGCTGTATTGGCGGAAAGCCATATCAGCGTGCACACATGGCCCGAACGCGGCTACGCCGCTTTCGACATCTTCATGTGCGGCAACACTGATCCACGCAAGGCGTTCTCGGTGTTGAAGCAGGCTTTCGCACCAAAGCGCGTTGTGCTCGGCGAGCACAAGCGCGGCGTTCTTTAGAACCTGCAAGAATATCCGCCCGCGATTGGGCGGCAGACCTGATCAACGGGGACGGTGGCAACACCGTCCCCGTTTTTACATGCGCGTTAGGTTGTCATTTGCTCGAGGGGAGAAGCCGCCCCTCACAACCCGGCGCGGATTTCGCTCCAGGCATTCACGATCGCGTCCTTGTTTTTCAAGCGCCGCTGAAACGTGCCGCTCTTCAAGAACGCCTCGATGTCGCGGGGAATGCCCAAGCTCTGGAACACCGAATCGGGCTCTTTCATGAGCTGCTCGACATTGGCCGGTCCGTCGCCGATGGTGCGCACCATGACGTCGGCCGCGTCATCCCCGATCTCGGAATCCAAGAGCGCAAGCGACTTGTCGTAATTCGCCGTGCCCTTCGCCACCGTGAGCCCACAGACATAGGTGAAGATGCCGCCCGGCGGGTTCATGTAGGCGACCGGCTTTCCCTGGGATTGCAAGGTGCGGAAGGTGACTCGCCAGCTCATCGCCGCGACGAGCTCGCCCGACGCGAGGCCCTGCGCAAGGGAGGTCTCGTCGCTCGAGACGAAACGTACCTGAGCGATCACCTCTTTGAGCTTCGCTTTCACCCGCTCCCAGTCGGCGTCGCTCATGTTGTAGGCGTCGATGCCGATCATCTTGGCGATGAAGGGAACCGTGTCGTCGACGCCTTCCAAGACCGCGACCCGGCCCTTGTATTTGGGATCGAACAGGATGTTCCAGGACTCGTGCCCGACATATTCCGGCGCCAAGTCGGTGCGGTAGGTGATGGAGGTGTTGCCCCAGTAATGGGGCACGAACCAGACCTTGCCTTCGCCCGCGACAAGGCCCGGAAGCTCGCGCAAGGACGGCGAGAGCTTCTCCCAGTTCTTGAGCTTGCCGGTGTCGATCGGCTGGAGAAGGCCTGCCTCCTGCCAGCGCGGGAACTCGTAATAGCAGGGCCCCATGACGTCAGGCTTGAAGCCGGCACGGAGCTTCGCGAACGCCTCGTCTTCGTCGGCGAAGATCGAGGTCTTGGGCTTTTCGTTGTATGCGCGCTCGTACTCGGCGAGGAAAGGCGCTTTGGCATAATCCTCCCACTCGAAGAGCGTGGGCGCGCTGTCGCTTGCGCCGCTGCCCGAGAAGACCATCGCCGCGCCGAGCGCGAGCCCGCCGGCGAGAACGCCTCCGATCACGAGTGGTAAAACGCGCATTCGAACGGTCCTATCCGCGGCCGTTTGACACCGAAACCGAGCCTTCCGGCAAGTGGCGAGGCGCTTGCATTTGGCGAATCGGCCTCCTAGTTTCGCCTCCCTCAAAGGTCAGACGTGCAGCTGTAGCTCAGTTGGCTAGAGCGTCGGATTGTGGATCCGAAGGTCGTTGGTTCGAGGCCAACCAGCTGTACCATCTCGAAGCCCACCTCGGGCCACATCGCGGCGGATTTTAGCGGAGAGGCGCTCTATGATCAGGCGACACGGGCTCGTCGGCGGCGCAATGGCGTGCCTGTTGGCTTGCCTCGCTTCTGGCAGTCCGCAAGCAGCTCCTTTGCCTGCGGGCCCCGCCGACGCCGTCTTTATTAACGGAAAAGTCTACACGGCCGACGCGAAGGACACCGTCGTGGAAGGCTTCGCCATCCGCGGCGATCGCTTTGTCGCTGCCGGAACCACGTCGGATATCCGGAAGTACATCGGCGCGAGCACGAAGGTCGTGGACCTGCGCGGTCATTTCGTCAGTCCGGGCTTGACCGACGACCATTTCCACAACGAGGGTGGCGGAACAGGTATCGACCTCTCCCACGTTCGCTCGCTCGCGGAACTTTTGACGACCGTCGCCAACGCGGCCGCCCAAGCGCAGCCGGGCATCCTCTTGGTGTCGAACTCCGACTGGCACGAAGCTCAGCTCAAAGAGCAACGCTTGCCGCTCGCCAAAGAGCTGGACCAGGCGGCGCCCAACAATCCTGTCGTCCTCGTCAGAGGCGGGCATTCCTACATTTTGAACTCAGCCGCGCTCAAGAAATTCAACATCGGCAAGGACACGCCGGTTCCTCAAGGCGGCCAGATCAGCCGCGGTCCCGACGGCGAGCTCACGGGCGAGCTGTTCGACAACGCGAAGCCTCTCGTGAAACTGCCACCGCAACGGCAGCTCAACATGGAAGGCATCATCGCCACCCAAGAGGCGCTCAACCGCTATGGAATTACGGCGGTGCGCATCCCCGGCAGCTACAAGGGGGACATGCTGGAGGCGTTGAAGCTGTGGCGGCAGGCCGACGCCGATCACACGCTCACCGTTCGCTACACCGTCTATATGCCGGGCTTTGGTTTCCGAACCGCGGAGCAGGTGGACAAGGAGATCGCGCGTTGGGGCGTACGCCAAGACGAGGGCGATGACTTCGTCCGCATCGGCGGGATCAAGCTAGGCGTCGACGGCGGCTTCGAAGGCGGCCACATCTCTCGCCCCTACAAGGAGCCCTATGGCGAAGGCGGAAAATATTCCGGGCTGACCACGGTGCCGCCGGCCCAGTACAACGAGGTGGTGAAGGAAATCAATCGCAAGGGCTGGCGCGCGACCACCCATGCGGTGGGCGACGCAGCGGTTGAGCAAGTCCTCAAAGCCTACGAGCTCGCGAATGCGGATGAGCGGCTCATCGGCAAACGCTGGGCGATCGAACACGCCTTCATCGCGCGCCCCGACCTCATCCAGCGCATGAAGAACTTGGGTCTGATGGTCTCGGCGCAAGACCATTTGTATTTGGCCGCGCCGGTCCTGAAGAAATATTGGGGCATGGACCTCGCGAGCGAAGTGACGCCGGTGAAAGCCTATATCGACGCCGGCCTCTTGGTGGCCGGAGGCACGGATTCACCGGTCATTCCGTTCAATCCGTTCTGGGAGCTCTATCACTTCGCCAGCCGCGACACGATCTCCGACGGCGTCTATGGCGCGGACCAGAAGATTGCCTCGCGCACCTTGCTGCTCAAGCTCGACACCATCAATTTCGCCAAGCTCATCGGCGAGGAAGACCACCGCGGCTCGATCGAGGTCGGAAAGCTCGCCGATTTCGCGGTCTTGAGCGACGACTTCCTGGCCGCGCCGGTCGACAAGATCCAGAACATGAAAGCGCTCGCCACCTATGTCGGCGGCAAGGAAGTCTATCGCGACCCAGGATACCGTTAAGGTTCTGATCTGCGGCCTTAAATCGCTTTGTGGCCCGTGCCCCTGGAATCCTTAACGCCGTGCTTTCTTGCAGGGTCCCCCTCTAGCCGCTACAGAGACCCCGCTTTTTGAGCGGTGTTGTTCAGTGTCATGAAAGAGCAGGGCTTCCGTCCGAAGGCGAGGCTGGCGCGCGGGTTCCGCGATCGCGACGAATCCGAGATCGCGGCCGAGCGGCGGATGCTCGACACCATCCGCCGCGTCTACGAGTCCTATGGCTTCGCGGCGCTCGAGACGCCGGCGCTGGAATATTCCGATGCGCTCGGCAAGTTCCTGCCCGATTCCGACCGCCCGAACGAGGGCGTGTTCTCGCTCGAGGACGACGACTCGCAGTGGCTGTCGCTGCGCTACGACTTGACGGCGCCTCTGGCGCGCTATGTGGCCGAGAACTTCCAGAATCTCAGCAAACCCTTCCGCCGCTATCAGGTCGGCACCGTCTGGCGCAACGAGAAGCCGGGGCCTGGCCGCTATCGCGAGTTCACCCAGTTCGATGCGGACACGGTCGGCTCCGCCTCGCCCGCGGCCGACGCCGAGCTCCTGATGATGTTCGCCGACACGCTCGAAGCACTTGGCCTCAAGCGCGGCGACTATGTGGTCAAGATCAACAGCCGGAAGGTGTTGGACGGCGTGCTTGCATCGGCCCAGGTCGAGGCGTCCAAGCGCGGCACGGTCTTGCGCGCTATGGACAAGTTCGACCGCCTGGGCGCGAACGGCGTTCGCTTACTCTTGTGCGCCGGGCGCAAGGACGAGTCCGGCGACTTCACGCCGGGTGCGGGGCTGAATGCCGAACAGTCGTCGCGGATTCTAGCGCTCCTCCAAACCGACCGCGTTCAAGCCGGGGATGCGCTTGGCGGCGTCGAAGAGATCGTCAAGGGAACCGAGACAGGTACGGCTGGGGTGAAAGAGCTGCGCGACATTCAAGCGACTCTCGCCGGTTGCGGCTATGGCGAGGAGCGCGTGCGGATCGACACCGGCATCATTCGCGGCCTCGACTATTACACCGGAGCCGTGTTCGAGGCGCAGCTCACCTTCCCGGTCGCGAACGAAGAAGGCGAGACCGTCGTCTTCGGCTCCGTCGGGGGCGGCGGGCGCTATGATGACTTGATCGCCCGCTTTACGGGGCAGGCGGTTCCAGCATCGGGCATCTCGGTCGGCGTGAGCCGGCTCTTGTCTGCCTTGAAAGCCCGCGCGGGTGCCGAAGCCTTCGCGATCGCTCCGCTCGTCGTCGTGCTGGTGCTGGATAAGGCCGCAATCGCCGAGAGCTTCCGCCTCGCGGCCGAGCTGCGGGCCGCCGGCATCCGTGCCGAGGCCTATGTCGGCGAATCCGGCATGAAGGCGCAGCTCAAATACGCAGACCGGCGCGGGGCCGCGATAGCGGTCATCGAGGGCGCGGACGAACGCGCCAAGGGCGAGGTGACGCTCAAGGATCTCGCCTTGGGTGCCGAGCTCGCGAAATCGACCGAATCGCGCGCGGCCTGGGTCAAAGACCGTCCGGCGCAACAGTCGGTCAAGCGCGCCGAGCTTATCCAATCTGTGCGCGCCATGCTTGCGGGCCGATCATGACCGGCTTTCCGCAATACGACGCGGCGACGTTGGCAAAGCTCGACGAGCAGACCGCGAAAATCTTGGGCGTCTTCGCCGCGCGCTCTTACATCCGCGTTGAACCGCCGATCCTTCAGCCGGCCGACGCCTTCCTCGACCGCTCGGGCGAGGAGATCCGCCGCCGCACTTTCGTGCTCACCGATCCATCGGGCGACGAGCTTTGCCTGCGCCCCGATCTCACCGTGCCCGTCTGCCGCATGCATCTTGCAGGTGCGGCGAAATTTCCGGCGCGGCTTGCCTATCATGGGCCCGCCTTCCGCTTTCAGCCGAACGAGCCCAACCGCCCGAGCCAATTCTTGCAAACGGGCGTCGAGTGCTTGGGCGTCGCCGACCGCGCCTCTGCCGACGTCGAGGTCTTGAATCTCGCAGTCGAAGGCGTACGCGCGGCGGGGCTTGAAGACTTCTCGATCAAGCTCGGCGAGCTGTCGCTCTTTGGGGCACTCGTGGATGCGCTCGACATCCCGCCTCAATGGCGCGGGCGCTTGAAGCGCCACTTCTGGCGGCCCGATTATTTCCGCGAGCTCTTGTCGCGGCTCTCGAACGGAGCGCCGGTGCCAGCCCAGCGCTATCTCTCCCATCTCGCGACCGCGGACGAGGCGGAAGCCCGCGCGGCGCTCTCAGGGCTCATGGATTACTTGGGGAGCGTGCCGACCGGCGGACGCACGCGCGAGGAGATCGTCGAGCGGCTGATGGAGCAGGCGGCCGAAGCCGCGGCCTTGAAGCTCGACAAGCGCGCGGTCGCGCTCATCGAGCGCGTGCTCTCCGTCTCGGGCCCGGCCAAGAAATCCATCGCCCAAATCCGCGCGCTGGTGAAAAAAGAGCGTGCGCTCGAAGAGCCCTTGAAGCTGATGGAAGCGCGCATCGCGGCGCTGACGAAACTTAAGCTCGACGAAACCAAAGTCAGCTTCGCGGCGCGGTTCGGCCGCAACATGGAATACTATACGGGCTTCGTCTTCGAGCTCTGGTCGGAGGACGCCGAAGGCGCGGTGCAAGTCGCGGGCGGCGGCCGCTACGACAATCTCTTGAGGGCCTTGGGCGCCAAGCGCGACGTGCCGGCGGTCGGCTGCGCCATCCGCGGCGAGCGCGTGCTGGCGGCAAAGAAGAAGCGGGCGGCACGATGACCAACGCGCTCGTGCTCGCGATCCCCTCCAAAGGCCGGCTCCAGGAGCAGGTCGCGGATTATCTTGCCGATGCCGGCATGGCGATCAAGCAGGCCGCGGGCGCACGCGATTATCGCGCCAAGCTTGACGGCCAGCCCGGTATCGAAGTGAAGCTGATGTCGTCCGGCGAGATCGCATTCGCCCTCGAAGCGGGCGAAGTGCATCTCGGCATCACGGGGGAGGACCTGATCCGCGAATCCGTGCCCGATGCGGAAGAGAAGATCGCGCTCTTGCAGCCCTTGGGGCTAGGGTTCGCCGATGTCGTCGTCGCCGTGCCGCGCGCCTGGATCGATGTCGCGACCATGGCGGACCTCGACGACGTCTGCACCGCATTCCACGTGCGCCATCACCGCCGCCTGCGCGTCGCGACGAAATATCTCGCGCTGACGCGGGACTTCTTCGCCGCGCACGGCATTGCCGACTATCGCATCGTCGAGAGCACGGGCGCGACCGAAGGGGCACCCGCGGCGGGTCTCGCGGAAGCCGTCGTCGACATCACGACGACCGGTGCCACTTTGGCCGCGAACAATCTTCGCGTGCTCGATGACGGCGTGATCTTAAGGAGCCAGGCCCAGCTCGCGGCGTCGCTCGCGGCCAAGTGGGGCAAGGACTCTCTCTCCGCCGCTGAACGCTTGACCGCGCGGATTGCCGCGCGCGAGCTCGCACGTGGCTCTTACGTGCTGCGCGCGCAATTGCCCAAGAAGGCGAACAAGATCGTCGCGGCTCTCGAGAAGAAGACAGGTTCTACGATCCTCGCACTCTCCGACGGCAAGAAGGGCGGCAGCACGCTCCTTTGCCCACGCGATCGCTTGAGCGATGTGGTCGCGTTCTTCCGCGGCGAAGGCCTGGATGCGCCCGTCGCCGTCGAGCCTGCGGATTATGTCTATGCGCGGGCCAATCCCCTGATGCAGCGATTGACCGCGGCGCTGAAGCACTAGCGCGCGGCGCTCGATCCGCTATCACGCTTTCCATCTTGCGCGCGGAATTTTGCTCAAGTTAGACTTTCTTACTTCGTCGCCGGAGCGATCTTTGAGGGGAAAGGTCGCGGGGAGAGATGGCGCACCTTGTCGGACTTCCCTTACCTGCCGCCGCACGCACGGGCTAAGCGCTATCGCGCTTTGGCTCAGGACGCGCGCAATGAAGCGGAAAAGGCGATTGGCGCGCTTCGCGAGTCGTATCTTTTGAGTGCCGAGAAGTGGGACAAGATGGCCGAAGAGCTTGAGGGCGATCTCAAGTGGAACGAGGATCGCTCTAAACCGAAATAGGCCGATTCCCGGAGCGTTCCGCGCGGCGGTGAAGCGCTGACCCCATTGTGTCATGGCCCGGCTTGACCGGGCCACCAAGTGCGCGCGCGCGATATTGCGCGACTTGACGTCGTTTCGAAAACGATGTAGAAAATATTGCATACTGCAAAACAGCGCTCGCGGGCGTTTGCTCTTGTGACGCAGAGGTGAGCTGGGCGGAAAAAAATTCGAGCGAACTGGTGGATACACCAGTTCGTTTTCGGACCGCCCATCGCGGTTAGACCAACAAACTAATGGAAAGTCGTTCAATCCCGCGGTGTTAGCGAAGGCCCTCGAAAATCGACCAACAGACTATTGGAGCCAGGCGCTCTCCGGCTAACGGCTCTTGCCCTCAATCGAGATGCCGTTCTTGGTCGCCTCAATGCTGAACCCGCTCGACTTCTCGCGCTCGTGCTGAAAGGCGAGCCCCAGCACCACGACGGCAACCGCCAGCACCCCAATGATCGCGTAGAGGACGTTCTTGTCCATGATCTTCGTCCGGATAGCGCGGCCGAGGTAACGCTTGAAGTCGATTGGAGTTGCGCCAAAGCAAAACGGCCCGGAAACCGGGCCGTTTTGTTGGTGTTGCGAGCGTCCTTAAACGGTGGACGCCTTGATGTGCTGCGGGTTCAAGGGCGCGCGGCGCACCCGCGTGCCCGTCGCTTCGAAGATCGCGTTCCCGATGGCGGCTGCCAAGGGACGCATCGTTGCTTCGCCAGCGCCCGTCGGAATCGACTCGGGATGGTTCAACAGGACGACGTCGATCTGGGTCGGCGCTTCGGTGATGTCCACGATCCTGTAGGTGAGCCAATCGACGCTCTTCACCTGCTGCCTGTCGAACTGCACTTCCTCGTATATCGAGCGCGAGAGGCCCTGCACGACATTGCCCTCGACCACGCGGCGAAGCGCATCGGGATTGATGATCAGCCCGCAGTCATGGGCAACGGTGACGCGGGGCACGCGCAGCTCGCCCGTCCTCTCGTTCACCTCGACATCGGCGACGATGGCGACGATCGTGTTGCCGCGCTGCGTATAAGCGATGCCGCGGCCCGTCACGATGTCGCCGCGCCTCGTGCGCCGCGCGCCGGCCTTGCCGGGTTTCCATCCGGCCTTTTCCGCTACCGCCTTGATCGCCGCGATGTCGCGCGGCTCGGTCAGGTATTTGAGGCGGAATTCGACCGGATCGGCGCCGACCGCATAGGCCACTTCGTCGATGAAGGATTCGCTCGCAAAGGTAATCTGCGGTCCTAGAGGATCGCGCATATGCGAGGTGCGAAGGGGCGAGGCGCCGGGAAGAAGCGCCGCGATCGTCTCCCAGCTCAAGCGCTTGTTCTCGAACGTGTACATGTTCTCAGGAAGATTGAACGCCGCTGTACGCGCGCCCTTATGGCCCAAGAGCATGCCCCCAAGCGTGTCGCCGGGATCGGATTCGGTCGAATTCGTCTCGAGGCGCGAGAAGCCTTTCGAGTTGAAGTCGATGGCGAGCACGTTACCTTGCGCGTCCAACGCGGCGCGGCCCTTGTGCACGGAAGCGGGTGCCTTGGGATCCCAGCCATGGCCTTCATAGCGCATGTATTGGACGCGCACCGGCTTGCCGACGGCTTGCGACAAGACGGCGGCATCCACCGTCACGTCGCCTGCATCGTTGCGGCCGTAGGAGCCTGGGCCCGTGACCCAGATCGCCCGCACTTTCTCGACCGGCACGCCCAGCACGCCGGCCACGCCTTGCGCGGCGAAATGCGGCTTCTGCGTTCCCGTCCATACCGTGACACCGTCCGCCCTCACATCGGCGACCGCGCATCCTGGCCCCATGCTGGCATGCGACTGGAACGGCCATTCGTATTCGGCTTCGATAATTTTCGCCGCTTTGGCGAACTGAGCCTCGATGTTGCCTTTCTCCTGCTTGTCGCTCTTCGTCACCGGTGCCTTGCGGATGTGGTCATAGAGCTGCGCCATGTCGGGGAAGGGATCGGCGACTTGGGACCACGTCACTTTCAGATCGCGCGAGGCCTTGATCGCGTCCCACTCCTTGGGCGCGACGACGCCCAAGAAATCGCCTTTGCGCACGACCTTGGCGCCGGGAATGCCCGCGATGCTCGACTCATCCACGGCGACGACGGAGGCGCCGGCAATCGGCGGACGGATCATCCGGCCGTGCAGCATGCCGTCGACTTTGATGTCGGAGACCCAGGGCTTCGTTCCAAACACCTTGCCCTCGACGTCGAAGCGCTTGGGCGATTGGCCCACAATCTTGTATTCGCTCGGGCTCTTCACCTTTGCGGGCGAGGTGAGCGCGAGCGGGTTGCCGTATTGCTTGTTCCAGCCGATCTCGGAGTGGAAATATTGCCCGCCGATGAGCTCGGCATAGCTCACTTTCTTGGTCGCATCGTTCGCAACCGAGATGACGCCGTCGGCGACTTTAAGCTGGTCGGCTCCGACGCCGAATTTCTCGGCTGCCTTGTTGACGAGGACGCGGCGTGCTTCCGCCGCTGCCACACGCAACGCCGCGCCGCCGAAGCGCACGCCGGTCGAGCCCGAGGCGCCGCCCTGATTGACCGTCCAGAGGGTATCGCCTTGCACGACGGTGACGCTCTTCATCGGCACGTCGAGCTCTTCGGCGACAATCTGGGCGATTGCTAGATCGGTGCCCTGACCGCCGTCCATCTTGCCGAAGTAGATCGTGACCATGCCGTCCTTGGAAACCGCGAGCCAGGAGTCGAGCTCGGTGGGGACGAGCGGCGGCTTCTTGTCGGCCGCGGCGGCCAACACTTCGCCGGCTTCGGCGAGCGAGAAGGAAACGACGAGCGCGCCCGTCGATTGCAGAAGCGCGCGGCGCGAGAGCGAGAGATTCGTTTCAGCGTTCATGGTTGCCTCCTCACGCCATCTTCTCGGCGGCGCGCTTGACCGCGCGCAGGATCGCGGTGTGGGTGCCGCAGCGGCATTTCAGCCCGGTCAAGGCCTCGCGGATCTGGGCGTCGGTCGGCTTCTTGTGCGTATTCAAGAAGGCCGCCGCGGTCATGATCCAGCCGTTGATGCAGTAGCCGCATTGCGGCACCTGCTCTTCGACATAGGCGGTTTGTAAGGGATGCGGCTTTTCGGGCGTGCCCAGACCTTGGAGCGTCACCACGTCATGGCCCGCGGCTTTGGAGACAGGCGTCACGCAGGAGCGCGTCGCGACGCCATCGACATGCACCGTGCAAGCGCCGCATTGCGAGAGCCCGCAGCCGAAATGGGGATTGGACATCCCGAGGTCGTCTCTCAGCGCATACAACAGCGGCATCTCGGGATCGGCCTCGATCGTATGGGTTTGGCCGTTGACCCTCAGTGTAAATCGTTCAGCCATGGCGTTTCCTTTTTGAAGCCCTTTGAGCCCTTGCGTCCCTTAAAGCGAGGCACGCGAAAAGCCCCGGGAATCCTGCCTCCCGGGAATAGTTCCCGGACGGATTCGTCTATCACATAGTGGCAAGCGCTGTCGCGGGGCTGTGATATATTCCGGATCGCGGAAAGCGTGATATTCGGCGCGAGTGAGCGCCTGAATTTGGAGGCAATTTCAATGAGAAGAGCACTCTGTGGCGCGGTGGCCGTGATTCCCGCGCTGCTCTTATCCGCCGCGCTCCCGGTTCAGGCGCAGAACGCGCCGGCCGGTCCTTCGAACACTGTCTGTCTCGATCCGCAATACATCGTGGGCACGCAGGCCGTGAATGCCCGCACGCTTCTCTTCCGCATGAAGAACGGTGAAGTGTGGCGCAATGACTTGGCGCGGCCCTGTCCGGACTTGATGTCCACGGGCAGCGGATTCACGCACATGGTCCACAACGACAGGATTTGCGCCAACACCCAGGAGTTCGAGGTCAACGCGACCGGCATGGTCTGCCGCTTGGGCCAGTTCACCAGGGTGAGCGGACCAAGGTCCGGTTACTGAAGGCCGGAAGCGAGACACAAAAACAGGGCCGGGAGAAATCCCGGCCCTGAAGTTTTCAGGGTGTCCGCGTTATCTGCTCGCCAGCACCTGGATGGTCACTTCCCGGCCATGCTCGGCATGGCACGCCATATCGATCCGCGCGATGTCCTCGCGCCCCGGGATATCGATGGTGTGGATCTGGCCCTCGGGCAGCACGTCGCGCGGATTGAAGCGGAAGGTGCGCGAGCCGCCATTGCTGAAGGTCGTCGTTATGGAGTCGCAGCGGGCATCGTCATTGATGGGACGAAGACCGATAGAGCCCACGTCGCGCCGCTCGAAGTTGAAGGCAACCTCGCGGTCGAAGGCGCCTTCAAACGACCTCGATCCGAGATTGATCCAACCCGCCGTATCGACCGGGCCGGCGATGTAGCGATCGCCGCCGAAGCGGTCGTTCTCGCTGAAGCGCCGGTCCTCATCGGTCCAGTTGAACATGCGGGACCAGACGCGGTCCCAGTCGGGGCTGCGCCGCCATTCGGCGCGGAAGCGCCCGATATCTGCCGCGATGTCGACTTCAGAGCCGCGCACCGACTCCGAACGGCAGTTGAAGTCGAGCCGCCGCACGAAGCGTTCGCCCCCCGGCAGGTCGATCATCACTTCGCGTCCGCGCGGCAATACGCCCTGATAGACGGTACGGGTCTGGCCGTTGCCCAAGGTCGCGGTCACGTCACGGCACACCACGTCCGAATCCCGCGCCATCAGATTGAGCGCTTCGACGCTGCCGCCCAAGGGGCCGAAGCTCTGGTCGCGGTCGCGGACGGTGAAGTTCACCGAGCCGAGATGATCCCAGGCGGCGAGCGCGGGTACCGCCACGCTCGAGAAAAAGACTGCAGCCAAAACGGCAAGTCTTGGTCTAGTCATGATGCAATCTCCTCTTCTCACGTCTTCCTTTAACGGTTTGGGGCGAGACGGCGCGCTTCCGCGTTTCGCGGCGCCGCATCTACCCCTCGCAAGAAGAAACGGGAACTCGAGGGCTTGGTTCCGGTTTCGCCGTCGAGTTGATGGCCTGTTGCGGCGCCAAATGGTCCCTACACGGACGATGTACTCGGCTCGATCTGGGCGACTTCGATGCCGATGCGCGAATGCGAAAAGATGTGGTAGATTGCGCAACGTTCATGACGGGGGAGATCATGCCCACAAGACGGGATTTCTTGAAATTCGGCGGCACGGCGCTGGCGCTCTCGCCCGCGATCGTTTCGCTCCTCCGCGGCCAGGCCGTTAGCGCGGCGCCTCAAGCCTGTGAGGCGCGCAAGTTCTGGACCATGATCGGCGATTACCCGCATACGCATGCGCTGTTCGCGCATCAAGTGCCATCGTCATGCGTGACGCTCGACATCGCGCCGGAGCCGGTGGTCTTTGCCGCCTTCGCCCGCTCGGTCGCGATGGAGTTCGACGTTTCCGAGCTCTCGCTCGTCACCTTCCTTCAGGCGAAAAGCTTCGGCCGCAAATTGACGCTGCTTCCCGCCGTCAATCTCGCGCGCTTCCAGCATCCCTATATCGTCTACAATTCGGCCAAAGGCACGATGACGCCGAAGGATTTGGAACACGCGCGCGTCGGCGTACGCCTCTTCACCGCGACCACGCCTTCCTGGATCCGGGGAATTCTCGCCGATGATTACGGCGTCGACGTGGGCAAGATGAAGTGGCTCGCCTATCAGAAGCCAAACGTCCCGGAATGGAAGGATCCTCCCAACGTCACCATGATCCCGCAGCGGGATCTCTCGGAGCTTCTCTTCTCGGGTGAAGTCGACGCGATCGTTGCCGATCCGGTGCCAAAGGATCCGCGCGCGAAATCCGTGATTCCAGATCCCGACGCGGCGATGAAAGCCTGGCAGACGAAGCACAACGCGATCCAGATCAATCACATGGTGGTGGTGAAGGAGGAGCTGACGAAATCGGATCCGGGCGCCGTGCGCGAAGTGTGGCGCCTCTTGAAGGAGGCCAAGCGCATCGGCAATGAACCCCTAAGCGAGGCGGCGTTCCACCCGTTCGGGCTCGAGACCAATCGCCACAACATCGAGATCGCGATCGATTACGTCTACCGCACGGGCATGATCCCGAAGCGCTTCTCGGTGGATGAGCTGTTCAATGACGTGACGGCGAATCTCGTCTGAGATTGCCTCAGTCGACTTCCCAAGCTTGCCCGCGCGCCAGCCGGCGATCGATGTCGGCGGCCATGTCGTCCCAGCGCTCGGCGATGATGAGATAGGACTCGCGCAGCTTGCGGTCGCTGACGAGCTCTGCCTGCTGCCCAGCATCCGACGCAAGCTCGCGATACTTGGTCGCCCGCTCACGCGGCGGAAGCTGCGAGTACTCCTCGCTCTCCATGTACTGTTCCGGCTGCGGCCCTTCGAACCAAAGCATACGCACTCCCCCGTTAATCACTCGTTCCTATCTTGAGCGATTGTTCCACCTCGACCGCGAGCGCGTCCCAATGCTCGGCCAAGACAATGTACATCCGCCGCGCGGTTTGCGACGTGACCGTCTCCGCCTTGCCTCGGGCATCCAGCGCCATGTCGCGGTATTTTTGAATCCGCTCCAAGAGCGGCAAGTCAGAATTCTCCGAAATCGACATAAAGCCCCGCTGGGTTTCAGCCCAAACCCAGCCCGCCGCAAAACGCCCAAGGCTGGAAGTGGTTCCCGGGTGCTTTCAAAAAAATCACTATGAGTAGGGCGCGGCCTTACAGCGAAATGACGCTATTTGGTTCCGACCGGGAGCTGCTCGATGCTGTAGCCGCCGAGTTCCCGGATGGCTTGCGCCGGGACCTTGCGGCCATCGGAAAGGGTGAAGGTGCCCCGACCTGGGAACTCGCCCTCATAGGACATCCCGCCTGCGGTCGTGATTTTGCCCGTCCCCGAGAGGACGCCGCCCTTGTACGTACCCGTATCCCGCGCCGCCAACTGGCCGTTACGATACCAGGTCACGGTGCCGGGGCCCGACGCGAGGCTTTCGCTGCAAGCGCCGCTCCAGGAGACGGTTTCGCCGTTCTGAGGATTGGGATTGCCGACCCAGCAATGAGAAACCTTATCCTCGATCCAATGAGGATCGGACCCCGAAAGGTCGGGCTTCACATCCGCCGCTTCGACGGCGAAAGCCGCCGTGGGGGCGAGAGCGAACAGAAACACGAGAACGGCCTTTGTCAAACTGCGCCTCCGGAGCGAGGCCTCGAGATTACCTCCGGCGCGCTACAGGCGCCACAGCAGACATCCCGGTTGATCTGGATCAAGGCCGGGACAAGGCGCGGCTGGTAGCGCTTACTCGAAGAACAACCCTCCGCGTGAATCCTTGTCCGCCAAGATCCCTTGCGCCGAAGACCACTGCACCGCCTGCGAGGACATCGTGGTGCGGGTCTACGACGAGCTTCGTCAATCCGGCTATGGCGACCGGGATGCATTCCAGTCGGCGATCCATGTCCTGAAGCTGCGCCATCCGGGACACGACGCCGACTATTATCGCGAGCGGGCTTCGCGCTGGATCGATGCGCACTCTTTAGAGCTTCATGGGGCGTGACGGCGAGAGCATGAGCTGGATAAGTTGAGGTTGGTTCCCTGCAACTCATCCGGTTCATGCTCTCAGGTACCTAGCGTGGCTTCGGCGCGCTCTTGATCGGCCCGTGGAAGACTTGCGTGGCATAAGCATAGTCGCCGTTCACCACCACGCCGATCCCGGAACGGTCATAGTCGGGCGACAAGATATTCTCGCGATGCTCTTCGCTCTTCATCCATTCGTCGACCGCGATCTTGGCGAAGGCTTGCGGATTGAAGCTGCCGCGGCCCCGCTTCTCCATGAAGATGTTCTCGCCGATATGGCCATAGGAGCCCAAGCGCTCCTTCACCATGTCGATCGCGGGATAATTCCCTTGCGCATCTTGATGCGAGAAAGGCCCACCATGCGCCATCGCATTCGAGCGCGAGCGCGCGATCATGTGCAACTCGCCATTCGGCAGCAGCTTGGGCGCTGTGGCTGCGAAACGCACGCGCTCCTCGTCGATGCGCTCGGCAATCATGTTTTCGGCATCCTCTTCCGCCTTGACGATCGAGGTCGGAGCCGCAGCTTGCGGCTGCGAATAGGGGCCGCTTAAGGCGATGAAGCCGCAGCTAAAGACGAAGGCAAGGATCAAACGCCGCATGGACGAGAACATGGAACAAGGCCTGCCGAAGTCAAGGAAGCTCGTCTGCGTATCGTAAATGACTAGAGACTTCGGGCCGATCAATTCCGCACTCAAAGCAAAAGGGCCGGAGAAACCCCCGGCCCTTTCTCAGTTGCTGTTCTAACGACGGTTAGAAGTCCATGTCGCCCATGCCGCCGCCGTGGCCATGGCCGCCGCCGGCTGCCGGAGCGGCCTTCGCCGGACGATCGGCGACCATCGCTTCGGTCGTGATCAAGAGCGCCGCCACCGAGGCTGCGTCCTGAAGCGCCGTGCGCACCACCTTCGTCGGATCGACGATGCCAGCCTCGACGAGGTCGACATATTTCTCGGCCTGTGCATCGAAGCCGTAAGTCACCGACTTCTGCTCCAAGAGCTTGCCGACGACGATCGAGGCTTCGACGCCCGAGTTCTCGGCGATCTGGCGCAGCGGCGTCTGGATCGCTTTTCTCACGATCGCGATGCCGGCGTTCTGGTCCTCATTGTCGCCCGTAAGGCCGTTCAGGGCCTTGGTCGAATAGAGGAGCGCCGCGCCGCCGCCAGGAAGGATGCCTTCCTCGACGGCCGCCTTGGTCGCGTTCAACGCATCGTCGACGCGATCCTTCTTCTCCTTCACCTCGACTTCGGTCGCGCCGCCGACGCGGATCACCGCGACGCCGCCCGCGAGCTTCGCCAGACGCTCCTGCAGCTTCTCGCGATCGTAGTCGGAAGTAGTCTCCTCGATCTGCTGCTTGATCTGGTTGACGCGCGCGGAGATGTCGTGCTTCTTGCCGGCGCCGTCGATGATCGTCGTGTTGTCCTTGTCGATGCGGACCTTCTTCGCCGTGCCGAGCAAGTTGATCTTGACGTTCTCGAGCTTGATGCCGAGGTCTTCCGAGATCACCTGACCGCCCGTGACGATGGCGATGTCTTCGAGCATCGCCTTGCGGCGATCGCCGAAGCCAGGCGCCTTCACCGCCGCGACCTTCAAGCCGCCGCGGAGCTTGTTGACGACCAGCGTCGCCAAAGCCTCGCCTTCGACCTCTTCGGCGATGATGAGAAGCGGACGCGCCGCCTGCACCACGGCCTCGAGAATGGGAAGCATCGGCTGCAGCGAGGAGAGCTTCTTTTCGTGGATGAGGATGTAGGGCTCTTCCAGCTCCACCAGCATCTTGTCGGCATTGGTGATGAAGTAGGGCGAGATGTAGCCGCGGTCGAACTGCATGCCCTCGACGACCTCGAGCTCGGTCTCCAAGGACTTCGCCTCTTCGACCGTGATCACGCCTTCATTGCCGACCTTGGCCATCGCATCGGCGATCATCTTGCCGATGGTGTGGTCGCCATTGGCCGAGATCGTTCCGACCTGGGCGATCTCCTCGTTGGCCTTCACCTTCTTGGAGCGCTTCTTCAAGTCAGCCACGACGGCCTCGACCGCCTTGTCGATGCCGCGCTTCAAATCCATCGGGTTCATGCCGGCGGCCACCGATTTCGCGCCTTCGCGCACGATCGCAGCGGCTAACACCGTCGCCGTCGTGGTGCCATCGCCCGCCGCGTCATTCGTCTTCTGCGCGACCTCGCGCACCATCTGGGCGCCCATGTTCTCGAACTTGTCCGCAAGCTCGATCTCTTTCGCGACCGTGACTCCGTCCTTGGTCGAGCGCGGCGCGCCAAAGCTCTTGTCGAGCACGACGTTGCGGCCCTTCGGCCCAAGGGTGATACGCACGGCGTCGTTCAAGATCTCGACGCCGCGCAAGAGCTTCTCGCGCGCATCAGCGCCGAATTTTACGTCTTTTGCTGCCATAGTTGCTTACTCCGGTTTCTCTAAAGGGGAACTCTTCAGGCCGCCTTCTTCGCGGGCTTGCGGCCCTCGACGATGCCCATGATGTCGGACTCCTTCATGATCAGGAGCTCCTCGCCGTCGATCTTGACCTCGGTGCCGGACCACTTGCCGAACAGCACGAAATCGCCGGGCTTCACTTCCGGGGGGACGCGCTTGCCGTGCTCATCGAGCGCGCCGGGGCCCACGGCGATGATCTCGCCTTCCTGCGGCTTCTCTTGAGCGGTTTCGGGAATGATGATGCCGCCGGCGGATTTCTGCTCCTCCTTGACGCGGCGGACGACCACGCGGTCGCCGAGGGGACGGAATCTCATGAGACTTGCCTCCTAAAAAGGTTAATGATGTCAGCTGCTTGCTCGAATTGCCCACAGGCTAGCAGCACTCTCGTCCCGAGAGTGCTAGCCCCTGTCCCGGTAGATAGTCGGAGGCTTAAAGACCGTCAAGGTCGGCGGAGGAGAAAAAATGGTAAAGCCCGTACGGGCGCGAGATGGGGTCGAATAAGCGGGGTTGCAATGGCTGGTCCGACTAATTCTTTCCGCGGTTTCCCGAAGGAGTTCTTCGCCTTCTTCCGCGAGCTCAAAGCCAACAACGAGCGCTCCTGGTTCGAGGGCAACAAGGAGCGCTTCAGGGCTTCTGTCCAAGCTCCGATGTCGGACTTCATCGCCGCCATCGCGGCTCCCTTGTCGCGGGTGAGCAAGGAATTCATCGCCGATCCGCGCCCCAATGGCGGCTCGATGTTTCGCATCTACCGCGATATCCGCTTCTCCAAGGACAAACGTCCGTATAAGGAGCATGGCGCCTGCCAGTTCCGTCATCGCTTGGGCCGCGATGTGCATGCACCGGGCTTCTACGTCCATCTCGCGCCGGGCGAGGTCTTCTTTGGCGGAGGCTTATGGATGCCGGATGCCGAGGCGCTGTTCAAAGTGCGGACCGCGATCGCGTCTAAAACTCCTGCCTGGACGAAGATCGCCGCCGGTAACGATTTCGCGCGGCGTTTCGGAACGGTCGAAGGTGATGCGCTCACGCGGCCCCCGAAGGGCTTTCCTCCCGCCCATCCAGCGATCGCGGATTTGAAGCGCAAGAGCTTTCATGTGATGCAGGCTTCCAGCGAAAAAGACGCGCAATCCCGCGCCTTCGCGGACGAGGCCGTGGCTGCGTTCAAAGCCGCATCGCCTCTCATGCGCTTTCTCTGTGATGCGCTTGCTGTGTCCTTCTAAGTCCTGCTCTGCTCAAGCTTTTTCCTTAAAACCGCGTTCATGCTGGGTTCAGTTTGCGGATGTCATGGTCCGCGTTGACGCGGGGCTGGGTAGAAAGAAGGAACCCGATGACTCGCCTGAAAAAGGCTTTGCTGGGCGCGCTGGCGGTGGCTGTTGGAAGCCTTGCGCTTGCCGCGTCGGCGCCGGCCAAAGCCCAAGTGGGATTTTCATTTGGCGTCGGCAATGTCGCCGGCAGCTATTACGACCCAGGCTACGATCCCTATTACGACGCTCCGCCTCCCGCGCCCGGCTATGCGGCGCCGCCTCCCTACGACCCCGGATATGATTACGGGTACGATCCCTATTACGGCGGCGGCTATGCCTATGACGACGGCTACTATGATCCCGGCTACGCCTGCGACTACTACATGCCGCCTTGGGGTTATCCCCCGGACTTCTGCTCTTACCCGATCTGGAACGAGCCGGTGTTTTTCGGCGGCATCTGGTACGGGGGCCCAATCTATTATCGGACCTTTGGCGGCTTCAATTGGTTCTGGCTGAACGGCGGCTGGCATCGCGACGAATGGCGCGGCGCACGCCCGGCGCACATCGACTGGGGCCGTAACGGCAATCTGCGCTGGAACGGCGAGATCCATCATGGCGGGCGTGGCTTTGCCGGGCGCGGCTTCGACGGCCGAAACGGTTTCGTCAACCGCGGTGGTGGGTTCAACGGCCGCACCGGCGGCGACCGCGGCTTTGTCGGCGGTCAGCGGGGCGGCAATTTCGCCGGACAGAATCCGCAATTCAACCGCGGCGGCGCTTTCAACCGCGGCGGCGGCTTTGAAGGTCGCAATTTCGGCGGCAACGCTGCGCCGGTGAATCCGGGTTTCAACCGCGGCTTTGAAGGCCGCAATTTCGGCGGCGGCAATGCCGGGCCCAATCCCGGATTCAACCGCGGCTTCGAAGGGCGCAATTTCGGTCGCGCCAACCTCCCCGGCGGTGCTGCTCCGAATTTCGGCGGCAATCGCGGCGGCGGTTTCCAGGGAGCTCCCGCGATGCGCGGCGGTGGATTCTTCCGCGGCAATGCCGGTGGCGGAGCGCCTCAATTCTCAGGCGGCGGCCACGGCGGCGGGAATGCTTTCGGTCGCGTCGGCGGCGGAGGAGGTGGTGGTGGCGGTGGTGGTGGCGGCCAGCGTGGTGGCGGCCACGGCAACAGCCACGGCCACGGTTAAAAGCCGAGGAAAGCTGCGGACTTTCTGAAATCACAAGTCGAGCTGAGGGCGGAACAGAAGAGTCCGCGGGAACGTTGTCAGTTAGACGGTCGCAGCTGGAAAAGCTGCGACCGGGATGATCGTGCAGGAGGGGTATGGAGGCAGCCATGAAGACCTACGCGAAGGCCCTATTCGGAGCGCTCGCCTTGGCGACTGCGGCGGCCGCAGCGCCGTCGGCGGCAAATGCAGCAGCTTCGTTCGGGTTCTCTTTCGGGACCGGCCCCTATTTGGGCGGCTACTACTACCGGGATCCTTGCTGGGATCCGTATTCCTATTATTGTGGCCGGCCTTACGGATACTACCGGCCCTATTATCGCTCCTATTACCGGCCTTACCGCCATTACCGGCCTTATTATGGGGGCTATTACGGCCGCTATTACTGGCGATAGGACCCGGTAAAACTTCAGAAAAGCGAGCGGCGCCAGCTACTTAGGCGCCGCTTTCGCTTGGAACTGGCGAATCCCCCAAACGTTTCCTTAGACGAGGGCCGATGACCGGGAACCCCAGGCCAAGGCCAAGTCTTCCCGTCATCGTCACCTAGAGCCAACGCCGACGCGATCGGCTGGCCAAACGATGGAGGCGACAATGAAAACGCTGTTCAAGAGCGCGATCGTTGCTCTCGCACTGACCGGAGCTTCGATGGCCATCACCGGAACTCCGGCGAACGCAGCCGCCAGCTTCGGCTTCTACGTCGGACCGGACGGCGCGCGTATCGGCTTCAGCGAAGGGTACTACTACGACCGCTACGGCTACCGGCACTATTACCGGTATCCGAGAGATTGGCGCAGGTGGCACCGGCCGCTCGGCTATTATCAGACTCATCCGTACTGGTACCGCGACCGGGATTGGTACTACGACCGTTACTAGTACCGACCTCGCTTGAGAGAAGAGACCCACCGCGCTTCACAAGAGTGCGGCGGGTCTTCTCTTGCTTGACGGCATGCGAGCGCCTGCCGAGAGTGCGGACTCCTGGCAGGAGATTGGCTACGTGCTTGAGACTGCTTCATTGCCGAACGACCTCGAGGCCTATTGGCTTCCCTTCACCCCCAACCGGGATTTCAAGCGCCGGCCCCGCATCTTGGCCAAGGCCGAGGGCATGTATTACTGGGATGAGCAGGGGCGCAAAATCCTCGATGGGATCTCTGGCCTCTGGTGCGTGAATGCCGGTCACGCGCGGCGGCCGATCGCGGACGCGATCAAGGCCCAGGCGGCCACGCTCGACTACGCCCCGTCCTTCCATTTCGCCCATCCCAAAGTGATCACGCTTGCCTCGCGCCTGTCCGCGATCGCGCCCAAGGGGCTCGACCACGTCTTCTTCTGCAATTCGGGCTCGGAGGCGGCCGACACCGCGATGAAGATCGCGCGCGGCTATTTTTCTGCGCACGGGCAGGGCGGCCGCTACCAGTTCGTGAGCCGGGTGCGGTCCTACCACGGCGTGAATTTCGGCGGCATGTCCTTGGGCGGGCTTCCCAACAACCAGAAGGGCTTCGGCCCCCTTGTTCCGGGTACGGAGCATCGCTTGTCCATCCCGTATGATGTCAAGCGCGACCGGTTCAGTGCGAACGATCTCGAAGGCGGCGAAACCTATGCCGACGAGCTCGATGCGATCTGCACGAGAGTTGGCGGCGATACGATAGCGGCTGTGATCGTCGAACCGATGACGGGCTGGGGCGGCGTCTATGCCTCGCCGAAGAACTACCTCGCGCGGCTCCGTCAGATCTGCGACCGCCACGGTATCCTGCTCATCTTCGACGAGGTCATCACCGGCTTCGGGCGCTTGGGCTACGCCTTTGCCGCGGAACGCTACGGCGTTGTCCCCGACATGATCACCTTCGCCAAAGGCATTACCAATGGCGCCGTGCCGATGGGAGGCGTGCTGGTCAAGAAAAAGATTTACGAAGCGTTCGAGCCGGACAGCGAATACGCCATCGATCTCTTCCACGGCTACACCTACACGGGCCATCCCTTGGCCGCGGCGGCGGGCCTCGCCACGCTCGACGTCTATCGCGATGAGGGGCTGTTCCAACGCGGGCGGGATCTAGAGCCCAAGTTCCGTGCCGCCGTGCTGACCCTGAAGGACGCGCTGCATGTCATCGACATCCGCAGCGTGGGTCTCGCCGCCGCGATCGAGCTCGAAGGGATAGCGGGGGCTCCTGGGAAACGCGGCTACGAGGCGCTCACGCGTGCCTTCTTCGACGAAGACATGGTGGTACGGATTTCCGGGGATACCGTGGTGCTGATCCCTTCGCTGATCGCTTCCGAATCCGAGATCGCGCGCCTGGTTGAAGGTGTTCGCGCGGTGCTCCAAAAGCTTCACTGACGCGATGCGCATCGGCGTCCCCAAGGAGATCAAGAACAACGAATACCGGGTCGGCATGATCCCCGCGGCCGTGCGCGAGCTCACCGCGCGCGGTCACACCGTCTTCGTCGAGACCAAGGCCGGCGATGCGATCGACTTGTCCGACGAGATATACGCGCGCGCCGGCGCGAAGATTCTCTCGTCCGCCGAAGAGGTGTTTGCCGAAGCCGACACGATCGTGAAGGTGAAGGAGCCGCAAGCCGCCGAGATCAAGCGTTTGAAGCCGGGCCAGACGCTGTTCACCTATCTTCATCTCGCGCCCGATCCCGAACAGACGAAGGGCCTTCTCTCCGCCGGTATTATCGGCATCGCCTATGAGACCGTGACCGATGCGCGCGGCGGCCTGCCGCTTCTCGCTCCCATGAGCGAGGTCGCAGGAAGGATGTCGATCCAGGCGGGCGCGCGTTCGCTCGAGATGGAGGCAGGCGGCCGCGGCCAGCTTTTGGGCGGCGTGCCGGGCGTTCCGGCAGCACGTGTCGTGATCTTGGGGGGCGGCGTCGTCGGCACCAACGCCGCGCGCATGGCCATGGGCCTGGAAGCTCATGTCACCGTCCTCGACGTCTCGCTCTCGAGGCTGTACGAACTCGATCTCCAGTTCGGCGCCATGCTGAACACCATCTATTCCACCATCGACACGATCGAAGAGCATGTCATCGGCGCCGATCTCGTCATTGGCGCGGTGCTCGTTCCGGGCGCCGCGGCGCCCAAGCTGATCAAGGAATCGATGGTGAAGGCGATGAAGAAGGGCTCTGTCCTCGTCGACGTCGCCATCGATCAGGGCGGCTGCTCGGAGACGTCGCGGCCGACAACCCACGCGAATCCTACCTACAGGCTCCACGACGTGGTGCATTACTGCGTTGCCAACATGCCGGGCGCGGTTGCGCGCACCTCCACCTTCGCGCTCAACAACGCGACCCTTCCCTTCATCGTTGCGCTCGCCGAGCAGGGGCCGGAAGGCGCGATGGCGG
Organism: Micropepsaceae bacterium; assembly: GCA_035632215.1. Lineage (GTDB taxonomy): Bacteria > Pseudomonadota > Alphaproteobacteria > Micropepsales > Micropepsaceae > CAIYRG01. The sequence goes on along the minus strand of DASQHF010000107.1, from coordinate 13,123 downwards.
GAAATCCGCACTTGCGCGCGGGCCTCAACGTCTACAAAGGCACGCTCACTTACAAGGCCGTCGCCGAGGCGCAGAATCTTCCCTTCAAGCGGGCCGAAGAAGTGCTCGGACTTTCGTATTGAGATGACCCGCATCTTCGTCACGCCCGAGATCGCGATCGAGGAGAGCGAGCTCGTGGAGAGCTTCGTGCTCTCGACCGGTCCAGGCGGGCAGAATGTGAACAAGCTCGCGACCGCGGTTCAGCTGCGTTTCGATGCCGCGCATTCACCCGGACTTTCCGATGCCGTTCGCGCGCGCCTGATGCGCCTCGCAGGTTCGCGGCTGACCAAGGAAGGCGTCCTCATCGTCAGCGCGCGCGAATTCCGCAGCCAAGAGCGCAACCGCGAGGCGGCGCGCGAGCGCCTTTTCGATCTCATCCGCCATGCCGCCGTCGAGCCGAAGCCGCGCAAGAGGACAAGGCCGCCGAAGGCCGCGAAAGAACGCCGCCTGGAGACCAAATCGCGGCGCTCGAAGCTGAAGCGCAACCGCGGCCCTGTGCGCGAGGATTGAGGGAGCCAAAGGAAAAGATCGGCACGCTCGCGCGTCGTACTCCGGAATTCTTTGAGTTTGGGAGAAACCCGATGCACGCGATTCTGAAAATAACCGCCGTGGCGGGCGTTGTTGCGCTCGCCGCCTGTCAGAGCATCAACGGCGGCCCACCCCGGATCAGACGCCCGAGCCCTTGAACCGCCGCGTCGAGATCGCGATCGAGCCTTATCGCGGCTAAGCGCGCATGGTTAACGACTTCGAAACGCCGTTGGTTAACTTTCTGGAAACGCCGCCTTCCTAATCTCCCGTTAGGGATAAAGGAGAGCGGCGTGGCTTCATTCGTCAGACTAGGCATCGCGAGCGGTTGCGCGCTCATTGCAGCCGTTTTCGCGTGGGCGCTCGTCGCATTCGCGCGGGCCGATTTCTTCTCGGCCGCGCTCGGCGGCCTTTTCCTCCTCTTCGCCGCCGACAGTCTCTTTTCCGTAATCGCGGATGCGCGACAGGAGAACGAGACGAAAGACGAGCTCGACGATCTTCGCGCGACTAATATCGCGATCAAATCCGAGTTCGAGGACGCGAGACAGAAGATGAACGACGTCGCCCTCGCGCTCGCCAAGAGAAGCGAGGCGCAGGAGAAGAAGATGATCGGCGAATTGCAGGTCATCGAAAGCCTCTTGCGCGAGTTCGCGGGCAATGTGGCGAAGAGCAAGCACCAGCACCAGGCTTCGGAGCCGGCAGCCGCAGCTTCGGACGGTTCACCCGTGGTGCCGAAGGACGGCGCGGATTCCGCGCATCTGGAGATGATCCGCGGCGCGCTCGAGGACAACCGCATCGACCTCTATCTACAGCCGATCGTGAGCCTGCCGCAGCGCAAAGTGCGCTTCTACGAGGCGCTCTCGCGGCTGCGTTCCGAAGACGGCGGCATAATTATGCCGGCGCAGTACATCAAGGTGGCTGCACCCGCGGGGCTGATGTCGGTCGTCGACAATCTGCTCCTCTTCCGCTGCGTGCAGGTGGTTCGCCATCTGACGCAAAAACAGCGCGAAGCGGCGGTCTTCTGCAACATCTCCGGTCACACCTTGTCGGATGCCGAATTCTTCCCCCAGTTCTTGGACTTCCTGCACCACAATCGCGATCTTGCCGGCCACATCGTGTTTGAATTCGATCAGACCTCGATCTTGCGTGCGGGCGCCGGTGAGGAGGCGAATCTCCGCTATCTCTCGAGCCTCGGCTTCAAATTGTCGATGGATCAGGTGACGAAGCTCGATCTCGATTTCGCCAAGCTGAAGCGCCTCGGCTTCAACTTCCTGAAAGTCAGAGCCGAGACTTTGATCTCGGGCATGAAGGCGGCGCAGGCCGCCGTTGCCGCGGAGGACTTGAAGGATCTGCTCGCACGCAACGGCATCAATCTCATCGCCGAGCGCATCGAGGAGGAGAAGAGCGTCGTCCAGCTCTTGGACTTCCAAGTCGACTTCGGCCAGGGCTATCTTTTCGGCGAGCCGCGGCCCATTCGCGACGTGGTGGATGCAAACGATCCTCGCGCGAGGGAAACGGCCAGTGTCCGGACGCTGCCTTCGGGCCTCGCGCGCCGCTTGGCGGGTTAGGCGCACTACGATCTAAGCGTTGACCGCTGGCATTGGGCCATGCGAGGCCATCGCTATGACGGCGCCCCCGATTCTAAGCACCCTTTCCGAGATCGCTGCCGACTATGACGCCGCGATCTGCGACGTGTGGGGTGTCATTCACAACGGCCGCGACGCCTATTTTTCCGCCATCGAAGCTATGCGCCGCTTCCGCGCCGAGCGCGGGCCCGTCATCCTCCTCTCCAATGCGCCGAGATTGGCCGACGGCGTCGAATACATGTTCAAGCGCATCGGCGTGCCGTTCGATTTCTACGACGCGATTGTAACCGGAGGCGAAGCCGCGCGCGCGGAGCTGGAAGCGCGCACCGCGGGAGGCAAAGAGCTCAAGCTCTTCTATTTGGGACCGGAGCGCGATCATCTTTTATTCGCAGGACTCCCCTTGAAGGTCACCCCTGCCGAGGAGGCCGAAGCGGTTCTCTGTACCGGTTTCTACGACGACGAGACGGAAGCTCCCGACGACTATCGTCCGCTCTTGGAGACCTTCCTCGCGCGCAAGCTCGTCTTCCTGTGCGCCAATCCGGATATCGTGGTGCAGCGGGGCGACCGGCTCATCTACTGCGCCGGCGCGATTGCGAAACTTTACGAGGCGATGGGCGGCGAGGCCATCTATTACGGCAAGCCCCACCGGCCCGTTTTCGAAAGGGCGCTCCAACGTGCACAAGAAAAAGGCGCAGGCGAACGGCCGCTCGTCATCGGTGACGGCATCGGCACCGATATCCTAGGCGCCAACAGAATGGGCTGGGATGCGCTTTTTGTCGCCAGCGGCATTCACGGCGCCGAGTTGAAAGCGCATCCGGGCGCGATCGTGGAACTTCTGGTGAAAGAAGGTGTTCGCGTGCGCGCGGCGATGACCGAGCTCCGCTGGTGATGCCATCTTGCGGGCTCGGGTCGCGCCCGATAAGAGAACTCATCGTCAAGGGATTGCCCCATGAGCGCCGCAAACGTCGTCAGCCATTACATCGAGGATCTCACGATCGGCCAGTCGGCGTCTTACGAACGCACCGTCAGCGCGGACGACATCCAGAAATTCGGCGAGGTTTCGGGCGATTTCAATCCGCTCCACTTCGACGACGAGTACGCCAAAGGGACGATCTTCCGCGGCCGCATTGCCCACGGAATGCTGAGCTTGAGCTATCTCTCGACCGTGCTCGGGACGAAGCTCCCCGGCGCGGGCTCCATTTTCATGAGCGCCACCACGCGCTTCAAGGCGCCCGTGCGGATCGGCGATACGGTGAAAGCGGTCTGCACCGTGCGCGAGATCGACGTCGCAAAGAAGCGCGTCACCTTCGATTGCCTGTGCAAGGTCGGCGATATCGTGGTTGTCGAGGGCGAAGCCCTCGTGCGGGTTCCCTCGCGCGAGCATTAGGAGAATCTTAAAGGCGGCCGATGCGGATTCTGCGTCATTACCGCGATCCACCGGCCGACGCGCAGGGCGCGGTCGTGGCGCTCGGCAATTTCGATGGCGTGCATTTGGGACACCGCGCGCTCATCGCCGAGGCGAGGGCGATCGCGGAAGCCGAGAACCGCCCTTTGGCGGCGCTTGTCTTCGAGCCGCATCCGCGCGAATTCTTCCGTCCCGGCGACGAGCCGTTCCGTTTGACCCCGTTCCGCACCAAGGCGCACCTGCTTTCGAAGGAGGGAATCGATTTCCTGGTCGTCCTCAGCTTCGATGCGGAGCTGTCGGGAAAAACGCCGCAGGATTTCGTGCTCGAGATTCTGGTGAACGAGCTCCGCGTCGGTCACGTCGTCATCGGCCAGGATTTCAGGTTCGGCAAGGGCCGTGCAGGCGATGCCACGGTGCTCGCCTATATGGGCGAGATGGAAGGCTTCGGCGTCACCATGTTCGCGCCGGTGTCGGCCGGACGAGCGGCGAAGATCTCGTCTTCCGAAATCCGCGCCGCCTTGCGAGCCGGCCGCCCCGAAGAAGCGGCGCGGCTCTTGGGCCATTGGTGGACACTCGAAGGCCACGTCGCGCCCGGCGACAGGCGCGGACGCACGATCGGCTTTCCGACCGCGAACTTGAAGCTCGAGCGCGTGCTTCAGCCGGCCTTCGGCGTTTATGCCGTGCGCGCGCGCATCCACGGCGGAGAGAAGGTCTATGACGGCGTCGCCAATTTCGGCTTAAGGCCCATGTTCGCGCTCCCGTCTCCGCTCCTGGAAGTGCATCTGTTCGGTTTCTCCGGCGAGCTCTATGGCGAACTTTTGGAAGTCGAGCTGATTGCTTTCTTACGCAGCGAGATGAAGTTCGACGGGCTCGCCGCGCTCAAAACCGCGATCGAGGCCGATTGCGAGATCGCCAAAGCGCTCTTGAAGCAGGCGAGCGAAGTTCCACCGCTTCTCTAGCGGCTGGACCTTTTACCCCTTCCGCTGTTAGAAGTGCCGGCTTTTCCTACTGAAGCGTTTCATGGTCATGCGGACAATACGGACGACACGAATTCGCCGCCCGAGGGCTTGATGCCCTCGGGGCCGTCATGCCGTCCATCCCTTCCGCATAGAGAGACCAACCATGTCTAAATCAGACGCTTCGGATTCGCGCGCCGATTATCGCAGTACCGTTTTCCTCCCCAAAACCGACTTCCCGATGAAGGCGGGCTTGCCGGAAGCCGAGCCCAGATGGCTGTTGCGCTGGGAGGCGATGCGCATCTACGAGCGCTTGCGCGCCAAGGCAATGGGGCGCGAGCTCTTCGTGCTCCACGACGGCCCGCCTTATGCCAATGGCGAGATCCATATTGGCACGGGGATGAACAAGATCCTGAAAGACTTCGTCGTCCGCTCGCGCCAGATGCTGGGCTACGACGCGCCTTACGTGCCCGGCTGGGACTGCCACGGGCTGCCGATCGAGTGGAAGATCGAGGAGGAGTATCGCGCCAAGGGCAAGTCCAAGGATTCCGTCCCCGTGCAGGAGCTGCGTGCGCAGTGCCGCGCTTTCGCCGAGAGCTGGATCAAAGTCCAGCGCGACCAGTTTCGCCGTATGGGGTGCATCGGCGACTGGATGCGGCCCTACACGACTATGGCGTTTGCCGCCGAAGCGCAGATCGTGCGCGAGCTGCACAAATTCGTCATGAGCGGGCTCCTCTATCGCGGCTCGCGTCCGGTGATGTGGTCCCCTGTCGAGAAGACCGCGCTTGCCGAGGCGGAAGTCGAATACCAGGAGAAATCCTCGCCGCAGATCTATGTGAAGTTTCCGGTCTTGCGAAGCGCGTGGGAGTTGAAGGACGCGAGCGTCGTGATCTGGACCACGACGCCGTGGACGATTCCGGGCAACCGTGCCATCGCCTATTCCCGCGAACTTTCTTACGGGCTCTATGAAGTCGCCTCGGCGGAGGAAGGGAGCGCGGCGAAAGCGGGCGAGCATATTCTTCTCGGCGATGCTCTGGCGAGCGCCACGGCGGCTTACGCGAAGATCACGCTCAAACGCTTGGCCGACGTCAAATCGTCCTTGCTCGAAGGTCTTGTCTGCGCCCATCCATTCCGAGGAACGGGTTACGATTTCGACGTGCCGCTCTTGGAAGGCGCGCATGTCACCTCCGATACCGGCACCGGCTTCGTGCACACCGCGCCCTCGCACGGCGAAGACGATTTCGAGCTCGGGCGCAAGTATCATCTGGAAATGCCGTTCCTCGTTGCTGAAGATGGCTCGTTCCTTCCCAGCGTTCCACTCTTCGCGGGGAAGAAGATCCTCACACCTGAAGGAAAGGATGGCGATGCCAATGGCGCCGTCATCCGAGAGCTGATCGCGCGCGGCGCGCTTCTGGCCAAAGGCACGCTCCGTCACCAATATCCGCATTCCTGGCGCTCGAAGGCGCCTGTGATTTTCCGCGCCACGCCGCAATGGTTCGCGGCGATGGATCGCGACTTCTCCGGCTCAACGGGATCCACGTTGCGCGAGCTCGCCGTGGGCGCCATTTCCGCGACGCGCTGGTATCCCAAAACCGGCGAGAACCGCATCGCCGCCATGGTCAAAGAGCGTCCCGATTGGGTGCTCTCGCGCCAGCGCGCCTGGGGGGTGCCGATTGCGGTCTTTGTGGACAAGAAGACGGGCGAGCTTTTGCGCGAAGAGGACGTGAACGAGCGCATCGAAGAGGCCTTCGAGAAGGAGGGCGCGGATGCCTGGTTCAATTCGCCGCCCTCGCGCTTCTTGGGGTCCGAGCTGAACTCGGACGATTACGAGCAGGTCACCGATATTCTGGACGTGTGGTTCGATTCAGGCTCGACGCACGCTTTCGTCGTGGAGAATCCGGTCGATCCGCATTGGCCGAAGAAGCCCCATGCGGACCTTTACCTCGAAGGCTCCGACCAGCATCGCGGCTGGTTCCAGAGCTCGCTTTTGGAATCCTGCGGCACGCGCGGCCGCGCGCCCTATGACGCCGTTCTGACCCATGGTTTCGTGCTCGACGAGCAGGGCCGCAAGATGTCGAAGTCGCTCGGCAACGTCGTGGCGCCGCAAAAGGTCGCCGAGCAGAACGGCGCAGAGATCCTGCGCCTCTGGGTAGCAAGCTCGGATTTCACGCAAGATCTGCGCATCGGGCCCGAGATCATCAAGGCGAGCGTCGATTCCTATCGCCGCCTGCGCAATACCATCCGCTATCTCGTGAACAATCTCTCTGGCTTCGACAAGGATAAAGAGCACGTCGCGCATGCGGAGTATCCGGAGCTCGAGCGTTTCGTGCTGGCGCGTCTTCACGAGCTCGATGCGGAAGTCCGCGCCGGCTACATGGAGTACGACTTCAATCGCGTCTTCACGACGCTGTTCGGCTTCGTGACCAACGACCTTTCCGCTCTCTATTTCGACATCCGCAAGGACGTCCTCTACTGCGACACGACAAGAAGCGCGCGCCGCCGGGCCGCGCGCAATGTGCTGGACGCGCTGTTCAACCGCGTCGTTCCCTGGCTCGCGCCCATTCTCGCCTTCACCATGGAAGAAGCGTGGACGATGCGCTACGGCCCGGACGAGTCGGTGCATCTGACCGATTTCCCCGAGACGCCGGCTTCCTGGAAGAACGAAGCGCTGTTGATGAAATGGGCGCGCCTGCGCGCGCTCCGCCGCGTGGTGACGGGAGCGCTCGAGATCGCGCGCCGCGACAAGGTCATCGGCGCGAGTCTCGAGGCAGCACCCACGCTTCATGTCGAGGACGAGGCCGACGCGGCGCTGTTCTCTACGGTCAGCCTTGCCGAGATCGCGATCACGTCGAATGCCAAGGTCGTCGTCGGCAAGGCGCCGGCCGACGCCTTCCGCCTGCCCGATGTTCCTGGCGCGGCCGTCGTGTTTGCACATGCCGAAGGCGCAAAATGCGCCCGCTGCTGGATGATCCTGCCGGAAGTGGGAACGCATGCCGATCATCCTCAGCTCTGCGATCGCTGCTATGAGGTGGTGAAAGGGCAAACCGTATGAGCGTGCGCCGCCTCGGATTCATCATCGCGGCGCTCGCCCTCATTTGCGATCAGGCGTTCAAGAACTGGCTTCTCTATGGGCTTTCGTTCCGCGACTTGGGGCCCGCAGCGCACATCGACGTGCTTCCGTTTTTCGATCTCGTGATGGTCTGGAACCGCGGCGTTTCCTATGGATTGTTGCAGGCGGGGGGCGTCATGGGAACGGTCATACTGGCCGTGTTTTCGCTTGCCGCGGTCGTTGCCTTGTCTCTCTGGCTGATGAAAGCGGAACGCCGGTTTCTGGGCATAGGACTTGGCCTCGTGATCGGCGGCGCCATCGGAAATGTGATCGACCGGGTGCTTTACGGCGCAGTCGCGGACTTTTTCCACTTTCACGCCTTTGGCCATGACTGGTATGTTTTCAACGTAGCCGACGCCGCCATCACGGTCGGCGTCGTCCTGCTTTTGGCCGATGCTTTCGTCCGGCCCGAAGCGGACACGACGGATAGGGAGCCGGTGATCCGGAGGTAGGGTATGCGTCATCTTCGTGTTTTGCGTTCGCTTCAGCTCGTCGTCTTCCTCGCACCCGTGGCGGCGCTAGGGGGGTGCAGCGGTTTCAACGAGGCCATCGGCGCCACCAAGAATCCGCCCGACGAATTCACCGTGCTGACGAAGTCCCCCTTGATCATCCCGCCCGACTACAATTTGCGCCCGCCGCAGCCCGGCGTTGCCTCGCGCAACGAGCCCGATCCCGACGATCAGGCGCGCGTCGCGCTCTTCCCGCAAGACGCCGCCACCCAGGCCGCTGCCTTGGGCACCGCCTATAGCGACGGCGAGAAGCTCTTGCTCACCAAGACCAATGCCTTGAGCGTCGATCCGAACATTAGGAAGCAGGTGAACGCCGACGTCGGACAGGACGATCAAGGTCCGGCGTTTACGCAGAAGGTGCTCTATCAGGCAACCGGTGCAGCACCCGCAATGGGCGCGATGCCTATGACTCCGGCTGCGCTAGCCGCTCCCGCGCGCCCGCAGACGCCGCCGCAGAATCTCCCGTTGCCGGGAACGGGCCAGCCTCCACCGTCCCCCACCCCCAGGCAGTAAGCGCATGACGAAAACGTTCAAGACATCGCTCGCAGCGTTGGCGACGCTGAGTGCGACGATGGCGCTTGGCGCCTCGGAACCCCAAAACAGCCAGACCAAGGCCGCGCAGTTCGCGCTCAAGAACGGCATGCAGGTTGTGGTCATTCCCGACCATCGCGCCCCCGTCATCACCAACATGGTCTGGTACCAGGTCGGAGGCGCCGACGATCCGCCGGGCCTATCGGGTGCCGCGCATCTTTTCGAGCATCTGATGTTCAAGGGGACGAAGAAAATCCCGAACGGCGAGCTCTCGAAGATCGTCGCGCGCAATGGCGGCCAGGACAACGCCCAGACCTCGCACGACTTCACCGTCTACTTTCAGCGCATCGCCAAAGAACGGCTGCCGCTGATGATGGATCTCGAGGCCGACCGCATGGTCAATCTCGACCTCTCCGAGCCGAACGTGATGACTGAGCGCGACGTCGTCTTGGAGGAGCGGCATCTGCGCGTCGATTCCCAGCCCGATGCGCTCGCCCAGGAGCAGATGGAAGCTTCCCTCCAGATGACGCATCCCTATGCGCGTCCGGTCGTCGGCTGGGAAGCCGAGATCAGCACCATGACGCGCGCGCAGGCGATGGATTTCTATCAGCACCATTACGCGCCCAACAACGCGATGCTGATGGTCGTTGGCGATGTCACGGCGGACGAAGTGAGGAAGCTCGCCGAGGAAAAATTCGCCGCCATCGCGCCCCATATGCTGGTCCCGCGCAACAACGACCCGGCGCCGCCGCGGCTCGCCGACACACGGATGAACTTCGCCATTCCCGGAACCAAGCTCCCCCAGCTCATGCGGATGTATCGCGTGCCCGGTTACGTGAAGTCGCCCAAGGGAACGGCCGAATCGATGGAAGTGCTGACGGCGATCTTAGGCGGCGGCGCGACGAGCCGGCTCTATCGCACGCTCGTCATCGAGAAGAAGCTCGCGGTCGAGACGGGCGCCTTCTACGACGGCAAGACGCGCGGGCCGGCCGAGCTCACCATCTTTGCGGTGCCCCGTGATGGCGTCACTTTTGACGCGCTCGAGACCGCGATGGATCAGGTGATCGCGGGGCTTGCGATGAACCCGCCGGATCAAGCCGAATTCACCAGGGTGAAAACGAAGCTCCTCGCCGATCACATCTATCAGCAGGACAATCAGTTCGTGCTTGCCAATGAATACGGCACCGCGCTTTCCATCGGGCTCACCATCGCCGACGTCGAGGATTGGCCGAACCGCATCAAGGCGGTGCAGCCCGCCGACATACGCAAATCCGCCAGCACCTACCTCGTCAAGGAGCAATCCGTGACGGGAAGGATGTCTGCCAGCAAAGGATCATGAGCATGCGCTCGCTTCTCGCGCTTCTCGTTCTTCTCCTCATCCCGGCCGCCGCCAACGCGATCACGGTCAAGACCGTCGATAGCCCGCAAGGGGTGGAGACCTGGCTCTCGGAAGAGCACTCCTTCCCCATGATCGCGGTGAACATCTCGCTGCCTGCGGGCTCGGCCTATGATGCCTCGGGCAAAGCCGGCCTTGCCGCGATGACGGCGTCGCTCTTGGACGAGGGCGCGGGCGATCTCACTGGGGATGCGTATAAACAGGCGCTGGAATCGCGCGCCATCCGGCTCCAGGCCCAGGCCGAGCGCGATTTCCTCGTCATTACCGTCACCATGCTTAAAGAGAACGCGGACGAGGGCATGCGCCTCATCGCGCTCGCGCTCCAGCACCCGCGTTTCGATGCGGATGCCATCGAGCGCATGCGCGCGGCCCAGCTCGCTAACCTCCAGCAGGAAGACGAGGAGCCCTCGCGGATCGCAATCAAGGCTTGGTCCAATGCTTATTTCGGCAATCACCCCTACGCGCATCCGATCAACGGTACGCCGGAGAGCGTCAAGGCGATTACCGCCGCCGACATCAAGAGCTTCGTCGCTGATCATTTCGTGCGCGACCGCGTAAAGGTCGCGATCTCGGGGGATCTCACACCGGCCCAGGTGCAGAAATATCTCCAGCAACTCTTCGCGCCGCTCCCCGCGAAAGTCGTGCCGCTACCACCCAAACCCGCCGAAACAGCCAAGCCCGGAATGCAGACGATCGCCATGGATGAAGCCGCGCCCGTCGCGATCTTTGGTTTTGCGGGCCCCATGCGAGCCGATCCCGATTTCATGCAGGCTTATGTCGCCAACTACATCTTCGGCGGCGGCGGATTTTCCTCCCGCCTGATGGACGAGGTGCGCGACAAGCGCGGTCTCACCTACGGCATCTCGATGCAGCTTCAGGATTTCCGCAGCTCCTCTATCATCGTCGGCAATGTGCAGAGCCAGAAGGCGAAGGTCGCGACCGCGCTCGATGTCACGAAGTCCGAGATGGCCCGCTTCGTCAAGGACGGCGCGACGGAAAAGGAGCTCTCCGACGCGAAGACGTTTCTCATCGGCTCCTTCGCGCTTCAGTTCGATTCGAACGCCAAAATCGCGCGCAATCTGAATGGCTTTCAGCGCTCCGGTCTCGGGCCCGATTATGTGGAGAAGCGCAACGCCATGATCCAGGCGGTGACACTTCAACAAGTGAACGCCATGTCGAAGAAATATTACGATCCGGCGAAGCTCGTTATCGTCATGGCGGGCACGCCCGCGCCGGCGCAAGGCGCGCCCGGAAAGACCGCTCCACCGGCCGAAAAGCGCTAAAGCCGCATTTTCCGCTGAGACAAATCTGTGACCGGGTTCCGCGGCCTCCTAGGCGCCGCGGAAAAGCCGCGATTTCCTTGAAGATTGCAGGCGTTACCTAAGCGTTGTCGTCAATTTCGCGACAATTCTAAATCACCGCGGGTACCACCCGTTAAGAGCTGGTGCGCTCCTATTGGGCTCGAGAATAGAGAAAGAGTTGCGTCATTTTCAGGGAGGTTTTCATGCGTAAGACAATGCTCGCAATCGCATTGTTCGCTCTTCTTCCGGCGACCGCCTTTGCGGGTCCGGATCGTCCGGCGCGGCCAGCGGCCCAGCCTGCGCAGCCGGCGCAGATCGCGACGCTTGGCGGCGACTTTCCGACGAGCCTGACCGACGAGGATCTGGTCGTCGCGACGAACGCCGATGGCAATGCCTCCTATGCGCAGAACGACAGCCAGTCTGAGCCGTCGCGTGAGCAGAGCCGCGAGGGCAACAACACGGACCGTCAACGTGAGGCGACCCCGTACCCGAACGGCCAGCCCAAATACGTGCACATCTACTGGTTCATCGGCGGGCACTAAACAGCCCCGAGCATTCCGACCCCCGACACGCGCTAAAAAGGCCCGGTCCCCCACCGGGCCTTTCCTTTTGTGCACACAAGAGTCGAGCATTTGCGTGCTGGCTAGGCTCGCCTATCGCGCGTAAGGTTGGAATCGATGGCGGCAGCCTTACGTTTGGCTCTGCCTCTGCTTCAAGGGGAATTTCTTCTGAGCGCGCGTGCGCGAATCCGGCGCCTGAACGAAGGCACGATCAACCGCATCGCGGCGGGCGAAGTGGTAGAGCGTCCGGCGAGCGCGGTCAAAGAGCTCGTCGAGAACGCGCTCGATGCGGGCGCAAGAAAGATCGCCGTGACCATCGCGGGCGGCGGCGCCCAGCTCATCATCGTCGAGGACGACGGCGAGGGCATGGACGAGGAGACGCTCAAACTCGCCATCGAGCGGCATGCGACCTCGAAGCTTCCGTTAGCGAAGAACGGCGAGGACGATCTCACCCACATCTCGACCTTGGGCTTCCGCGGCGAGGCGCTTCCTTCCATTGGCGCGGTGGCGCGGCTCATGATTTCAAGCCGCGCCAAAGGCGGCGAGGGAAGGATCATCCGGGTCGAGGCGGGAAATGTGACTGGTCCCGAGCCGGCAGGGTTCTTGTCCGCCGGCCAAAGCGGCACGCGGGTCGAAGTGCGCGATCTCTTCTTCGCGACGCCGGCGCGGTTGAAGTTCTTGAAATCCGCGCGCTCCGAATCCTTGGCCGTCATCGACGCGGTGAAGCGCTTGGCCATGGCGAGGCCCGATGTCGGCTTCTCGCTGACCGATGAGGGGCGTCTCGTGCTCCAGGTCGCTGCCGAAGAAACTCTGTTCGAGGGTTCCTTGAAACGGCTTGCCAAGCTGATGGGCCGTGACTTCACCGACAATGCGGCGGCGCTCTTGGCCGAGCGGGAAGGCGTGAAGCTCACCGGCTTTGCCGGGCTTCCGACCTATAATCGCGCCACCTCGCAGATGCAGTTCTTGTTCGTCAACGGCCGGCCAGTTCGCGATCGCCTCATCCTGGGCGCTGTCAAGGGCGCCTACGCCGATTACCTCGCCCGTGATCGTCATCCCGCCGTGGCGCTCTTCCTTTCCTGCGATCCCGATTTCGTCGACGTCAACGTGCATCCGACCAAGGCCGAAGTGCGCTTTCGCGATTCAGGGTTGGTTCGCGGCCTGATCGTCGGCGCGCTCAAAGCCGCGCTGCACGAATCCGCGCATCGC
>DASQHF010000106.1:0-3617 GCA_035632215.1 Micropepsaceae bacterium | reverse complement strand
CATTTTCGGAATCCTCGTGCTGATGGTTCCGCGGCTTTTGAACTATCTGGTCGCGATCTATCTGATCCTGATCGGCGCGATGGGTCTGTGGCCCGGCCTTTTTGCACCTCAGACGCACACCGTCGCGGCGCATGTCCTCGTGCACAAAGGCTGAAGCGTTCAGCTCGCCGGGCCCATGGCCGCGATGACCGACGATTCGGTCAAGATTTGCGGCAGCACGAGAGGCGTTTCGGAGCCGGGACGGAAATAGAGATAGAGCGGCACGCCTGAGCGCCCTTGGGACGCAAGAAGCGCCGTAATCTCCGAATCCTGGTTGGTCCAGTCGGCTTTCAACGCGGCGACCTTCTTTTCTTGAAAAGCGCGAGCGACCGCGTCACCCGAGAGCGCGACCTTCTCGTTCACGAGGCAGGTGATGCACCAGGCCGCCGTCGCGTTCACGAACACGGGCCTGCCTTCCGCGCGCAACGCTGCCAGGCGCGCGGCGCTATAAGGCTCGTAGCCGAGCGCGCCCGTTTCAGCGACGGTGGTCTGTGTTTGCGTGGGCGCGAGGCCAGCCAAGGGAATGAGCGCGACGGCGCCGACGATTGCGAGCGCCGCTGCGGCATAACCCGCAACGCGCCGTCTTCCTTCGGCTTCCTGGCTCCTGCCATAGAGCCACAGCCCGAAGGCAAGCACGAGACCAGAGCCAAGGGTTAAGAGCACGCCGTCGGAGCCAGCCTGCTGGCTCAACACCCAGACGAGCCAGGCAGCCGCGCCATACATCGGGAAGGCGAGCGCTTGCCTCAAGGTTTCCATCCAGGTGCCGGGCTTCGGCAGCCGGCGTAGCGCGCCCGGCGAGAAGCCCAAGAGCACGAAGGGGAGCGAAAAGCCCGCCCCCAGCGCCAAGAACACCGCCAGTGCTGCGGGCGCGCTCGCGGCAAGCGCAAATCCCAATCCCGCCGCCATGAACGGCGCCGTGCAGGGCGTCGCGACGAGAACGGCAAGGACGCCGGTGAAGAAGCTCCCGAGCGCGCCTTCTTTCCCGGCGAGCTTCTGGCCCACGCCGGCGAGATTGGCGCCACCCACCTCGTAGAGTCCGGAAAGATTGAGCGCGACCGCGAACATCAGAAGCGCGAGCGCGAGCACGAAAGCAGGCTGTTGCAGCTGGAAGCCCCAGCCGATCGCGGTACCGGTGCCCTTGAGCGCGACGAGCACCGCGCCCAAGACCGCAAAGCTCGCGAGCACACCCGCGCCATAGGCGACCGCGGAGAGCTTCGCCTTCTCCGGCGCCGCGGCCTTGCCGGCGAGCGCGAGCGCTTTCATCGAGAGCACTGGAAAGACGCAAGGCATCAGATTGAGAATGAGACCGCCTAGGAACGCGAACAGCACCGCTTCGGCAAAACCGATATCGGGCGCGTTCGCGAGCAGGACCGCGCTTTGAGGGACGGTTCCTGCCGTCGCTGCGACCTCGAGCGCGTCGACACGGTCATCGCTGCCGGTGAGCACCAGCACGCCGCCCACCTTGTCCACGCCGGCGCGCTTCGCTTGTGTCTTGAGCTTGAACCCGGTCGCCGTCTCGATCACGAGGCCGTCCGCCGCGGTGCCCGCCTTCTGCGGCACCGCGCCTTCGAGATATCCATCCGTATACGGATAGAAGATCGCTTCCTTGGGGCGCGCCTTGACGAGCTCAGGGGCTTGAACCAGCAGCGCGAAACGCTTGTCGCCAGCGTCGTAGACCGCTTTCCAGGGCGAGGCATGCGGGAGCTTCGCGCGCGCATCGGTGAAATAGCTTTGCGTCTTGGGATCGGCGGGCGGCACATCGGCGGCGATGGGGAGCGAGAGGCTGACTTCCTGGTCCTCGGGCACGCAGACGTCCGAACAGACGAGCCACATCGCATGCGCATTGAGCTTCGCCGTCTCGCCGGGCTTCGCGTCCTTGGGCGCCGTTACATCGACGAGAAGCGCGACTTCCTTCTCGTAGCCGAAATCCATTAAGGGACCGACGGGAAGCTGCACCGGGTAAGGCCACTGGATCGCGCCCGCCTTCCAGCCGTCGGAAAGCTGCCAATCGAGCGACGTCGGCGCGCCGGCATCGCCCGGATTAATCCAGTAGGTGTGCCACTTGTCGCGGATCTCTTCCCGCAACGCGACGGTGACAGTCTGACCCGGCGCGATGGCCGGATGTTCAGGGATCAGGGTTGCCTTGACTTTGGGCTGGTTGTCCGGGGGTAAGCCCGACTGCGCCAGCGAGGGACCTGCGGGCCCCAGGAGAGCAAGACCGGCAACGAGGCTTAAGACAACACTCCGCTTCATGGCGTGAAATCTACACTCCGGGAGGCCCGCTTCAAACAGCGCGCGCCTCCCCTCGCAAGCTCGTGAGGGCTCGCGAGATAGCCCGTTTCGCGCTAAGTGGCTGAGGGGCGTTAACGATTGCGAATCCATGCGCATAACGGCGGGCAGGTTCGGCGGACGTGCATTGGTGGCGCCGCGCAATGAGCGCGTGCGGCCGACGTCCGACAAGGTCCGCCAGGCGGTCTTCAACATCCTCGCGCACAACGATTTCGGCTTCGGCTTTAAGCTCGAAGGTGCCCGCGTGGTCGATCTGTTCGCCGGCACCGGCGCCTTGGGCTTAGAAGCCCTTTCCAGGGGCGCGAAGTACGCGCTCTTCATCGACGATGCCGCGGAAAGCCGGGCGCTCGTACGGCTGAATGTGGAGGCGTTCGGGCTTACCGGGGCGTCCAAGATCTGGCGTCGCGATGCAAGCGCCCTAGGCCCGCTCGACACGCTTTCTCCCTTCGATGTCGCCTTCCTCGATCCGCCTTATCGAAAGGACTTGATTCCCAAGGCGCTCGCGGAATTAAGAGACGGCGGCTGGCTCAAGCCCCCCGCGCTTGTGGTCGCCGAGGCGGCCGAGGACGAAGCTATTCCGCCTACGGACGATTTTGCGCTTCTGGACGAACGCATTTACGGCGACACCAAGGTGCAGTTTTTGAAGTTCGCACCGTGATGTGTCATCCCCCGCGAAAGCGCGCGCGTGCGTCTGCACGCGCAAAAAACTCATTGGCGGCGCAGACGCGCCGGGCCATTGACACATGAGGGGCAGCGCGTCTGATTTCTTATTGATTTAAATCAGTTGGCCTTTTCCTCCATCGCTCCGTTTGATTTTCCCATTGATAAAAACCAAACGGCGCTGTCCTCGAATGAGGTGCGCGGTCCTGAAATCAAAGGACTCAAGAGACAGTCTCTACTACTATTGCGAATTGCAATATACCGTGATCCAACAGCAGGATCAAGCCAGATCTGCCATCTCACGCGCAAGATTGGCCCGCGCCTTACCTTCCAGACGAGAGCGGAAATCAGGCCTGCTGTAGATGAACGGTCGGTCCAGGAAACTTTGCAATACATGTGATCGCCCGAGCCGAAAAGCCTTTTCTTCGACCCATCCAAATTCGCGGCGTATCTGAAGTTGGTATTCGCGATAGCGACTTTCGTCGGCTCCAAGAATGGAGAGATCGATATAGACGACGATCTCCGCATCTTGTCCTTGCGGAATCGCGTTGTGCTGGGTTGCCAAAATCAGGCGCTCAATGGAGTCCATCGTCGCTTCAATTGCGCCTGATTGAGCGAGCACAGCACGC
>DASQHF010000105.1:0-22294 GCA_035632215.1 Micropepsaceae bacterium | reverse complement strand
GCGCGGGCCATGACACAGTTGGTGCTGATTGGGTTTGGCCTAGTGAGGGTTTGTTAACCGGCCCGCGAGCGGCCTGATCCAGATCAAAGCGCATTGCGGTAGGGTTCGTAGGCTTTGCTTATGAACGACCGCCGGGTCCTCTCATTGTTAGCGTTTGCGGCTATCCTCGCCGCGTCGGCAGCGTTCGCCATCGACCAGGAGCCGGGCGATGTCGAACGCGGGCATGATTTCGCCAAAGCCAATTGCGCGACCTGCCATGCGGTCGAGAAGACGGGCTTGAGCCCCTACGCGCCGGCGCCGCCTTTCCGCACATTGCACTTAAAATACGATGTCGAGGGTCTTGCCGAGGCCTTGGCCGAAGGGATCGTCGTGGGCCATACCGGCCCGCGTCAGATGCCGGAATTTGTGCTCGAGCCCGACGAAATCGACGATCTGCTCGCCTATTTGAAATCCCTCGAAAAGTAATTCCCCATTGTTTCGGCAGCGGAACCGCGAAGTCGCTCCGGGATTGTCATTGGGCAGTCTCGGAGAACCAGGTCATGATCCGTAAGTTTAAAATCCAGCCAGTATCGGCTCTACTCGCGCAAGCTCGATCCCAAGACCGGCAAGCGCCGCGCGCCGGGGCTAAACGCGTGTTAACGATGGGGGGGAACGTCTATGATCCTCGCCATGACCAAGCCCCCTGAAAAGCCCGCGCGCGAGTCCGAGTTCTGGCGTTTTTCGGTCGCCTTCTACGGGTTACCCGATGTTTCGGCCGCCTGTCTCGTGCTTCAGGATGAGGCGCAGGTCGACGTCAATATTTTGCTTTATCTTCTCTTTCTCGCCTGGTCGAAGTGCGAGGTGAACCCCGAGCATGTGGCCGAGCTCGATGCTGCGGTCGGCATCTGGCGCGAGGAGGTGGTGAAGCGCTTGCGCGCGCTGCGTCGGGCCTTGAAGAGCGGCATCGGTGCCATCCCGCCCGCGACGAGCGAAAATTTCCGCACCATGGTCAAGCGCGTCGAACTAGAGTCCGAGCGCCTCGAGCAGCAGAAGCTCGAAGAAGCAGGGGCAAGCTTTAGCCTCGCCGCATCGGCTTCGCGCGAAGCCGCGGCCCGCGCCAATCTCGCCGCCTACGGACAATTCTTAAAATCGGGGCTTCCCGAAGCCCCGAGCGCGACCATTCTATCGGCCTTCGACGCGAGCGCCCATTAACCATCGTAAGGCCCTGATAACGCCAGCTCTTCCGGCGATTTAAGGGAAAATTCATCCCGCCAATTTACACATGGTGGCTTGGAAAGCCGCCGGTTCAACGGCGGACGGAGCGCGCTTAAAGGGCGATGGGAATAGAGATTACGCGAGGCAATTCGCGCTCGAGCGCGGCGCCGGTTTCGACGCGCAGCAGCATCATCGCCGCCGCGCGCCGGCTCCTCACCCGCGAGGGCGCTGGCAACGTCTCGCTCGATTCGGTTGCCGCCGAAGCGGGCGTCCCCGTCGAAACCGTTTCCGTTCATTTCAATGACAAGCAGGATCTTCTGATCGGCCTTGCCGCCGCCGACATGAGCTCGCTCGCCTCGGCCATGCGCGAAGGCGAGAGCGACGAAAGGCCGGCGCCTCAGCCTCGCATCATCGAACATGTCGCAAGACCCGACGAGCGTGTGATGGCGCGTCTTGAGAAGCGCATGCAGATGCTGGAACGCGCTTTCGCCGACGTGGTCGGGCGTCACGCAAATGCAAGACAGACAAACACCGAACCAGAAGCCGAGCGAAGCAATTTCACCTCGCCAGAACCTCCGGAGGGACTGACCATGACTGAAGAGCAAAACGGCACGGACTTGCCGCCCGTGGCGGTGGCGCCCGATGCACACGCGGTCGAGGAGACTGCGCAGGGAGCGGCCCAAGCGAAGGACGAATTCGATTTGCCGCCGGTGGTCGCGCCATCCGCCGCGAAGGCGCCCAGCGCCGAGATTCCTGAGCCCGCGCGCGCGCCGTCGTCGCGAGACTATCTTGCCGCCGCCCGTCGCGCCGCGAGTGCTACGCAGGGCGATGTGGCGTCGCGCGTGAGGAGCCAGCCGGCCCCCGCAGCTGCACCGAAGGTCGGCAAAAGTCGTGTGCGCGTGCTTGTCTATGGCTGCGCCGCGCCGCTCGTGATCCTCGCCGCCTCGATCATGGTCTTGAACCGCAACACGGTCACGGCAGAGCCCGTCTCACCGGCTGTACCCGCTCAGCAGACCGCTTCGGTACAGCCTGCCGTCGTGGCGCCCAAAGTTGCCCAGCAGCCTGAAACGCAGCACGCAACGGCCGAGCCGCCCGCGAATGCGGTGCCGGCGCAGCCAGCAAGTGCGCAACCCACGAACGCGGCACCGGCCGCGAATGAACCGCCGATCGAGGTCCTTGTCCAATCCGCGCAGCTTGGTGACGCCAAGGCCGAGCGCGATCTCGGGCTGCGCTACCTCACCGGCAAAGGGATCGACATCAATGAATCCGAAGCCGCGCGCTGGCTGATGCAGTCTGCCTACCAGGGCGAGCCGACCGCGGAATACTGGCTCGGTACCCTGTACTCGGGCGGCAAAGGCGTGCCGGCCGACGCTTTCCAGGCGAAGCACTGGTACGAATCCGCTGCTAAGAAGGGCAACGTCAAGGCCATGCACAATCTCGCGCTCGCTCAATTCCAGGGGCAGGGCATGGACAAGGACACGCCTTCGGCAGTGCTGTGGTTCACGAGGGCGGCCGAAATGGGCTTACGTCCCTCGCAATACAACCTCGGCAATCTCTACGAACAGGGCAATGGCGTCAGCCGCAATCTGGTCGAGGCCTATAAGTGGTACGCGCTCGCGGCCACTCATGGCGACAAAGACGCCGCCCTAAGGCTGCCCGCGGTCGAGAGCCAGCTGAAACCCGAAGAAGTCGCGCAGGCTAAACAGGCCGTGTCGGCGTTCAAGCCGATGTCGCAAGACCCGAACGCCAACTAGCGCTCCGCGCCAGTTAGCGCGAAGTCGGAAATCGGAAGTCGGAAAAAATTAGAAGCCGGAAACCCCTTTCGGATTTCCGGCTTCTGATTTCTGACTTCCGAGTAACGCCGCAGGCGTTACTCGTTGACTATACGCAGATCCGTATGGCCAAGCGCCTGGGCTTGGTTCACGGCTTGGTTGGCCTGTCCGATGTCGAGGAACGGCCCGATCCGCACCCGGAAGATCGCGTGACCATCGACGGTCGCCGGCGTGACGCGGGCGCCTAAGCTGTCGAGTGCGGCAGCGGCTTGATCGGCGCGCGATTGCGTCGCGTAGGCGCCAGCCTGAACGTAGAACGCGTTTGCGGCGCCGCTATGGTCGGCCGGTTTCGGGGCAGCCGCTTGCGCCGTCTTCACCGGCGCGGGCTTCGCCTCGGCAACAACGGGCTTAGCTTCCACAGGCTTGGGCTGCGGCTTCGCCTGGCCGGCTTTGTCGTCTTTCGGAATCGGCGCCATGCGGACGGTCGGATCGGATTGGAGATCGGCGAGCGTTTTGGACGCGGGTTGGCTTGGCTGAGCGGAGGGCGATGCGGGCGCCGGCATCGGATTCGCCTCCTCGGCCTGCATCGGCATCGGCATGGGCATGGGAGGCTCGACGTTCGGCATCGTCGGCATCACGGGCATGGTCGGAGCCGGAGTGGCGCTCGCCATCATCATAGGCGGTGCGGGGCTCTGAGGAGCGGGCAGGGGTGCGCTTTCGATTGCCGGTGCCGGCGTGGCTTTGGCGATCATCGGCGCTGCCGGCGTGGCCGGCGCGGGTTGCGGCGTCACTGGGGTGGCACGCGCCGTCTTCATGCTCTCGACAAGAGCGAGATTTTCGCTGATGCGGGGGAATTGCGCCGCACCAGGCGCTGCTTGCATCAGGAATTTCTCGGCACCAGCGAGATCGCCCGCCTGAAGTCGCGAGAGCGCCGCATTGTTGAGCACGGTCGGTTCGCCGGGCTTCAACATCAGCGCGCGGTTATAAGAAGTTATCGCCGCCTGGTAATTGCCTTTCTGATCGTAGGCGACGCCCTGCGCGGAATAGAACGACCACTCATTCGGCTGAAGCTGGATGGCTCGCTCGAGGAACGCGAGCGCGTCGTCGGAGCGGCCCTGCGCGGCCAGTGTCTTGCCGTATTCGGCAAGCACGCGCGGATCGTCGGGCGCGAACAGCACGAGCTGGCTCAGGATCTTCGATGCTCCCGCGAAATCGCCGTTTTGGCGGTTCGTCTGCGCCAGTTTGATCGCGGACTCGAGATCGGACGGGATCTCGCCCGGCGCGAGCGGAAGCGCGGATTGCGGCGCGGCCTGTGCGGCAGCGGCTGGCTGAGCGTTCGCATCTGGCTTGCCCTTGTCCGCTGCTTGCGCTGCGGATGAGACGATCAGGGCAAGCGCGAGATAAGACGCGCGCTGAAGGAGCAAAGGAGAAGAGGCCGAAACTTTGAAGTTCATGATGTCACCGTTTGCGCGAGCGGAAAGAATGGGCTTTTCGCCGTTGTCACTCAGCATGCGCAAAGGCGGTCAAGAAATGCTTAAGTTGCCCCCCTTCCCGTACGAAAAATTCGGCCGAAATCCCGCAATTGGAGGCGAATTTTATGCATCGCCTCAGGCCGTTGGCTTTGGCCCCGCGCGGACCCCAGACGCTTAACACGCGCGAAAAGCCAAGCTTTGATGTTGCCCTAAGTGCCTCATCGGCTATGGTCGATCCGTACCGAAATAGGACAGTCGATGACGATTTCCTTAAAAAGCAAACCCAAGGGCGCCGGCCGCGCCGTCGCCAAGGACTTCCAGGAGCACCTCGCTCTCCTCGAGAGCAGGGGCCTCGTCGTCCGCGTCGATCGCCCGATCAATAAAGACACCGAGCTTCATCCGCTCGCGCGTTGGCAGTTCCAGGGCGCACTGCCTGAGGACGAGCGCCGCGCCTTTTTGTTCACGAACGTAACGGGAAGCGACGGAAGGAAATACGACATGCCCGTCGCGGTGGGCGCGCTCGCGGCCTCGCCCGAAATCTACGCGCTCGGCATGGGTGTCGCGATCGACGAGATCGGCCCGGCCTGGCTGAAAGCGATCCAGAATCCGATTCCGCCGGTGACCGTGAATGGAGCCGCCTGCCAGGAGATCGTGATCAAAGGCGATGCGCTGAAAGCGCCGGGCGGAGGACTTGCCGCATTGCCTGTGCCGATCTCCACGCCCGGATTCGATGCCGCGCCCTATCTTACCGCGACGATTTGCGTGACGAGGGATCCCGAGACCGGCGTGCGCAATATGGGCACCTATCGCGGGCAGCTCAAAGCAACCGATCGGTTGGGTGTGCGCATGGCCTCTCGGCTCGGCGGCGCCGGCGGTTATCTGCACTGGCTCAAATATCAGAAGCTGAACAAGCCGATGCCGATCGCGATCGTGATCGGCTGCGCGCCGGCGATCTTTTTCACGGGGCCGCAGAAGCTGTCCGTCGATCAGGACGAGATGGGGGTTGCGGGCGCGCTTTTGGGCGAACCCGTGAAGACGGTGCGTTGCATCACCAATGATCTTGAAGTGCCTGCCGATTCCGAGATCGTCATCGAAGGTGTCATCGATTCGCAGCTCTTGGAGCCCGAAGGGCCGTTCGGCGAAAGCCACGGCCATGTCGCGCTCGAAGACTACAACATGATCATGGACGTCACAGCGATCACGATGAAGAAGAAGCCCGTCTTCGTCTCCATCATCAGCCAGGTGACGCCGTCCGAATCGAGCGTGACCAAGAAGGTGGCCTACGAGCCGCTGTATCTTTCGCACTTGCGCGACCAGCTCTCGGTCAAGGGCATCACGCGCGTTGTGATGCACGAGCCTTTGAGCAATGTGCGGCCGATCATTTTCTTGAACTTCGCCCCCGATACGCCGAAGACCGAGATCTGGCGCGGCCTGAACGGCGCGGCGACGCTCCAGGCGCAATGCGGCAAGATCGTCATCGCGCTGGGCGAAGACATCGATGCGAATAATGCGGACGCGGTGTTCTGGTCGCTCGCTTACCGCACCAATTTGAACGAGGACCTCCACGTCGCGCCCCATCGCGCGGTAAGCCATGGCCCGAAATCGGGCCCGCGCACGAGCGATGCGACGCTTATGATCGACGCGACGCCGAAGCACCCGATGCCGCCCTTTGCGTTGCCTGCCCGCGAGTTCATGGAGCGCGCCAAGGTCATCTGGGACGAGCTCGGTCTCCCGGAGCTCTCGCCGCAGCCGCCCTGGTACGGCTATTCGCTGGGCGACTGGAGCGAGAACTGGGAGAAATGGGCCCAGCGCGCGGTCGAGGGCAAATGGGAAGAGACGGGACGGGAAGTCGTTGCCGGCCGCCGCGGCGGCATCATCCCCGAAACGCCGGTGCGCTCGGTGGTGGGTAAGGGAAAGAAGCGGGAGTAGCTAAGGTGTCATGGCCCGCGAAAGCGGGCCACCCAGCGCGCGGCATGTCCATACGCGCGAAAGATGCATACCATCGATCATTTGATTTTTCGCGGCGCAGACGCGCCGCTACTGGGTCCCCCGCTTTCGCTGGGGATGGCACCTTTTTTGTTTTGCGACTTTATTTCGCCGCGAATCTGCGCCGCGTTTGATCCTGCGAAATTTCCGCCACCAGCTTGCGCAAGATCGCGGCCGCGAATTCGTCATAGCTCTTGGCCGCGATCACGAACGCGCCTGGGCCGCCGATCACGTTCTGCTTGTAATAGAGATCGAGATCGGGCTCGACGGTGAGGATGGGGAGGCCGTTGATGCGGATGCCGAGCTTGACCGCTTCGTCGCGCGCCTGCTGCGGCGGGCGGCCGATATTGTTCGAGCCGTCGCCGGAAATATCAATCACCTGCCGCGTGGGCATATAAGGAGCGGCTTTGAGCATCAGCACCGAGAAATCGATCGCGCCCGACAAGGACGTGCCGCCGCCGAAGATCTGCCGTGGCGCTCTCTCGATCGCAGCCGCAAACAGCTCGGCCGAGCGCTGGTCCTTGACCACTGTCCAGGGCACTGCGATGACATGAAGCGTCGGGCCGGTCCACTGCACCATCGAGACCGCGATCGCCTGTTCGTTGCCGTTTCGGATCGCCTGCAAGACCCGCGGGTTCAGGAACGCTTTGGCATAACCCTGCTTTTGCAGCTCGAAGCGCGAGTCATCCACACTGCCCGAAGCATCGACTGCAAGCACGAGGCTCAAGTCGACGGGCAGTTGCGGCTGTGATTGCGGGCGGGGAGGGACCCGCTGGCTCTGCGCCGGCGTTTGGACGCGCGGCTGGGCACCCGTGGGCCCGGAAAGCCCGAGCGCGAGAGCGCCGATAAGGACAAGAACGCTGCGCCGTTTCATGTCTGATCCCGTAGCCCGCCTGATCCTTAGGTTAAACGGCCCCGCGCGCGGCACAAAGCCCCCCTGGGTTGCGAATTGGCAAGAAAAGCGCCGCTCGCGACCTTGACCGTGGCGCGCCCTTGCCCGGATAAGTCTTGAAAAGCATTGGGGGAAACAATGACGGACGCCTTCAGGATAGAAGAAGACCGAGTGCGCCGCGTGGCGACGCTGCGGCTGACGCGGGGCGCCAGCGGTAATCGCGTTTCGGCCGAGGAGATACCGCTTATCGGCCGCGCCATCGCCGAGCTCGGGCGATCGAAAGAGTTCAAGGTCGTCCTCGTTCGCGCCGACGGCGAGAATTTCTGCCTCGGCCGGACGCCCGATCCGCCGGGCAAGGCGCCGACGACCGCGATGGGGATTCGCACCGGCATCACCGAACCGATCCTCGACGTTTACGCCCAGGTGCGTGGAACACCCATACCGGTGATCGCGGTGGTACAGGGCGAGGCCAAGGGTTTCGGCTGCGCTTTCGTCAGCCAGTGCGATCTCGCGATCGCGTCCGACGACGCGGTGTTTTCGCTCCCGGAGCTCGACCACAATCTGCCCCCCACGCTCGCCATTTCGGCGATGCTGCACAAATTGCCGCCGAAGCGCATCCTGCAGATGGTTTATACGCGGCGGTCTATCGGCGCGGCGGAGGCGCTTGCCGTCGGCTTGGTGAGCGAAGTCGTGCCGCGGGCGAAGCTCGACGAGGCAGTGGAAACAACGCTCGCCCATCTTCTGGACCGTAACCGCGCCGCCCTTTGCGGGGTCAAGGAATACATGAACGCGGCGCTCTACATTGATCCCCTGGGTGCCGCTCGGCTCGCCGCAAATCTCTTGTCCGCCGTGGTATCTTCGCCAAGGGAGGACTGACGATGGCCAAGAAAGCCCCACAGCGGCTCATCATCGGCATCGCCGGCGCGTCGGGTGTCGTCTATGGCATTCGCGCGCTCGAGATCCTGAAGAAAACCGAGATCGAAACTCATCTCGTCATGAGTCCCGCGGCCGAGCTCACCATGAGCTACGAGACGGACGTGAGCCCCAAAGCCGTTCGCAAAATGGCAAGTGTGTTTCATCCCGTGGGCGACGTCGGTGCGTCGATTTCGTCGGGCTCGTTTCAGACCATGGGGATGCTGATCCTGCCCTGCTCCGTGCACACCATGAGCGAGATCGCGCATGGCGTGACAGACAATCTCCTCTCGCGCGCCGCGGACGTGGTGTTGAAGGAGCGCCGCCGCCTCGTGCTCGCGTTGCGAGAGACGCCGCTGCATGGCGGACATTTGCGCACGATGACGCTGCTATCCGACATGGGCGCCATCGTCGCGCCCATCGTGCCGGCGTTCTATACGCGCCCAAAGACCTTGGAGGAGATGATCGATCACTCCATCGGACGTCTGCTCGATCTCTTCGGGATCGACCTCGGCACCGTGCATCGCTGGAAGGAACCCACGATCCCCGAACCCAGCGGCACGCGGAAGGGGAAGAGTTAGATCGCACACCCACATTTTTTGTGCAGTCCAGAAGAAGGACTTCACTCGACGTCTCGCGCGAGGACCGCTTTTTTCGTGACGAGATCGGCGACGTCGGTGGTCGACAGGTTCAGCACTTCGCCGAGGATCGCTGCGGTATCGGCGCCGAGGGCACGTGGATAGTCGCGCGGTTCCGCCGCACATCCAGAGAACTTGATCGGGTTGCCCACCACACGCGCATGGGCGCCGGACTCGGATTCGAGATCGAGAACCATATCGCGCAACAGCAGCTGCGGGTCCTTCACCACACGGTCCAGCGTGTTGACGACGCCGACAGGCACCTCCTCGGCTTCGAGAATGGGAATCCATTCGTCCGCGGTCTTCGTCTTGAACGCCGCCTCGATCAGCGGCACCAGCGCCGCCTTGTTAGCGAGCCGCTCCTTATTCGTCGTAAACCGCGGATCGGAAATCCATTCCGGATGGCCGAGCCCGCGCGCCAAGCCCTGCCACATGCGCTCGGTATTCGCGGTGATGACGATGTGGTTCCCGTCTTTCGCTTCGAAGGCGCGATAGGTCGGAATCGACTCATGCCCGCTCCCCTGGCGGCCGGGCACGATGCCGGAATGCATATGATAAGCGGCCTGATAGCAGAGCATCGCCGCCTGGCAATCGAGCATGGAGATGTCGATGGCCTCGCCTAGTCCGGTTGCGTGCCGGCGGCTCAGTGCTGCCAAGACCGCGATCGCGGAATAGAGCCCCGCGCCCAAATCGCCGACCGGGATGCCCGCCCGCACCGGCGCGCCACCCGCTTCGCCCGTCAGGCTCATTCCGCCCGAAAGCGCCTGAACGATCATGTCGTAGGCGGGCTTGTTACGGTACGGCCCTTCCTGGCCAAAGCCTGAGATCGAGCACCAGATCAAAGACGGCTTTTCTTTTCTCAGCTCGATTGCGGAAAGCCCCAAGCGGTCGAGCACGCCGGGACGGAAATTCTCCATCACGATGTCGGAGGCGAGCGCGAGCTTTCTCACCAGCGCGCGCCCCTCCGCGACCTTCATATCGACTGCGATCGAGCGCTTGTTGCGGTTGATGCAGAGGTAATAGACGCTTGTGTCTTGGACGAAATGCGGCGGCACGACGCGGATCGGATCGCCCGATGGCGGCTCGAGCTTGATCACATCCGCGCCTAAGTCCGCGAGAATCTGGGTCGCGTAAGGCCCGGATAGGAACTGCGTCAAATCGAGAACGCGGATGCCGGCAAGCGGTCGGGATTGAGCGCCGGCCACGCCGCTCACCGCTGGAAGATGTGGATCGAGCAGGCGCCATGGTCGAAGCCCGAAATGCCGCCGCCGGTCGCATGCGTCAGCCCGACCTTCGCGCCTTCGACCTGGCGTGCGCCGGCTTCGCCGCGGAGCTGGCGCACGATCTCGACCACCTGTGCCGCGCCGGTGGCGCCCACGGGGTGGCCTTTGGCCAGCAGTCCGCCTGACGGGTTGATCGGGATCTTGCCGCCGATCTTGGTCGCGCCGCTTTCCAGAAACGCGGCACCCTCGCCGCGGGGGCAGAAGCCGAACGCCTCATAATAGAGGAGCTCGGCGATCGAGAACGCGTCGTGGACTTCGGCGACATCGATGTCGCTCGGTCCAAGGCCCGCCTCCTCGAACGATTCTTTCGCGCCGCGCACGGTGATCTCTGGGCTCGTCATGTCGCGGAAGCCCGCCATGAAGCGGCCGCTCGTCAAGTGCGACCCGCGCACGGAAATCGCATCGCGGCGGATCTGCCGCGCGACTTTGTCGGATGCCAAGATGATCGCCGCGGCACCATCCCCCGTCGGGCAGCATTGCAAGAGCGTGAACGGGTCAGCGACCATGCGCGACGCGAGCACCTCCGCGACGCTCACTTCTTTGCGCATCTGCGCGTCGGGATTGAGCGCGCCGTTGTGCCGATTCTTCACCGATACGGCGGCAACCTGTTCGAGCTTCACGCCATAATCGTGCATGTAGCGCTGGGCCCGCATGGCATAGAGCGCCGGCATGGAAAGTCCCAAGCGCACTTCCCAATCGTCTTCGTCGAGCGGCAATGTGCCGCCGCCGAACTTGGTGAGCTTCTCGACCCCGATGACGAGCGCCACGTCGTAAGCACCCGATCCGACCGCGATCACCGCCTGGGCCAAAGCCGATGAGCTCGACGAACACGCATTCTCGACATTGACGATGGGAAGACCGGCGAGGCCAAGCCGTCCCATGATGCGCTGACCGACCATCGCGCCGCCGCGCGCGGTGCCGGAATAGACCGCCTCGATGCGCCTGCCTTCGATCCCCGCATCTTTGATCGCGGCTTTGACTGCCGGCCAGCCGAGGTCGGCGATATTCTTCTCCGGATATTTCCCGAACGGGATCATGCCGACCCCGACCACAGAGACGCCGTTCATCCGCTCACCTTCTTGAATATGAAGCAGTCAATCGGGCCGTTCTCGTCCTCGCCGACGGTGCCCATCGCGACCTCGACTTCGTCACCAATGGCGAGACCTTGGCCCACGAGATGCGTGAAGACGCGCGCTTTGTTGGGAAGATCGACATAGCCGATGCACATCGGCCTCTTCCACTTCTTGGCCGCGACATGGACCGTGCTGAAGGCGTAGAGCGTGCCCCGCCGGGGCATCTTCTTGGGCTCTATATTCTCGCTCATGCAGGTCGAGCATACGGGCGCGCGGGGAAAGGCCTCTGCTCCGCAGTCGGCGCAGACGCCGCCGATGAGCGTCGCGCGCCCCTCCGCGTCGACCGCGACCGCATCGCCGCAGAGTGGCGGCCGTTCGGGTGTTTTGGCGGCTTCTATGGCCATCGCGGTTTCTGTACAACGGATCGAAGGTTCGCGTAAATCCGGACGTCACCCATGAGCGGTCGGTCCATCGGCGCGCGCATCCTGCGCACGGAAGACCCGCGCCTCCTGCGCGGGCACGGCGAATTCGTGGATGACATCCGGCTCGCCGGCACGCTGCACGCGGCTTTCCTGCGCTCGACTCACGCGCATGCACGCGTCCTCGCGATTGACGCTTCGGCCGCGCTCCAGCTCTTAGGTGTGCACGCGGTCCTTACCTTTGCCGATATGACGCCGACCATGCGCACGAAACGTCTACCCGCGTTGGTCCCCAATCCCTATTCAAAAAATCCGCTGACGCCGTTCTGCCTTGCCAAAGACGAGGTCTCCTATGTCGGCGAGCCGATCGCTATCGTCATCGCGGACTCGCGCCATCGCGCCGAAGATGCGGCCGCGCTTATCCAAGTCGAATATGAGCTGCTTCCCGCCGTAGCCGACTGCCGTGCGGCGATGAAGGAACGCGCCGTCGCGCATCAGGGGCGCGCGGACAACGAAGCCGCGCGCTTCAAAGTCGGCTATGGCGACGTTACCGCCGCATTCGCGAGCGCTGCTCATGTTTTCAAAGAGGAGCTGTTTCATCACCGCGGCTGCGGACATGCGCTCGAAACCCGCGGCGTGCTCGCCGAGCGGAATACGCGCGACGGCCTTACGCTGTGGTCTTCGACCCAGACCCCACATCTCGAAAAGGGCGTGCTGGCGGAATTCCTCGAGCTCGGGCCCGACAAGTTGCGCGTGGTCGCGCCCGACGTCGGCGGCGGCTTCGGACCTAAAGCGATTTTCTACGGCGAAGATGCGGTGGTCGCGGTAGCCGCCATGAAACTCAAGTGTCCGGTCAAATGGATCGAGGACCGGCGCGAGCACTTCCTTTCGACCACGCAGGAGCGCGACCAATATTGGTCGCTCGAGATCGCGCTCGATAAGGACGCGAAGCTCTTAGGCGTACGCGGAGAGATGCTGCACGACACCGGGGCCTATCTGCCCTGGGGCGTGGTGATGCCTTTCATCGCCGCCACCACCCTACCCGGGCCCTATGTCCTTGCCGCTTACGAACTCGAGGTGACGGTCGCCTACACCAACAAGGTGGCCACCACGCCTGTGCGCGGCGCCGGGCGCCCGCAGGCCGTGTTCGCGATGGAACGCTTGCTCGACCGCGCGGCACGCGAGCTCCACCTGGATCCGGCCGAAATCCGTGCGCGCAATCTGATCCAAAAATCGCAAATGCCTTATGCCGTGGGTCTCGTCTTCCGCGATGGCAAGCCGGTCGTCTACGACAGCGGCGATTATCCTGCGACGCTCGAAAAAGCTCTGGCGCTCGCCGAGTACCGCGACTTTGCGCGTCGGCAGGAGCAAGCGCGCAAGAAGGGCTGCTATATCGGCATCGGCATCGGCTCCTATGTCGAAGGCACCGGGCTTGGGCCCTTCGAGGGCGTTTCCGTGCGCGTGCTCGAAAACGGCAAAATCGACGTGCGCTCCGGCGCCGCGCCGCAGGGGCAGGGACACAAGACCATGCTGGCCCAGATCGTCTCCGACGATCTGGGCGTGCCGTTCGATAGCGTCCAAGTCACGCTCGGCGACACAGGAGCCTTTCCGATGGGCGTCGGCACATTCGCGAGCCGCATTACCGCGAATGCCGGGCCATCGGCTTCAGCCGCGGCAAAGGACGTGCGACAGCAGGTTCTCGCGCTTGCCGCGCGTGTGCTCGAGACTGCGGAATCGAATTTGGCGTTCCAAGACGGCGCGGTCACGGCAGCGACCGGCAACCGCCCTACGATTTCGCTCGGCGAGCTCGCAAGAATCGCACAGGGCTATCCCGGATTCTCGTTTGCGCCGGGACAGATGCCCGGGCTTGCCCACACGGCTTATTTCACGCCGCCGCAGGCCGCCTACTGCAACGGCACGCACATCGCCGAAGTCGAAGTCGATGCCGAGACGGGCGCGGTGCGGATCCTCCGCTACACGGTCGCCCATGACAGCGGAACGCTGATCAATCCCTTGATCGTCGACGGGCAGATCCAAGGCGGTGTCGCGCACGGCATTGGCAACGCGCTCTTCGAGTGGATGGCCTATGACTCCAATGCGCAGCCCATGACCGTCACCTTCGCCGATTATCTGCTCGCAACCGCCAACGAGATTCCCGCGGTCCAAGCGGCGCATCTGGAGACGCCGTCCCCCTTGAATCCGTTGGGCGCCAAGGGAGCGGGCGAGGGCGGAACGATTCCGGCTGCGGCGGCCATCATCGCCGCCGTCGAGAACGCGCTCTCGCCGTTTGGGGTGAAATTCGCTGACGTGCCGCTCACCCCTGACAAAATCATCGCGGCGCTTCGCCAATCTGGTGGTATCAGATGAGAAGGGGCGCATGACGACAACAACATCCACCAAACCCGTCTTCGATGTCGGCATCAACGAGCCGTTGCCGTCGGCGCAGCTGTTGGCGCTGGGCTTGCAGAACATTTTCGGCATGGCGGGGATGTTCGTTTTTCCGGGCCTCCTGGGACGCGCGTTCAATCTCCCCCTCGATCAGATCGCCTATCTCTACGGGATGACCTTCATCGTTTCGGGCATCACGACGGCGCTCCAGAGCGCGCTTTTGGTGAGGCTACCGATCATGCAGGGGCCCTTTGCGGGTAGCTTCGCGGCTCTCATGGCCCTCGGCCACATCCCGGGGGCAGGGCTCGGGGCTGCTTACGGGTCGCTTTTTGTCGCCGCGCTAATCTGGTGCCTCTTCTCCTTTCCGATCGGAGGAATGAGCCTGATCGGTTTGTTCGCGCGATTCTCAAGAGCGCCGCTGATATCCGGCATGATCGTCATTCTCACCATTATCCAGATCTCGAGCGTCGCATTGCCGAACTGGATCGGCACGCCGGCGACACCAGGATTTCCGCTGGTCAATCTCGGCGCCGGGTTCATTGCGCTCGTTGTCTTCGTGGTGGCGACGATATGGGGCGGGCGGCTCCGCCGTGGCGCCGTCTTGATCGCGCTCGTGGCTGGCACGCTCGCTTTTTCGCTCTACCGTCCGATTTCGCTCGAAGGCGTCGTCAATGCCCCCGCGCTCGTGGTGCCGCAGCTGTTTCCCTTCGGTTTCGCGGTGCGCTGGGATTTCGTGCTGGCGTTTTTGTTGACGCTCGCTCCCGCCAGCATGGCGGCTATGGCGCTTTATCAAATCGTCGGCGATTGGGGAAAAGAGAATGTGCCTCCGGCGCGTTCTTCTCAGGGCATCTTCGCGATGGGAATCGGCGCGACGCTCGCGGGTTTGATAGGTGGATTCTCGACCATCGCTTATCCCGACAATGTCGGGCTGCTGCGCTCGACGCGTGTGGGTTCGCGCTATGCAACGCTAGCGGCGGGCGCTCTCCTGATCGGACTCGGCGGCTCTGTCAAGTTCGACATGCTGTTGGTGGTCGTGCCACCCCCCGTGCTCTCCGCGGTTGCGACCGCGCTTTTCGGGATCATCATGATGCACGGGATAGAGATGCTGAGCGGCGTCGACTGGGACGACCGCAAGCTGATCGCCGCCGGCATGGCGGCACTCGTGGGCTTAGGCGGCCTCCTGCTCGCGCCCGAAACGCTGTCGGCTATGCCGCTTCTCGCGCGCATCGTGCTTACGCAGCCGATCATCTCGGGCGGAATCGTGCTGGTAATCGCTTACGCGCTTCTGTGCCGGGAAACGGCGCGCGGCTGAACACTTGCGTTTTTGTGCTTCCTGCTTTGTCATCCCCGTGGCGAATTCTAGGAACACCGTGATGCAGGTCCGCAAGCTTGGTCCGTCGATGGGCGCCGAGATCGTCGGCATCGATCTGAATGTGCTCGACGACGCGAGCTTCAAGAAAATCCGCGAAGCGTTCGTTGCGCATCAGGTGATCGTGGTACGCGATCAGTCCCTCTCGCCTAGAAGCCAACGCGCCTTCAGCCGCCGCTTCGGCGCGCTCGAGGACCAGCTCAACGCGCATTACACCGTGCCGGATTACCCCGAAGTGCTGGTGCTCTCGAACGACATGAAGGACGGCAAGCCGATCGGTCTCATCGACGGCGGCGATTTCTGGCATTCGGATTCATCGCATCGCGATCGCCCAAGCATGGCGACCATCCTCTATTCCATCAAGAACCCGGACCATGGCGGCGACACCGAGTTCGCCGACATGTACGCCGCCTATGAGGCTCTGCCCGACGCGACCAAGAGGCGCGTCGCGAACTTGAAAGGGATTCACGCGGTCTCGAAACTCAAGAACAAGCGCGTCGAGGTGAGTGCCCGGCGGCCTGGAGCGAAGGACTTCTACGAGCGCCAGAAGGCGCTCCCCGATCAGGTGTGGCCGCTTATTCGCACCCATCCGGAAACGGGAAGAAAGGCCCTTTATGTTTCGCCGCGGTTCACGGTCGGGATCGAGGGTCTCGCCGAGAAGGAGGCGGACGAGATCCTCGACTTCCTCTTTGCCCACCAGATCCGGCCGGAATTCGTCTACCGGCACGCATGGCGGGACCACGATCTCGTGATGTGGGACAACCGCTGCGTCATCCACCATGCGACCGGCGGCTACGAATACCCGGACATCCGAACCATGCACCGGACCGTGATCGCAGGCGACCGGCCCTACTAACAGAAACCCGAGGCTTTGCCCGCCTTTTTGCCTCCAATGAGCCTTCTATCCGCCTGGAATCGTTCCTATCTAAGCATCGCCCGGTGTAGGGCGCGGGCGGCTTGGCTTCGCCGCCTATTGCCGTTATGTGTCACAGCCCGCTTGCCCCGAAGATGCCGGATTGCCTACGCATGCGCCTTCTAAAGCTGATCCCCGATAACACCAAAATCGACTTCGTCGGCGTTCGCTTCTACGCCTTCGCCATCGACGGGCTTTTGGTGCTGATCTCGCTGATCTCGCTTTGGATCCACGGGCTCAATCTCGGCATCGACTTCACCGGCGGAGTCCTCGTCGAGGTCAAGTCGCAGCAGAGCATCAACATCGGAGACATGCGCCGGCAGGTCGACGGCTTGGGCTTTGCCGAAGCACAGTTGCAATATTTCGGCGGTGGTGAATGCGAGACGCCGATGAACTCTTGCGTGCTGATCCGCGTCCAGCCGCAGGCGAACACCTCCGACCAGGCGGTTCGCCAGAAACTTCAGGACTCGCTCGGTTCGGGCTACGCGTTCCGCCGTTCGGAAGTGGTGGGGCCCAAGGTGTCCGGCGAATTGCTGTCGGCCGGCATCTACGCGACGGTCGCCGCGGTCATCATGATCGCGATCTATGTCTGGGTGCGGTTCGAGTGGCAGTATGGAATCGGAGCAATCGTCGCCACCGGCCATGACGTCTTCGTCACCGCCGGTATGTTCTCCGTGCTCCAGCTCGACTTTACGTTGACGTCCGTGGCCGCGCTCCTGACCCTGGCCGGCTATTCGGTGAACGACACCGTCGTGGTGTTCGATCGTATCCGCGAGAACCGGCGCCGCTACAAGCGCATGGGCTTGAAGGAGCTCATTAACCTATCGACCAACCAGACGCTGTCGCGAACCGTTCTCACCAGCGGCGCGACTGCGATTTCCATCATCCCGCTATTGCTTTTCGGCGGGCCGACGCTGTTCGATTTCACCGCTTCGATCCTGTTTGGCATCGTCGTGGGGACGTTTTCCTCCATTTACGTTGCGGCAGCATTGTTGATTTATCTTCCTCAGGTTGCCGGCCGCGAAGAGCCGGTTGCGGGTGCCCAGCCGGGCACGTCGAGGTGATGATGAATCAAAGTGCGGGTAAGGACGCCTGGTCGAATCCTCGGCCCACGCGGACGTCTGAGTTCCTGCGGGATTTTGCCGGAACGCTGACGGGCGAGCGCACGAGCGTCGGCGATATGGTGGCGGGCCTCGGCGACCGCGGTCTCGGCGTGCTGATGGCGATCTTCGCGCTGCCCAACATCCTCCCCTCGACCGTTCCTTTCGGGAACATGGCGACCGGCATCCCCCCGCTCATCTTCGCCATCCAGCTGACCATGGGCGGGCATCATCTGATCCTTCCGGGCTTCATCGAGCGCAAGACGATGTCGACGCGGAGCTTGAAAGTCCTCGCGCCCCGCATTGCGTCCGTCCTTTCCTGGTTCGAGCGGCTGCTCAAGCCTCGGCTTTCCTGGGTCACGGGCGGCGGCGCCGAGCGGGTCATGGGCGCAATCGCGATTTTCCTGGCGCTCGTTTCAACGGTCCCGATCCCGTTCGCGCATCAGCTCCCCTCTCTCGGGCTCCTGCTGATCGGCCTCGGACTCATCGAGCGCGACGGGCTCGCGATGCTCATCGGAGCCGCGATCGGGGTTGCGGGCACGATCCTATTGGGGCTGGCGCTCTTCGGGCTCGCACATGGGCTCGGCTTTCTCTTTCATCACCGTCACCTGCACCTTTGAGTCAAGAAAACGCCCCCGAGGGGGGTGGCCCCCCGAGGAACGTTTCCCGTTTGGTGTCCGGCTCTTAGAACGGCAGGATGTTGCGTTCCTTGGTGTAGGCAAGGTAGCCGATATTAACGCCTCCGCGGAGGCCGACGCCCGTTCGCATGGGCGCTAAGATGATGCGGCCATTTTGCTGGTAATTCACGCCGATGCCGGCCACGACGTAAGCGCTTCCCTCGACGCCCGGGAAACGCTCATAAATTGCGCCCGCATTCGGGAGATTGTAGACAAGCGTGAAGGTCTTCGAGGCGTTGCCGCCGAAGTCAAAACCGACCGATGGGCCCTGCCAATAGACTTTGGCCGTCTGGTTGCCGGTCTTCTTCATGTACAGCTCGCCGTCGCCGTAGCGCAGCCCGACGCCGATTGCACCGGACCCCTCCTGGCCGACGATGTAGGCGTTCGGACGGCCCTTCTCGGCGAACACGCGCTCGACCGCTTTGGCCACCGCCTCCGTGGTGGCGCCGAAGAAGTCGGATGCCTTTTGGACGATTTCCTGCTGCGAGTAGGTATCGTCGTTCGTGGGATTGCGTTCGGCCGCGGCGTTCGCGGCGCTACCTGCAAGGCACAGAAGGGCGGCGCCGATGCCTGCCCGCACAATGGAAAATAGGGTCATCTCATGCTCCTTCCTCGTCGATGCCCCCCCGCTCGCCCCGACGCGCGAGACCGAATTATCCAGCAATGGCGATAGCGATGGAGGGAGGCGTTTTTAAAACCCGTTGAAAACGTTATGGACCGGCAATTGTTCCCGGCCCCTGTTGAAACTATATCAGTATTTGCGCCATTGCGGCAGTAATAGGGCGCCTCTCGAAAGGAAGCTAACCCTCTGACGCGCCGTGTTAATTACTCAGCCCTTAGCAGCGGAGAGCCGCCCATGACCGATCCATCAGTACACGGACCGAAGCGCCCCTTGGGCGCCGGCGGCTGGTTCGTCATCGTCGCCTTGGGCAGTCTCTTGGGCGCCGCCATTTGGTTCATGTTCTACGGCTGGAACCTGACCAATGCCGAGATCGATACCGCAGGAACAATTGCGCTTGTCCTTGGCGTCGTGCTCTCGATCGTGCTCGGCGGCGGGCTGATGGCGCTCGTGTTCTGGTCCAACCGCAAGGGTTACGACCGTTAAGGCGTCTTGCCCTTGGCGACGAAGGGCGGATTGCGGAAGCCCTGATCCGCCTTGCCATAGGTGAGCGGCCGGCCATCGAGTTCCGTTACGCTCCCGCCCGCAGCTTCGAGAACCGCTTGGCCGGCGGCCGTATCCCATTCCATCGTTGGGCCGTGACGCGGGTAGAGGTCAGCTTCGCCCGCGGCAACCAGACCGAATTTCAGCGAAGAGCCCGATGCCATCAGGCTCGCGACCGGATAGTGGGCCAGATATTCGTCCGTTTTTGTGTCGCGATGGGTACGGCTGACGACGGCGACGAGCCCCTCCTTCGGTGCGGGACGAGACTTAATTGGCCGCGCTTGGCCAAAGTCGAGTCTGATTCCTCCTGGAGCCTTTAGCTCGAAGGCGCCGTTCGGACCATCGCCGACGAAAAGGCGCGCGCTCGCGGGCGCGAGCACCACGCCGCAAGCGGGCTGGCGTCCCTCGATGAGCGCAATGTTCACGGTGAATTCGCCGTTGCGTTTCAAGAACTCTTTCGTCCCGTCCAAGGGGTCGACAAGAAAGAATCGCTCGCCCAGCTTAGGCATGATTCCCGCGGCCGCCGCTTCCTCGGCGACGACCGGGATGTCCGGGGCGAATTCCTTTAGCCGCTGCAAGATCAGGGCTTCAGCCTCTTCGTCTGCCGCGGTTACCGGCGATGAGTCCGGTTTAGCTCGTGCTTTGAGCGCTCCGGCATAGTGCCTGAGGATGACGTGTCCGGCTTCATGCGCGATCTCGGCCAAGGCCTTGGCCATCGACGATAGGGGAAAACTCACGAGGCACGCTTTCGTCTTGACATTTTTAAGCAATCCTTAAGGAGGGCGGGTGAGAGTCATAGACTGGAAACCATGAGTCGCCCTATCCATGCTGCACTTCAAAGGTCTTGCCATGAACGATCTCGAATTCGCCGCTCTGCTCGTCTCGCGCGTCTGTCATGACCTTGTGAGCCCCGTTGGCGCGGTGGTCAACGGCCTGGAGGTTTTGGAGGACGAAACGGACTTGGCCATGCGGGCGGATGCGCTGCGTCTGGTCGCGGCGAGCGCGGAGCAGGCGGCTGCGAGGCTGCAATTCGCCCGGATTGCCTTCGGCGCGGCCGGCTCGGCGGGCGCGGAGCTCGACCTCGCCGAGGTCGGGCGGATCATGGCGGGTCTTTTGAAGGGCGGGAAGGTCGAGCTCGTCTGGCGGGCACCGGCCTTAAACTGGCCCAAGGATTGGGCAAAGCTCCTGATGAACGCCGTGCTTGCGGCCGCCGATTGCTTGCCGCGCGGCGGCAAGATCACGGTCGAAACCGAAGGCGATGGACGTTCGCCACGCTTCAAGGTCACGGCCACGGGAATGGTTGCCCGTCTCTCGTCGGAGGCCGAGCGAGCCCTTTCGGGCGAGCCTGCGGGCATGCTCGACGGCCGTTCGATCCAGCCCTACCTGACCTATCAGCTGGCCCAGGGGCTGAACGCCGGCCTTGTCGTCACGCCGTCGGAGAACGAAGTCCGATTCGCCGCGGGTTAACCGCGCGCTTAGGCTTTTTGGCGTCTTTTCTACGAATTCGGCCGTGAAAGCTGCGCGCTCGCGCGCTCCACTTCAGCCCGCGTTTACTCTTGCTCGTGCACACTCGAAGCGCCTCGGAAGAACGCCTTAGGAGCACACCGTGAAGCAGTGCCTGATCGTCGACGACAGCCGCGTCATCCGGAAAGTCGCGCGCAAGATCGTCGAGCAGTTGAGCTTCGCCGCCGAAGAAGCGGAAGACGGCCCGGCTGCGCTCGAGATCTGCCGCAAAGCCATGCCCGATGCGATCCTCTTGGATTGCAACATGTCGAACATGTCGGGCGTCGAGTTCTTGCGCGCGCTTCGGCGCGAGGCGGGCGGCGACCAGCCGGTGGTTGTCTACTGCACTATCGAGCACGACGTGCCGCATTTGACCGAAGTCATCGGAGCGGGCGCGAACGAGTACCTCTTGAAGCCCTTCGATCGTGAATCGGTGCAGAGCAAGTTCACCGAAGTCGGCTTGATGTGATTTTCCGGCCGGCCTGGGGAGGGGCGGTCGTTTCATGCATCGCGAGGAATTCGAGATTCTCGCTGGCTTCTTGAAGCGGCGTTCCGGCCTGTCGATCACGCAGGCCAAATCGCGACTGATCGAAAACCGCTTGAAGCCGATCGCGGTTCGCCGAGGTTTCAAGGACGTTGGTGGCCTCGCGCGCGCGCTTGACTGTCCCGACGAAGAGTTGGGAGGCGAAGTCGCCGATGCGATGACGACCTACGACACCTCCTTCTTTCGCGACCCGGCGCTGTTTCACTCACTGCGCGAGACGATTTTCCCCGCGCTCGCCTCCGCTCGCGAGGATAAGCGCAGTCTCAAGATCTGGTGCGCGGCCTGCTCGACAGGCGAGGAACCTTATTCGCTGGCCATGACTGCTGATGGATCGGCGCGGTTCGACAGCTGGGCCATCGAGATCCTCGCCACTGATGTTTCGCTCTTGGCGATCGAACGTGCGTCCGCGGGCGTTTATTCGCAATACGAGGTGATGCGCGGGCTGCCCATTCGCATGCTGGGAAAATATTTCGTCAAGGAGCATGACGATTGGCGCGTCGTGCGCGCGATACGCGATCGCATTCGATTCCGCGTCTTCAATCTGCTCGACTCCTTCGACGCATTGGGAAAGTTCGATATCATCTTCTGCCGCAACGTGCTCATCTATTTCGATCAGGCGACGAAAGCGCAGGTGCTGGCGCGGCTATCGCGCGCGCTCGCGCCCGACGGTTATCTCGTGCTTGGCGAAGCCGAAACCGTGCTCGGGCTCGTGAAAAGCTTCGCGCCTGTCCCAACCATGCGCGGCGTGTTCGTTCCAACGGACAAAACCGCAACACACCGCCACTCGTCGCTGGGGTAGGGCGAGCCCGAACAAAAAGGGGCGCGGAGATGTTCCCGCGCCCTCTTCAGCCCCTCTGATCGAAACTCTAGGCGACCGCCTTCTCTTCGGGATCCCGCAGCACATAACCGCGGCCCCAGACCGTCTCGATGTAATGCTCGCCGTTGCAGGCAACAGCGAGCTTCTTCCTGAGCTTGCAAATGAAAACGTCGATGATCT
>DASQHF010000104.1:0-22519 GCA_035632215.1 Micropepsaceae bacterium | reverse complement strand
CTCGAGCCGGCCGCGCGAGATGACGTCGATGGTCGCGAGCTCTTCGGCCGCGCGCAACGGATCGGGACGGTTGGCGATCGGATAGCCGAGCACCAGGAGTCGCGCGCGCTTGGTGATCCTCGCAAGCACCGACAAACCGATTACGCAGGCCGCGCTCATGCAGGTCGCGGTCGAGTGATGCTCATTCAGCATGATGTCGAGGCCGAGCTCGTCGGCGAGCTGCCACTCGTCGTAATAGCGATGGAACAGCTCGGCGGCGATCGTCGGATCGAGCTTGCGGTTCGGCAGGTTCACCCGCAGCGAGCCGTTATGGTCGTTCCAAACATTCGGATAAGGCTGCTCGGTGAACTGGAAGACTCTCATCTCTGGCTCCGGTCTCAGCGGATGAATTCGTCAATGGCTTGGGCGAAGGCTTCGGGCTGTTCGAGATGCGGGAACGAGCCCGCATCATCGATCAGCTGAAACTTCGCGCCGGGAATGGCCGCGGCGTAAGCGCGCCCGTAATCGGGCTTGGCCACCTGATCGCGCGCACCCCAGAGAACGAGTGTCGGCACACGCACGCGATGGAGGCGCTGCTTGAGCTTGGGATCGTGCATGAAGGGCGACCAGGCGTAGCGACCGGTCGACTCGCGCGAGCGCGCGATCAGCACGAGCTCGGATTCCGGTAGCGCCTTCGTATCGCGCATCATCTTCTTTGGATCGGCCCAGACGAGCTCGGCGAGGTGCTTGTCGGTGATGGCATAGATATCCGCGATGTCGCGGGTCTCGCGGTCGCCCGCCTTGATGCCGAAAGCGTCGGCAAGGACGAGGTGTGAAATGTGCGCTGTCGACTTCACCGCCATCTCGGCCGCGATGAAACCGCCGAGTTGCGCGCCGACGAGAACCGCGTCGCGGATATCGAGCGCGTCCAGGAGGTCGAGATAGAGATAGGCGAGATCGTCGATCGTTGTCAGGTTGCGCGGCGCAGGCGCCGACCCGAAGCCCGGATGCGTCGGCGCAAGCACGCGCGCGTTCTTGGCGAGCAGCTCGAGTACGGGCGCCGCCGGATCGAGCCGCCCCGAAGGATGCCCCGGATGAAGAAAAACAAGCGGGCGCCCTTTGCCGCGCGCCGTCATCTCGATCGCGACGCCGCTCACTTCCACCGGCCCTGTGGTCTCAGCCGCGAGCACGGTCATCGGCCGCTCCTCCCGATTGTCATTCCAGCCCCTTGTTCTAGTATGTGAAATGAATTTTACTTGCCAAATCTTAGTGGGGTTTCGAAACGGATGAAAGCGCCTCCTATGTGTCATGGCCCGGCTTGACCGGGCCACCCAGCCGCAGCGCGTCCGCGCGGCGAGTAACTCTTGTGCGCATGCGGACGCACGCGCACTGGGTCCCCCGCTGTCGCGGGGGATGACACGGGAGGGTGCGGGCGCGCGCCGGCTAGTTGGTGTCGGCGCATGAGCGCTTCCGATCACGCACCCCGCTATCGCAATCAGGCGGCTCAGCGCGTGCTTGCCGTGCTCGGCTCCTTTATCGGCCACGACGGCCCGCGCAGCGTGACCGAGATCGCGCGCGAGCTTAAGTTAAGCAAGAACATGGTGCATCGCGCGTTGTCCACTTTGGTCGCGGAGAAT
This sequence comes from Micropepsaceae bacterium, assembly GCA_035632215.1. Lineage (GTDB taxonomy): Bacteria > Pseudomonadota > Alphaproteobacteria > Micropepsales > Micropepsaceae > CAIYRG01. Next base: position 20,903 of record DASQHF010000104.1, on the reverse strand, counting down.
TATCTCGCGCGCGACGTAACCGGCGAACGCTATCAGCTTGGGCTGAAACTGCTCTCGCTCACGCAAAGCGGCGCGGCTGAATTCGATATCGTGGCGCTCGCACGCCCCGCGCTCGAAGCGCTGCATGCGGTCACGGGCGAGAGCGTCTATCTCTCGATCATCGTCGGCCGCAACCGCGTCACCGTCGACGACATCCAAGCGCAAGGCCCGCGCGTGCTGCGAAGCCCGCGCGGTCATCCGGTGGCGCTCCATTGCACCAAGATGTCGCGTACGCTCTTGGCGCATCTCTCCGATACCGAGATCGACGATTATTTGAAGAAGGCCGCGCCCCTGCATCGGCCGCAACGCTTTCCCGATCCCGCGAGCGAATCCGCAAAAGCCGTCTGGCGCGACATCGAAGAGATCCGGTCCACGCCTTACGTATTGTGGCGCAATCCGCATCTTGCGAGCGCCGCCTACGCGATCTTCCCCGTGCTTGACGAAACCGGCCATCCACATGCGATTGTCACCGTCGGTGGTCCGCGCGAGCGCTTCGATCTCGATCGCATCAAGGATCTCCTGCCGCAGATGCGTTTGGTACTCGAGCCTCTGGAGCGCCAGGCGCGGCTGATCTCCGCGCCGCCGTTCCTCGTCGACTCATGAGCAGCTCGGCAATCCGTGCGCTCCGCATCCTGGAAGCCGTCGGGGAGGCCGAGCGGCCGCCCGGCGCAACCGAGATCGCCCGGACGCTGAAATCGACGCCAGGCACGGTCTTCCGCGGACTCGACGCGCTTCTGCGCTTTGGCCTGATCGCGCGCTACCAGGCCTCCGCGCATTACGTGCTGGGACCGACGGCGGATCGCTTGCGTCACAGCCTGATCGCGCAATTCCGCGTTCGCGAGGTGGCATTGCCCTACTTGCGCCAGATCGCCTCCTTGTCCGGGGAAACGACATCCCTTTACGTGAAGCTCGGCTGGTATGCTTTGCGCATCGCGTCGGTGCCTGGGACGAACGAGATCACCAATGCGCCGCCCTTGGGCGAAGCTCATCCGCTTGGGCAGGGTTATCCGGGAAACGCGATTCTTGCGTTTCTGCCCTCAAGCGAGATCAGCGCTTATCGCGCCTGGGCAAAGCGGCACGCTCTAAAGAGCCAAGTGTCGAGCGCGATGCTGAAAGAGATCGCAAAGCAGAGCTACGCGTTCGGACAACCAGAATTCGCAGGCGCCAGCGCAGTCTCGCTTTCCATCCGCTCAGCGGAATCCGCAGTCGCATCACTCGCGATCGAGGGTCCGGTCTTCGACGGCAGCCGTCCCGCTTTCGAGAACCTCCGTACCTGGCGCGAGATCGCGGACAAGATCGAATCCGTGCTGCGGGCGCAGCCCGCGCTCGGCCTCAATCCCTTCGGCCACATCGATCCCAACGCGATCGCACTCTAGAGCGATTCGCCTCAATTGGGTCTACGGGCGCCTTCCGCAGAGTGGACGTGCCTTGCGTGCAAGAATTGGAAGAACTCGATTCCCTCGCGTAAGCGGCGCCGCATCATCTCCGGGCTCAAGATCATCTCGCCCACGATCGAGGCGATCTTCGAGGGCCGGAAGTAGAACCTCCTGTAGAAGGTCTCCAGAGAATCGAAGATTTGCTCGTGGCTGAGGTCGGGATAATGCAAGGGCGCGATTTGAACGCCCTTCTCGTCGACCAGCTCGGCGTGATCCTTGTCCAGCCAGCCATTCTCGACGGCCTGCTTGTAGAGATACGTGCCCGGATAAGGGGCCGCCAGCGAGACTTGGATCGTGTGCGGATTGATCCGGGTCGCGAACCGGATGGTTTCCTCTATGGTTCCCTCGTTCTCGCCCGGCAGGCCGAGAATGAACGTGCCGTGGATCGTGACCCCTAGGTCGTGGCAGTCCTTGGTGAAGCGTTCGGCGACCTCGATCCGCATGCCCTTCTTGATGTTGTAGAGGATTTGCTGGTTGCCCGACTCATAGCCGACGAGGAGCAGTCTCAGCCCGTTGTCGCGCATCACTTTGAGCGAGTCCCGCGGCACATTGGCTTTGGCGTTGCACGACCAGGTCACGCCGAGCTTGCCGAGCTCCTTTGCGATCGCTTGGGCGCGCGGCAGGTTGTCGGTGAAGGTATCGTCGTCGAAGAAGAATTCCTTGACTTGCGGAAAGGCCTTCTGTGCCCAGGCGATCTCCTCGATGACATGTCCCACGCTGCGCGTGCGATAGCGATGTCCGCCGACGGTTTGCGGCCACAGGCAGAAGGTGCAGCGCGATTTGCAGCCGCGTCCAGTGTAAAGCGAGAGGTAGGGATGCTTCAGGTAACCGATGAAATAGTTCTCGATGGCGAGATCGCGCTTGTACACGCTTGAGACGAAGGGAAGCGAATCCATGTTCTCGAGAGGGATTCGATCTTCGTTATGGAGTATGAGGCCGTCGCGATTGCGATAGCTCAGGCCGTCGATCTTCTGCCAGGGCACGTCGTCGGCCACGTCCTTGACGGTGAAATCGAACTCGTTCCTGGCGACGAAGTCGATCTGGGGTGCTTCTTCGAGGCTTCCTTCCGGATCGACCGCCACTTTGGCGCCGATCAGGCCGGCCTTGAGGCTGGGGTTCACGCTCTTCAGCGCCTCGACCGTTGCGACATCGGACTTGAAGGACGGCGTCGAGGTGTGCAGCACGACAAGATCGTAGTCTTTCGCCAGCGGAAGGATGTCCGAAAGCTTCAGTCTGTGCGGAGGCGCGTCGACGAGACGGCTGTTTTCGACGAGCGCAGCGGGCTGGGCGAGCCAGGTCGGATACCAAAAGGACTGGATCTCGCGTTTGGCCTGATAACGCGAGCCGGCGCCGCCGTCGAATCCGTCGAAGGAAGGCGCTTGCAGGAACAACGTACGAAGCATCGAAACCATCCAGACGCTGACGTGACATTTGGAAACCCGGGGAAGAATAGCATCATCGGGGCGAACAGCGATGCCAATCGCACGCGCAACCGCTACGTTCTAGCCGGGAAAACGCACGCGGGCTCATTCCCAGAGCCGATACAAAAGCCCAATATGTCGATCGATGTTCGACTTCTCGGCATGCGCGAATCCCGCCTCGCGCAGCTCATTCGGGAAGGGCTGAGTGAGGATGCGGCAGGCGTCCTCGATGGTGTCGAAAAGGTAGCCAGGGCCGACATATTCCTGAAGATCGGGACGGATGTTCTGCATCAGCACGCCGACGCCGCTCGCCTGCGCTTCCGCGACGCTCATGGGCCAGCCTACCGTGTTGATCGTTTTGGATGCCGTGTAGACGAGCCAGCGGTGCTTCTTGTATTCGGCGGGCATTGCCTCGGGCTGGACCGAGAGAATGTTGACCGGCTTGCCCCCAAGGCGCGCATGTTCCGCGATGTAGGCAGTATTGTAGCCGAGCGAATAAAGATCGAAGCGCGCTTGAGGAAGCTTGGCCGCGAGGTCGACGAAATCGGTCATGGCTTTCTTCGGCAAGGCAGCGCCCGAGTTCATAATCGCGTCGCCGTTCGGATCGCGGTTGCGGAAACGGCCGATATCGACGACGGGCCAACAGGCGTGAACCTTGCGCTCATCGATGCCGGCGCGGCACAGCCGGTCGACGGCAAACGGGAAGCAGATCACGCCCCGGCACAGGGGATCGTTTAAGTATCGGATGATCGCGGAGTTGGTGAGAAAATCCGATTGCAAGACGTCGAAGGAATGCGTGCGCAGGGTGAAAAAAACGCCCGCGCTGCGGGCGAGGAAATGCAAGGCCGGTGCGACGGTCAAGTAATGGCCGTGAACGATGTCGGGACGCACGCGCCGCACGAGCTCGGCGAGCGTCTCGGGATGGATGTTGCCCAAACGGATGAACGGTCGATGATGCTCGCGCTCTAAATCGGGCGAGCTGACGGTGGCGATCGCCACTTCATGCTGACGGGCGACACGGTCGATTTCGACTTCGATATAGGTCTCGGAGATCTGCGGATAATGATCCAGCAGATATAGCACTCGAGACATTTCACCTCGCCCCCGGCCTTCGGAAGTCCCGAGACGACTATAGTCGAAAGGCGGCGGAACTCCCGCTTCCTCCGCGTGCGCGGGCCATGACACTGTTGGGGGAAGCGGTTACCTCTTCCTCTTCGCCAGCCGCGCTTTTGCGTCCGGGATCAGCTTCTCGACGTTCAAGCCTTCGAGCATCACGCGCTCGTTCGGGCCTAACGCCCGCACGCAGTTCACGTAATCGACCACCTCCTGGTCGACGCGCACGGCTTGCGGATAGTCGGTGGCGAACACAATTTGCGTCAGCGGCACCTCGTTCATCCCGAAGCGTACCCATTCCGCGCCCCAGGCGCCGGCATGATCGGGACCCGCCCAGCCCGCGCAATCGTAATAGAGCCGCTGTTCGAGATAATGATCGATGGGCTTCGGCGGCCGGCGATTGTGGCCTTTGACCTCGCGCGTGCCCCATTTGTCCCGTTGCTGGAACCCGCGCACGCGCCCCAGATACCGCCCGATACCGCCCGCGAAATGCGCGAACTGGATGTTCAAATTGGGGAGCTCGTCCAAGAGCCCGGAATTGATGACGCGGACGGTCGCGGTCATCAGCGAGAACTCCCACCCCAGCATGCGGCCAAGATCGTCCGCATACATCTGATTCCAGGAAATGACTTTGGGCAACGGATGGATGAACACGTAGAGATTGAGATCGGCGGCCGCCTTCCAGAACGGGCGCAGCTCTTCCGCATCGAGTCCCAATCCCTGCATCTCGGACGCGATCACGACGCCCGGGAATTTCAGCTCGACCGCGCAGCGCTTGAGCTCCGCTTTCATCTCCTGAGGTTTTAACGCCGGCACATGAGCAAGCCCGATGAAGCGCCCAGGGTGATTCTCCTCGACCGCCTTCATGTCGTCATTGATGATTCGGCAGATCGAAAGATCGGGCTGGTCGAACCCGACCATGCTCGAGAGAACGGCCGCGTCCAAGCCGGCCAAGTCCATCATCCGCACATGGGCGTCGATGTCGCCGAGAAGCGGATTGAGCAAATGCATGGGGTTGCCGCGCTCGTCGATTCCGACGGAAACCTCGTCCTTCTTGCCCTTTAGAAGCTGAGGCGGCGTGTAATGGTGCTGGAAATCGATGATCATGCGTTCCTCGGCAGGGGCTTCTCTAGCCGGGCGTAGATGCCAGGGTTTCGCTGGAAATGCCAACTAGCGTGATTTCCATTAGGGAATAACGCACGTCGTCGCAATGGTCACGGAGCCCGCCCGCATGTAAACTTCCGAAGGACACGAGTGCGCCGTCGCGTACCCGTATGCTTTTGCTCGCGGAGGAAAATATGGAAGCCGCCCCCAACTGGACTTCGAGCGATCGCGACCTCTCAGAGATCATTCGCGAAATGGAATCGGTGAAGCTCCCGAAGCGCGCGCTCGATCGCCGCGGCTTCATCAAGCTCTCGGGCGGCGCGGCCGGCGGATTGATCCTCGCCTTCAACATGGGCGGGTTCGTACGCCCGGCGAAAGCAGCGGCCGACGCGGCCAAAGGCAACGTTGCGGTTCTGAACGCCTATGTGCGCATCGCGCCCTCGGGCGAGATCACGCTCGTGAACAAGGCGCCCGAGATCGGGCAGGGGATCAAGACCTCGTTCCCGATGATCCTGGCCGAGCATCTGGATGCCGACTGGAACGACGTGCGCGTCGAGCAGGCGCCGATCAATCCCGACGTGTATGGCCGCCAGAGCGCAGGCGGTTCGCGCTCGACGCCGACAGGCTGGGAACCGTTGCGCCGCGCAGGCTCCGTCGCGCGTGCGATGCTCGTTTCCGCCGCTGCAAAGGATTGGGGCGTGCCCGCATCCGAATGCACGACCGAGGCGAGCGCCGTCGTGCATGGCCCGAGCAAGCGCCGGGCGAAATACGCCGACCTCGCAATGAAGGCCGCAAAGCTTCCCGTACCCGACGAGAAGACCGTGAAGATCAAGGAGAAGAAGGACTGGAAGCTCCTTGGCACGCGCGTCATGGGCGTGGATGTGCCCAAGATCGTCACCGGTCAGCCGCTCTACGGCATCGACCAGGTGCAGCCAGGCATGCTCTACGCGACCTACACCAAGGCGCCCGCGACCGGCGGCAAGCCTACGAATGCCAATCTCGACGAGATCAAGAAGATGCCGGGCGTCAAAGACGCTTTCTTCGTCGACGGCAACGGCAAGGTGAACGAGCTGATGCCGGGCGTCGCCATCGTCGCGAATTCCACCTGGGCCGCGATCAAGGCGAAGCGCGCGCTGAAAGTCGATTGGGACGAGAGCGAAGCGTCGAAAGATTCCTGGACCGGAGCGCAAGTCAAGGCGAAGCAGCTCGCGGGCAAGGCGCCGGAGAAAGTGCTGAAAGAGAAGGGCGACGTCGACGCGGCCTTCAAGAGCGGTGCCAAGGTGCTCGATGCCTTCTACACCTATCCCTACCTCTCGCATGCGCCGATGGAGCCGCAGAACTGCACCGCGCATTGGAAGGACGGCGAGATCGAGATCTGGGCGCCGACTCAAGCCGCCGACCGCGCGCTCGACATCATGTCGGGGCTTCTCAAGATCGAGAAGAGCAAGGTCGTCATCCATCAGACGCGTGCCGGCGGCGGCTTCGGCCGGCGGCTCTCGAACGATTACATGTGCGAGGTCGCCGCGATCACCAAACAGGTCGGCGTGCCCGTCAAGCTGCAATGGACGCGCGAAGACGACATGGCGCACGATTTCTATCGTCCGGGCGGCTTCCATCAGGTGAAGGGCGCGGTCGATCAGAAGGGCAAGCTCGTCGCCTGGCACGACCACTTGATCACCTTCACCGCCGACGGCAAGGCGCCGACCGCGAGCGGCGACGTCGAGATCGAGATGTTCCCGACCTCAACGCTTACGAACGCGCGCGTGTCGCAGAGCATGATTCCGGGGCTCACCCCCACGGGTCCGTGGCGCGCGCCGCGCAGCAACGCGATCGCCTGGGTGGTGCAGTCCTTCCTGCACGAGCTCTCGAGCGCGGCCGGACGCGACCATGTCGAGTTCCTGATCGAGACCATGGGCGAGCCGCGCTGGCTCGAGCCCAAGAACGACGGTGCTATGAACACCGGCCGCGCGGTCGCGGTCATCAAGCTCGCGGCGGAGAAGGCGGGCTGGGGCAAGCCGCTGCCGAAAGGCCGCGCGCTCGGCGCAGCCTTCTTCTTCAGCCACTCCGGGCATTTCGCCGAAGTGGCCGAGGTGAGCGTCGATGCGACCCGCAAAGTCACCGTGCACAAGGTGACGGTCGCGGGCGACTGTGGTCCGATCATGAATGCGAGCGGCGCCGAGACCCAGGTTCAGGGCGCCGTCATCGACGGGCTCTCGACCATGCTTGGGCTCGAAGTCACATTCGAGAACGGCCGCAATCAGCAGACGAATTTCAACCAATATCCGATCTTGCGCATGGCCCATGCGCCCGAAGTCGAAGCCCACTTCATCGAGGCCGATTATCCGCCGACCGGATTGGGCGAGCCTGCTCTGCCGCCGTTGGCACCGGCCGTCTGCAACGCGATCTTCACCGCAACCGGCCACCGCATCCGCCAGCTGCCGCTGATGCGGGAAGAATTCACGGTCTAACTTTCAGGCCCGAATCAAAAAGCCCTCATGCATGTCGCATGGGGGCTTTTTGTTGTTCTGCGAGTTCCAGTGACCGGAAGGCGCTCCGTTCCGAACGGTTCGGGGTCGATGGGGAGACGTCCCCGCCAAACCCGGACATAGCGACCTTACAGTGGAGCGGCTTGAACGTAGCCACGAATAAAAAAGAGCATAAAAAATTCGAGGCGTCTGAAACCAAACCATTTTGACTGCGTTAGCTCGCGATCACCGCGGATTTGTTTGGCACTCGGAGCAGACGGCTGGCGCTAGCCACGTCGTGTATCGGCACTACATTGCCGCGTCCGGCTGCGACTCCGATCACGCGGACGAGCCTGTCAGACCTCTTCGATTTTAAAGGAGACCGAAGCCATGGCCACACAGCAGAAGAGCAGTGACAAGACCGCGATCCGTCCGTTTCGTGTGAACGTTCCGGAAGCGGACCTCACCGAAATGAAGAGGCGCATCAAAGCGACAAAGTGGCCTGAGCGGGAAACCGTCAAAGATGCATCGCAAGGCGTGCAGCTCGCGACAATGCAGAAGCTCGCGCAATATTGGGCGACAGAGTACGACTGGCGCAAGTGCGAGGCGAAACTGAATGCCCTACCGAACTTCATCACCGAGATCGATGGGCTCGACATTCATTTCATTCACGTTCGTTCGACACATGAGAACGCGTTGCCCCTCATCGTCACGCACGGGTGGCCCGGCTCGGTTGTCGAGCAACTTAAGATCATCGATCCACTTACGAATCCCACGGCACACGGCGGTAGCGCATCTGACGCCTTCCATGTGGTGATTCCTTCGATACCGGGCTACGGGTTTTCCGGCAAGCCGACCACGACCGGCTGGGATGCTCCCCATATCGCGCGTGCCTGGGTTGTGCTGATGAAGCGGCTGGGCTACGCGAAATTTGTGGCACAGGGCGGCGACTGGGGCGCGATCATTACCGAACAAATCGGTCTCCAAGCGCCCCCCGAGTTACTCGGCATTCACACCAACATGCCTGGTATCTTTCCGGCCGAAATTGACAAGGCGGCCTTTTCCGGGGCGCCGGCCCCATCGGGTCTCTCGGCCGATGAGAAGGTCGCGTACGACGCTTTGCAGCACGAGTATCAAACAGGCATAGCTTACGGATACCAGATGGGGCTGCGACCGCAGACGTTGTATGGCATTGCGGATTCCCCCGTCGGCTTGGCGGCCTATTTCCTCGACCATGACGCACGTAGCTATGAGCTGATCTCACGTGTCTTTGCGGGCGGTTCCGCTGGCCTAACGCGTGATGACATTCTCGACAACATCACAATCGCTTGGTTGACGAATACATTCGTCTCTGGAGGCCGTCTCTATTGGGAGAATTGGGGCAAAGTCGGGTTTTTCAATGCCAAAGGAGTCAAGATCCCGGTTGCCGTCAGCGTTTTCCCCGACGAACTTTATCCAGTCCCGCGCAGCTGGGCAGAAAAGGCGTTTCCAAAACTCATTCACTTCAACAAGCTCGATAGAGGTGGGCATTTCGCGGCGTGGGAACAGCCCGCGCTCTTCGACGCGGAACTTCGAGCGGGATTCAAATCACTGCGTCAAGCATAAAGGGTTGAGTGTTGAGCTTGCCGCGTAAGCCCAACGAGGGCCGACAAAAAGGTGCCGCATATGCACAGCAGATCCGCTATGCCTGACCCTTCGCAGTTCAACATCGACTGCACCCGTCCGGGCCGGTGGGCAGTCACCTTCAACAGTCCGCCAATCAACATGTTTGTTCCCACAACGATCGTTGAATTGGGGGCACTGATGACCGACCTCGAGGCCGACCCGTCGGTGAAGGTCGTAGTGTTCCAGTCAGCGAATCCCGATTTTTTCATTGCCCATCTCGACGTAACCAAGGCAGCTGAACGGCCAGAGGTACTGGAGCTTTGGCGCGACTTTGTGCTGCGCCTCTCGTCCACGCCAGTCGTGAGCATCGCCAAGATTCGCGGCCGCACGCGTGGCATCGGTAACGAGTTCGTGCTCGCGTGCGACATGCGATTTGCCAGCCGGAAAAACACTCTATTCGGCAACCCCGAGATCGGTGTCGGACTTGTCCCTGGCGGCGGAGCGCTGGAATGGCTCCCGCGCGTGGTCGGCCGCTCGCGGGCACTTGAGATCGTCCTCAGCGGCGACGATTTCGATGCTGATATCGCCGAGCGCTATGGCTGGGTGAACCGCACGCTGGACGATGACGACCTCGACTCGTTTGTTGATGCGCTCGTCCTGCGTCTGGCCTCGTTCGACCGTGAAACGCTAGCCGCGGCGAAGGTCCAGATCAATCGGTTCGGGATGCCAACAGCTACCGAGCTTCAGTCGAGCAACGACATGTTCTTCTCAACGCTGGCCTCACCTAGTGCGCAGGCGCGCCGTGCCAAGATTCGCAGTATCGGTTACGGTCTTCCGAGCGACTTCGAATTGAACTTCGGCCGGCACCTCCCTGCGTTTGGGCGGGTCGACAACGATGGCACGGATACGCAGCCCAACCAATCGCGACCCTGAATCGGCGGCCGCGCCTGGCTTTGGGCGCCCCGATCCGGGCGAGTCCACATCGCAGACGGCGCGTCGGTTCGCCTCAGAAGGAGTCCTCCGTTCCGGCCGACTATTCCTTCTCGAAATAAGTGGTGATCGCATTCACTCAATGAATCCGGACGGATCCGACCGCAAGACCATCGTTGCCGGTTGCCATCTCCCGGACGGCATCGTCGTCGATGCGGAGGCTGGCCACATTTATTGGACCAACATGGGCGTGCCCAATCTCGACGACGGCTCGATCGAGCGCGCCGATCTCGACGGTGGTAATCGGAGGGTAATCGTCCTACCAGGCGTTACCCACACGCCGAAGCAGATCCACCTCGATAGGGACGATGGCAAGCTTTATTGGTGCGACCGCGAGGGGATGCGCGTTATGCGCGCGAATCTCGACGGCTCGCGAGTCGAAATACTGGTCGAGACTGGTCGCGGCGACAAAGACCGGCGCGATCAGAACCGGTGGTGCGTCGGTATCACCACCGATCCGAAGCTTCAGAAGATCTACTGGACGCAAAAGGGCCCCAACAACGGCTGCCAGGGTCGTATCCTCCGCGCCAACATCGAAATTCCCAAGGGCGCGAGCCCGACGAACCGCTCCGACATCGAAGTGCTGTTTGATCAGCTACCGGAACCGATCGATCTCGAACTCGATCTGGCAAACCGTGCCCTCTACTGGACCGACCGCGGCGATCCTCCGCGCGGCAACACCGTCAATCGCGCGACAATCGATAGAAAGGCCGCGCCGGAGATCTTGATCACGCACCTGATGGAGGGAATCGGCATCGCTCTCGACATGCCGGGCAACCGGATGTTCGTCACCGATTTGGCCGGTTCGATCTATTCCGCCGATCTCGACGGAAAGAACGAGTGCAACTTCCTCTCCCACCAGGGGAATCTCACCGGCGTAGCGTATGCAGAAATCTAACTAACGCTTGGGAGAAACGACATGACCAACCGCTGCTCCAGAAAGTTCCAATGACCGGGTAGGATCAACTTCAGCCCTCCGGCGGGCAAGGTGGCAATGGCTGCTCTTCCCAATAGCGGGCTTTCAGCGGCTGCCCAGGCCCGGCCTGGGCTTGCCAAAATCAGATCCGGTTTGGGGCAAGATTCGCCGTGTGGGCCGGCTTCGGGATGATCTGCTCTTACTCGGAGTCTGCCGTTCAGCGATGTCGGACGATCATTCGCGCGTTCATCGCGTCTCCATGTAGAACGCGCAGTCGCTGGGCAGCGGGTCGACCTTGAACGTCCTCAGCGTCTGGCAAATCGTGAAGCCGGACGTGAAACCGGCGCCGACGAAGGTCTCGCCTCTGCTTAAAGTCGCGTCGCGTTCCTCGCGGACATTGAGCAAGGCCTTTTCGAGTGCGGGGATCGTGGAGCTCGCCTTCTGTCCCACGAAGCTCAGTGCGAAGGAGATCTTCCAGCGGATAACGTCGGACTCATCGTTTAATAGAGCGCCGAGCTGATCGATCGTCGAAGCGCTCACATCGTCGGGCCGCGACAGCAGGATGAGACGTTCGAGCCGGTTCGCCAAGGTGACCCGGTCGATCGAATCCGATGTCATCGCCAATCTCTGGAGAATGTCCACGATCGGCTGCTCCGGATTCGAATCGGCCGCGGACACGGGCACAGCCATTGCGGCGAGGAAAAGCCCTGCTGCCAAGTTCACATACCGCATGCGGCCGATCCCTCAAGAATCAGAATGCAAAATGCAGTCTACTTCTGTGCCGATTGTTTCGGGATAACCGCGTCGATACCGGCTTGGGCGCATTCTTCCTGTTTCTGTGCGCCGCCGACCCCGATCGCGCCCGCGACCTGGCCATCGATGATGATGGGAAGCGCGCCCGCCTTGGGGAAATCGTGGATCCAGACCGAAGCTTGATTGCGGAGCGTGGTTACGTCCTCCTCGAGTGAGCGCGTCGGACGCTGCCAATGCGCCGCCGTCTTGGCCTTCAGAATCGCCGTTTCGGAGAGCGTGGGTCCGCCACCTTGCATGGCGTGGAAATCGATCAGCACGCCCGAGATGTCGACGACCGCGACGCCGACGAGGATGTGGTTCTTCTCCGCGAAGGCGAGGCAGGCATCGACCATCTTGCGCGCGGCCGAGGCGCTCACCTGTTTCCTGTCGACGGAGATCGGCTGAGCCGATGCTTCGACAGCGATCGTGGTCCCAAGAATCGCGGCGGCGATGAGGAATTTGTGCACGGGTCGGCCCTCCAAGCTCGAAGATTCCACAAAAATGCCTCATTCGATGTAACCCATTCAGCCCCCATTCACTAGCCATGCGCGATACAGGAGCCATGACTGGAAAAGACGCGCAAAATCGCCCCATTTGGGACAAGCTTGATGTGCATCAATCACTTACACGCTGCCGTAAGGCAGGGTTGAGGAACGGTCGCACGAGCTTGACGTTTTCTTCGTCGGCCGGGGGCGTGCGCGCCCGAGAAAAGAGGAGCTCTCAATGGCCCTAAGACTCTCCACGAAACTGCTGGCGACCGCATTGGTGATCTCGCCGCTCGTGCTGGTTACGACGGCGCCGCCCGCGGCAGCGCAGGTCGATTTCTCGCTCAGCGTCGGATCCCGCAACGGCGGCGTGAGCTTCGGCTATTTCTACAATGCGCTCGCCCCCTATGGGCGCTGGTATCGGCATCCGCGCTGGGGCGACGTCTGGCATCCGATTGATGTTCCGCGCGACTTCCGCCCCTATTATCGCGGGCATTGGAACTACACGGGCGAGTATGGCTGGTTGTGGGCCTCCGATTACGAGTGGGGCGACATCGCCTTCCATTATGGCCGCTGGGTCTATGATCCCTACGACGGCTGGCTGTGGGTGCCGGGTTATGTCTGGGCGCCCTCATGGGTCGTTTGGCGCCAGGGCCCAGGCATGATCGGCTGGTTCCCGATGCCTCCCGATGATCGCTTCCTCGCGGGCGATGAGCTCTATCCCAATGATTGGAACGACTGGAATCGCGGCTTCGGCTACGCCGATTGGTACGGCCCGCAGTACGGCGTCAATTTTACGCTCGGCTTCTGGACCTTCGTCGACACGCGGCATTTCGCGGATCGCGATTACATCCGCTACGTGCCGCCGCGCTCCGAATACCGGACCTTCATCGATCGTTCGCGCAACATCACCAACTACACGACGATCAACAACGTGGTCGTAAACCGCAGCGTCGACGTGCGCCAGATCGAGCGCGATAGAGGACAGCGCGTCGCTGTCGTCAATCCGCGCGACGTGATCAAGAACGCGCCAATCACGCCGGTGCAGGCCGGGCGGCAGGTGCAGATCGAAGAACGCCAGCAGCACGGCGGCAACCCGCGGGCGTCCGCACGCGACCGCGTCGCGGTCATCCCGCCGCAGAACGTGCCGGGCAACGTCCAGCAGACCAATCCGCCCAACCAGCGTGGCGGTTTCTTCAATCAGCGGCCGGGTCAGTCCAACCCGGCGCAGCCGCCGAACCAGCCGCAGGGTCAGGCGAATATTCCTCCGCCGAACCAGCCCCAGGGTGGCCCGGAAGGCCGGCGCGGCTTCTTCCGCAATGAGCCGAACCAGCCGCCTCAAGGGCAGGCGAATGTTCCGCCGCCCAATGAACAGTTCCGCGGACGCGGGCGCGGTCCGGAGACGAACCAGCCGCCGAATCAACCGCCACCGCAGGGTCAGGCGAATGTTCCGCCGCCCAATGAGCAGTTCCGTGGGCGCGGACGGCCGGAAGTGAACCAGCCCCCGAACCAACCGCCGCCGCAAGGTCAGGCGAACCAGGGTCCGCCGGAACAGTTCCGCGGCCGCGGGCGGAATGAGGAGCGCGCCAATGTCCCGCCGCAGCCGCAGCAGGAACGGGTCAATCCGTTCCAGCCGCCGCAACCGCCGGGACCGCCCTCGCAGGCGAATGTCGACCGCGGCCGTCCGCAAGGACCGCCGCAGCCGCCACCCCAAGCGCAGCAGTTCCAGCGCGGCGGACCGCCGCCGCAGGCCGAACGCGGAGGACCGCCGCAAGCGCAAGGCGCACCTCCGCAGAACGAGGATCGCAACCGCGGCCGCGGACGTGAAAAAGGCAAAGACGACCAGAACCGTTAGTCTCTAGGCGGCAAACTCAAAAGCCCTCGTGCTCTCACCAGCACGAGGGCTTTATCTTATATCACCATGGCCGGGCTTGACCCGGCCACCCAGCGCGCGTGCGTCCGCACGCGTAAAATGATCTTTGGACGGATCAAGATTCATTCGCCGCGCAGACGCGCGGCGACTGGGTGGGCGGCTCAAGGCCGCCCATGGTGAGGAGGGTTAGGTGCTACTCCGTGCCCGTCGAGCCGGTGAGGTTCATCGCCTCGTTTGCGGCTTTGACCACATCGGGCGGCATGACGAAAGCGTCTGAGAGAATCTTCGCGACTTTCTCGCCCGAGACTTCCTTCACCTCGAGGCGCTGCTTCTTGGCGTCAGCCAGGAAACCAGGATCGGCCATTGCGGCGTGGAACGCCGTCTTTAACAGCGCGACGCGATCGGCCGGAACACCGGGCGGGGTGAGGATCGGCCGGTCCATCGCCATCGGAGACAAGATGAGCTGAAGGATCTGCTTCGTCTTCGCGTCCTTCGCGACTTCGGCCAAGGCCGGCACATCCGGGAATTGCGGGTCACGTTCGAGCGCGATCTGCACCGGCACCGAGACCTTCTTCTGCGGGAACCAGTCGGGGCGCGTCGAGTTGATGGACGAGACGAGCGAACCGCAGCGGCCGTCGACCTCGCCGCGTTCCATCGCGAGATAGACCTCGTTGCCGCCCTTATAGCCTGAGATCACCTTGATCTTGGTGCCGAACAGCTTGTTCAGCATCATGGGGAGCGTCTCCATCTGCGAGCCCGCGCCCGAGCTCCCCACTGTGTAGGGTTGGTTGAACAAGTCCTGCCAGGTCTTGATCTTGGAGGTGTGCCAGGCAACGCAGATGCCCGACGTCGCGTCGATCGAGCCCAGCCAGTTCATCTTGCGCGGATCGAACGTCGCTGCCTTGATGCCGTAGAGCGGCGCGTAAGGCACGCTCGAATGAACAAGCGCGATGACGCTGCCGTCCTTGGGCGCCGCGGTGTAAAGGTAGTTCATCGCCCGCAAGCCGCCCGCGCCCGGCATGTACTGCACCACGATGCGCGGCTTGCCTGGAATGTGCTGCGACAAATAGGGCGCGAACGCGTTGGCGTAGCTCGCATAGCCCCCGCCCGCGTCGGCGGACAGGATCATAGTGATCTGCTTGCCTTTGTAGAAATCCTCCGGTGACGCCGCACGCGAAGCTATGGGGAGAAGTGCGAGCGCAGTGGCTGCGAAGCCAACGGCTGCGGAGATCCGACGCATGACGTTCTCCTTCTACCTCACCCCTCATGAATGTCGATCAGCACGCCGTCGGGGTCGGCCAGATGGTGCTGGCCGAACGGACAAGATCTTTGGAACAGCTTCTCGAGCGCAGCGCCTTCCGCGCCGGTGCCGACGGGCTCGGGCGCCAACCGCGGATTGTCGGCGGCGATCTGCGCGATCTCTTTCTTGCACGCTTCCACGTTTTCGACCTTGAACCCGATGTGATCCATGCCGCAGGTGATGATCCCCGTGCCCTCATAATCGGTGATCTGCCAGGGCATGATCACGAGCGTCACGTGCCCGTCGCTCAAATAATGGTTCGGGTCGCCTTCTCTTTTGTTCGTTGGCACGAGCTCGAAGACGCGCGAATAGAATTCCGCCATCGCTTCCGGCCGCATGGTGCGCATTGCGAAATGATCGATGTGGCGCGTGTTCAGCTTGCCGTCGTTCTCGACATAGACGTCGCGGCGGTTGGTCATGTCCTTCTGCGAGATGTCGAACACATTCCCGTCGGGATCATGCGTCGTGATCCCGGCAAACGGGCGGTTGGCGGGCCGCTTCTGCCACTTGACCATGGGATAGTGCTTGCGCATGCGGTCGAAAGCGGTCTCCGCGTCTTCGACCTCGATCCCAAAATGGTCGAAGCTTGCCGCGCGTCCCGCGCGTCGCGGGTTGATGTTCAAGCCGACATAGCCGTCGCGCACCGTGACCGCGCGCGCTGGACGCGTCTTGGACGAGGTCGTCATCCCGAACGCCGCCTCGTAGAACCTGCACAATTGCGCGTAGTTCTCGCTCACGATGGCGATGTGGTTGAGCTTGGCGAACAAGACGGCCTCCCTGGATCATAGCCCTGAAACGGCGCAGGGATCGCCGACCCTAACCGAAGCGGCCTTTTCCCGGCAATAGAGGGGAGCGTGCAGCTTGAGGCTTAAGTGCTTGGCACAACGGCAATCTTGCCTTAATCAAAGGGCCAAGGGGAACCGGGGGAGGGACGCGCATGTCCGGAAAAGATAACGGGAAGAACGGCCGCGGCGGGCCCGTGATGCTCCTGCTGCTGGTGCCGTTCTTGGCGCTTTGGGTGCCGTTCTACAACCGGGTCGAGCCCACGCTCTTCGGCTTCCCATTCTTCTATTGGTTCCAGCTGGCATGGATTTTCGTCGGCATGGCCGTGACCGCTTTTGTCTATTACGCGACCGAGCCGCGCCAGCGGTAGGGATAAGCCGCTTCAAAGCGAGCTCTAGGAACAATTGGGGAGGCGTCATGCCATTCAATCTGACGGCGCTTGTCGTCTTCGTGCTGTTCTTCGCGGTCGTGACATTCGTCGGCTTCGCGGCGGCGAATTGGCGCAAAGGCGATCTCGATCTCCTGCACGAATGGGGCTTGGCGGGCGGACGCTTCGGCACGCTGATCACCTGGTTCTTGCTCGGCGGCGATCTCTACACCGCGTACACCTTCATCGCGGTTCCCGCGCTTGCCTTCGGCGCCGGCGCGATCGCGTTTTTCGCGGTGCCCTATACCATCGTGATCTATCCCTTCGTGTTCGTGGTTTTCCCTAGGCTGTGGTCGGTCGCGCGCGCGCGCGGCTACATCACGGCCGCCGATTTCGTGCGCGGCCGATACGGCGATCGCTGGCTTGCACTTGCGATTGCGGTGACCGGCATTTTGGCCACGCTTCCCTATATCGCGCTTCAGCTCGTTGGCTTGGAAGTCGTGATCGCGGCAATGGGCGTGCAGCTTGCAGGCTTCCTCGTCTATCTCCCGCTCATCATCTCCTTTGCCATCCTTGCCGCCTTCGACTATTTCGCGGGCTTACGCGCGCCAGCGGCGATCGCGATCATCAAGGATCTGATGATCTACATCACGGTCTTCGCGGCGGTGTTCATCATCCCGGCGGAGGTCGGCGGCTGGGACAAGATCTTCGCCGCGGTGCCCCAACAGCAGCTTCTGCTTGCCGACAATTTCGGCGCCTATACCGGTTATGCGACCCTGTTCCTAGGCTCCGCGATGGCGCTGTTCTTATACCCGCATTCGGTCACGGGCGTGCTCTCGTCCTCGAGCCGCCATGTGATCCGGAGGAACGCGGCGTTGTTGCCGGCCTATTCGTTCCTCTTGGGGCTGATCGCGCTCTTGGGCTTCATGGCGATCGCGGTCGGCGTCAAATCCATGCCGACCTATGCGTCCGGGTTCGATCAGTTCGGCAATAACTTCGCCGTGCCGGCGCTCATCCTTCACGTCTTCCCGCCCTGGTTCGCGGGCTTCGCCTTTGCCTCGATCGGTATCGGCGCACTCGTGCCGGCCGCGATCATGTCGATTGCCGCCGCCAATCTCTTCACCCGCAATGTCTATCGCGAGTTCATCAATCCCCATTGCGCCCCGAGAACTGAAGCGAGAACCGCGAAACTGACCTCCCTGGCGGCCAAGGTCGGCGCGCTTCTCTTCATCATGCTGCTACGCAAGGAATATGCGATCAACATGCAGCTCTTGGGCGGCATCTGGATCATTCAGACCTTCCCGGCGATCATTTTCGGTCTCTACACGCGCTGGCTCAATCCGCGCGCGCTTCTCATCGGCTGGGCGTCGGGCATGGTGTGCGGCACCTGGATGGCGGCGAGCGTCGGCTTCACGCCGCTGTTCCGCGTGGAAATCTTCGGCACCGTCATTCCGGCCTATATCGCGGTCTGGTCGGTGTTGTTGAACTTTGTGGTCGCGATCGTGCTCACCTTCGTCTTCAACACGGCCGCACGCTCCCACGAGGATGAGACGCTGCCCGGCGACTACGCGGTCGAAACCGGCATCGCCGGCGGCGGACATTAAGCACCGCACCCGCTCATCAGTGTCATGGTCCGCGTGCGCCGGCCATGACAGATTTTTTGCCAGTATGTTCTCATGCTGCTCTTGATCTCGCACAGGGTTATGCTACATTGCAAATTGCAATCGACGAAATGGCGTGGCTTTGATTGTCTTGATTTCTTTGAATTTCGACGCTCGGAAAGTGAGCAAAACCGGCCATTCTATGAATTCAATCAAAGATTCGGGAAATCAAAGGCCGCGCCGGCCGCAGGAGGAAAGGAGCCAAAACTGATTTTACTAGAAATCAGACCGAGACGCTGATCACGGTCCGTCATAGATCCACGCGAGGCCTTCATAGGTCGCGTTCTTGACGAAAGCATTGCGCAGCTCCCGGCGCACGCCGTCCGCATGATAGAACTCGCCATAGAGCCGCGCGGAGAGCTGCACGCGACCCGTGCGCAAATAGCGCTCGGTCGGATAACGCCGGAACGCGGCCTGGACATCGGGCTCTTCGTCGAGGCATTTCGAGAGACACAACGCGTCCTCGAGCGCCATGCCGGCACCTTGCGCGAGATATTGCAGCATCGGATGCGCCGCATCCCCGAGTAACGTCACCCGGCCGCGGCTCCAGTCCTTGATCGGCTCGCGGTCGCATAAGACCCACATGCGCCATTCCTCGATCTTCGACAGCATCAGGCGCACGTCCGAGCAGGTGTGCGCGAAACGCTCGTGCAGCTCCTTCGGATCGCCGTAGGAGTTCCAGCCCTCCTCGTAGCGGTTGCTGTGGAAGGTGGCGACGAGATTGAACAAATCGCCGCCGCGCAAAGGGTAATGCACCATGTGACACTTCGGTCCCGCCCACAGCACCATTTCCCAGCGGCGCAAATATTCGGGCACGTCGGTCTTCCGAAGCACCGAACGATAGGAGATATGTCCCACCGCGCGCGGCTTGCCGTCGCCGATCAGCTTCTCGCGAACGCTCGACCACAAGCCGTCCGCGCCAATGAAGGCAGGTGTGCGGAAACGCGATCCGTCGGCCGTTGTAATGTGGACCATCGCTCCGAGGTCGTCGAACTGCTTCACCTGGCGCGAGGTCTCGAGCGTGATCAGAGGCTCGGCCCGTGCTGTCTCTAAGAGCGCGTTCAAGAGATCGGCGCGATGGATCACCGCATAAGGCGCCTTGAAGCGCGCCTCGAAACTGTCCAGCGGAATCGAGACGACCTGCTCTGCTGTGACCGCATCCATCATCACGAGTGCTTTGGGAAAGACCGCGAGCTTCTTCGCGTGCTCATCGACGCCAAGCGCGCGTAAGGAACGCCAGGAATTGGGCCCGAGCTGGATGCCGGCGCCCACTTCCTTGAACTCGGGCGCTTGCTCGAGCACGCGCGAGGGAAAGCCGCGTTTGGCGAGCGCCAGCGCCGTTCCCAATCCGCCGATGCCTCCACCGGCGATGATGATGGGGTCATCTCTGTCCCGAAGGTTGGTCATGCGCTCATCTATAGCACTGCTCGAACGTGCTGACGCATGCACGGAACTGGCCTCCCCACCAGGGGGAGGCAAAGTATTTCGCCGCAGTTGGGACTATGCGCTCCCGCGCTCGTCGCGCCAGAGACCGAGCTTCTCCTGCACGGGGCGGTCGGAGAACGTAAACAGCACGAGATCGTCATCGGCCGTGATCTTTCGCCACGCCCAGGAGGGCGCGACGAACACGTCCTGGGGCGAGAGCGCAAAGGTCTCGCCACCGATGCTTGCTTTGCCGCGCCCTTCCGCGACCGCGAACACGGCGCCATCGGTCGAGCGATAGGGTGCCGTCGAAAATCCCTTGGGCACGAGCTGCACCGCGGGTCCCATGGTCGGCATCGCCCAATCGCCCGTCTGCGGATGGGCATAGCGCATGCGGATGCCGTTGCATGCATCCCATTCGGAATGCTGCCTCATGTGCTCGAGCGCTCCGCGCGTTTCCTCGTAGGGATAGCGCATCAAGGGCGAGTTGATCGTGACCTTGTCCTCGAGGGGGAGAAGATTGGCGCCATAACGGGCGCTACTCGCGCCGTTCGCCTGCGTGACCTCCTGCTCCTTCTTGTTCGAGCTTTGCATGAATCCGGCGTCGAGGAGCGCCACGAGAGCGATATCGAGGCCGTCCATCCAGACGATCGGCTCTTGCGTGTTGTTCTGGTGGTCGTGCCAGTGCCAGGACGGGGTGAGCACGAGATCGCCCGGATACATCGGGAGCCGCTCGCCGTCGACGGTCGTCGTCGCGCCGTGGCCTTCCAAGATGAATCGCAGCGCCGCCTGGCTGTGGCGATGTTGCGGCGCGACTTCGCCGGGCAAAACCAGTTGGATTCCGGCATAGAGGCTGTGCGTCGCGGACGACGCGCCGGGCAACCCCGGATTCTCGAGCACCAGCACGCGGCGCTCGGCTTCTTCGGCGGAAATGAGCGAGCCAGCCTCGAACAGCAGCGGCCGCACCTCCGAATACCGCCAGTGCGCAGGCTTCGCCGGTGATACCGGCTCATGCGGGACGAGGTTCTTCAGGACCTCCCACAAGGGCGCCATGCTCTTCGTCTTCAGCCGCCCGTAATAGCGCGCGAAATCGTCGGCGTTTGCGCGCGTCCGTGCCTGGGCTTCCATGGT
>DASQHF010000103.1:0-23662 GCA_035632215.1 Micropepsaceae bacterium | reverse complement strand
CCTGATCGCAGGACATTTCGGGATGCGTACGCCAACCGTCTGGCATTACTGGTTCCCGGCCTACGACAAGCAGTTCGCGAAATATTCTCCGGGACTGATGCTGCTCTTGAAACTGGCCGAACGGGCGCCGGCCACCGGCATCGCCACGATCGAGCTGGGAAAAGGCATGAGCCTCTATAAGGAGCGGCTCATGAACGGTCGCACCATTCTTTGCCGAGGCTCGGTGGAACTTCCCTCGATGCTCAAGGTGAAGCGTTCCATCAGACGTCATTTCTGGTCGCTCGCCCGCGCGGTCGTACTCAAGGTGGAACCGGCTCGCCGCCTGGTTCATCCCAGAGTCGAGCGCGCCACCATCGCGCAACGCATACGCTTGAGCCCCAACCGAATCACGAATTGAGGGGGTGCTGTCGGCTAACTCTGCTCCAGGGCGGCCGTCGCGTCGGCACGCGCGGCGTGAAGAAACGCACGCAGAGAAGCGGAAAACTCGATCGCTTCGCGCGCCATTTGCGTGCGTCGCGCCGCTTCATTTCCCGCACTGCCTGCGCCGGCCCCACGCCCGCTCATCTCCGCGGCGCGCGCGAGCCGCCGCGATTGCATGATGCAACCCCTGCGCAGCGCGTCCGTGCGCAGGCCAAGCTCGTCGACGATCGGCTGGACACTCTCCAATCTCGCATCGCGGTTGGCCAGCCAGTTGCGCATCTCGTCGCGCATCTCCTGGAGGCGCTTCTTGTCCTTGCGCGAGCGAGTGATCGCGATCTTGTCCTCGATTCTTCTCAAAGTCGCATCGCCAACGTCGCGCTTGCGCTCGAGAATGCGGCTCACGGCCTTGGGATCGAGACTGACCGCGCCCCTCACCGCGAGATCGGCGAGCTGGTGCATCTTGAGAGCGGCGGTTGCAAGATGATCCCCCATGCGATCGAGCCTAAGCCCGTGCGCCGCCGCGAACGCTTCCTCTTCGGGCGAGGCCGGCGAAGAGCGATGAAGTCTCAAGGTCTCGAGCGGAGCGGAAAGATGCGAGAGGCTGGCCTGTAACGCGGCGTCATCCCCGCCTTCAGCAGGCTTGGAGAGACGATCCGAGGATTTCTTCAGTCCTCCGAGCACCCCTCCCGCGGAATTGCGCAAGTCGAAGTCCATGCCCTTCGGCACGCGCACCGACTGCTCCTTCCATGGAGCCAGGTGAGCGGTCGCGGCTTCGCGGATCCTGGCAAGCGAGCGGCGCAACAGGCCGGGCGTAAGGGCCTGCACGTCCCGCCGGGTGCTTTCGTCCGCGTCACCGAACGATGTGAGGTTTTGCTCTCCGAGAGGTTCGTTCATGGTCGTGCTCACCGTTTCACCGCGAGCCATTGCCGGCTCGGGATGTCGAAATACTGCAAGTGCTCGGCGGGGACGGTCAGACGGCACTCTCCCACTCCGACGCCGCGCGCATAGAAGTTCGGTATCTGGCCGAAGGTCTCGACGGAGGGAACGAGCTCGACGAATTTTTCCGCACCCGGTTTAAGCCTGATCGCGACCTCGCCCTTCGCAAGCATGCCCGAGAAGCTCCATGTCGCGCGGCCGCGATACGGAGCATCCAGCATGCCGATGTCCACGAGCTTCTTGAATCCGGCGCGGTCGGTGATGTGCATGGGCGGCTGCGGTTTGTTGAGCTTGCCGAAATAATCGGCGAGCGCAGCTGCGAGCGCAGCTGCCGAGGACGGATCAACCGACGGCGCCGGAGCTTTGGTGTTGTTCGCGCCGGACGCATCGGCGTGCGCCGCCGCAACAAAGTCGCGCCTCGGCTGCTTGCGGTCGAAACCGACTTTCACCGGCGCGCGCGCGGCAGCCGCTTCGCCCGATCCATTCGCCCGTCCCGACGCAACGGCCGCGTTTTCGAGAGCGAGTGCTTCGTCGAGCTTCACTCCGACGCGCAGCCGCTCGAGGCCGTTGCGGTATTCCCGCTTCTGCTGAACCTGCTGCGACGGCGTCAGATCGGCCGGTGCCGGCAAAGGTGCGGTAACCGCGGGTGCAGCTCTTGTTTCGACTTTCGGCAGCGGCAATGGTGCAGCTGCGGCCGGCGGCGGCGCCGCGGGCGGCAACGGAGCCGGACGGGTCACAACGGGCGACCGAGGAGCCGCGGAAGCCGGCTGGACGGGCAACGCTGGCAGCTTGAGATCGACAATGTCGTCGTCGGCAAGTTCCGGCGTGCGAGCAGGCCGCTGTCGCTTGATGGGCTTCGGCAGCTTCAGGTCGAGAACCCCATCCTCGGCTGCACCACCCTGCGGCACGCTGCTTTCAATGGCCGCGCGCCCCGGCGAGGACACATTGAGGTCGATGAGCGCCTCGTTGCCCGCATCCGCGTCACGTGCTTTTTTGGTTTCGATCCGCGGCGGCGGCGCAGGAGCATCTTTGCGCCTGTCGTTTCGTGCGCGTTTCCGCGGCTCCGATGCCAGAGCGGGCTGCGTGCGGATTTCGCTGGCGGTTTTTTCGACAGGCGCAGGTTTGGCGACGACAATTTCGGCAATCACCTCAGGCACTGCGGCTTTGGCCGGCGTGTCTGCCGCAGCTGGGGCCGGAACCGATTGTTTTGCGACGAGTACCGGAACCGATGGCGTTTCCGGAATGGGGACCGCCAGCGCTACCGATTGCGCGGGACCAGGCTGCTGTTTGGGTGTCGAAATATCGGCAAGAACGTCGATCGACGGCTTTGGCGCGGGCACCGGTTCGGTTTGCGCAGCGGCAGCACCTTCGCCTGCGGATTCCGTGATAGGGGCGATCTCTTCGGTGGCGATCGCCGGCACGGTTTCGGCGATGACGGCAATATTCAGCGTTTCGACGACAGGCACTGCGGCCACCGCCGCGAGTAGCGGTTCGGTTTGCGCGACGGAAGATTCGGCAAGTCCAACGTCAGGCTTCGAGTCCTGAAGCCTGGGCTGCGGCGGCGTTTCCTCGGGCGCAGGCGCGGAACCGCGCGCGTCCTCGGGTTTCGCGGCCACGACTTGCGGTGAGGATGATGTCGCGGCTTCCACAATGGCGACCGCGTTGGCAAAGACCTGCGATCTCTGCGATGCCTCGACGGAAGAGCTTCCCTTGACCTCCGATACTGTCCCCGGGGCCTGCGGTTTCTTCAGCCCTGCCGTCACATGCTCCGCAAGGTGCAGCTCCTTGATCGCGTCGGGTTGCCCGTCGCTGTTGATCGTGTCCTTGAGACGATCGAGCGCGTCGCGATATTGATCCCAGCCGGCGCGAACGGTTGCGGGCGCATCGGCAGCCTTCGCGATCTCGACGCGGCCCTGCGATGGCGCAGCCACCCCGGTTTCCTTCGCGGGCTGCGGCTCTTCGGCCGCGAGCTCTTGCGGAAGATAGACATTCTCGTCTTCGGCAGCCGCGGCATCGGGCGACGCGGCGAAGATATCTGCCACTTTGCGGAACCACGACCGGCGCGCAGCTTGAGGCTTCGTACGCGGGCCATCAACGATATCGCGCAGGCTGTGCTCTGGCGCAGGCTTCGGCTGGCCGTGAATGACGTCGCGTAAGGCCCCGCCCTTCCGCTCGGGTTGCGTGTCCTCTGTATTGGAGGCCGGCGTTTCAAGACGCACCGGCTCGGCGGCGGAAACCATCGGAGCCATGCTCGGCTCTGTCGTGACCAAGGGTGTTGGCGCGGGATCTGTGATGACGGTCGGCGTTGGGGCGGGTTCTTCGACCGACGCAGCCAGCGCCTCGATCGGCTTTGGCGTGGTTTCGTTCGCAGCTTCGACGTGGGCAATTTGCAGCTGCGCCGCGAGACAATCAGCGACTTCGGAATCGGTTATCGGATTGAGATTGGCAGGCTCGGGCCCCATCGCGGCGCGCAAGTGATCGAGCGCGTCTTCCGCACGTTTCGCAGCGCGTGCCGCGTCGGCTTCGTCGCGGACAAGTCCGGACATCCGCTCCTCGTGACGCGGAGATTCGTCAGCATGCGCGACTTGCGCATGCGGAACGTCCCAGTCCCAATCACGCGGCTTGGCCTCGACTTCCAGCTCCGGTTCGTTTGCGGCCGGAGTCTCTTGCAACCCTGCAGATTGCGATTCCGCGACTGCGACAACCGGGGCGGACAGGGGTCGTTGAACCTGTATCGGCGGTTCGATCGACTCCATCTTGGTGGTGTCGACTTTCGCTTCCGGTTGGGGGATGGCTGGGACTTCTTCCGGTTTTACGGGCTGCGTTTCCGCCATCGCGCCCGGCGCAGCCGTGGGCAGTTCGATCTGGACTGGCGCGTCGATTACCGGTGTAGCGGACTCGACCGGCGGCTGCGGCTTCGCGGGCTCGATCGACGGATCCGCTTTGACGGCTTCCGATGCAGGCACGGCGGACGCCAGTGGAGTTGCAGGCCGTGGCGTTGGCGCGCGCATTTTCGCGCGCATTCCGTTGAATTCGCGGACGATGCCGAAATAGCTGAACGAGAGCGCGGCATCGATGAGCGGATCGCGGCTTGTCTTCGGCGGAGCAGAAACATTCGGCTCGGACGTTTCCGGTGCGGGCGGCGCTATTGGGGGAGCGGGGTCGGCTGCAAAGCCGGTTTCCTCGTCGCCATCGGAAAGCAACGCCTCGGCATGGCCGAGCCTGCCCGTCGCCTGGGGCTCCTCGAAGTCCTCGGGCAGCGTCTCGAACGCGTCGAGCTTGTCGACGTAAGCGTCGATTGCCGAGGGCGGCGGAGTTTCTTCCTCCAACCGAACGATGATCGCGGGCGGCTCGACTGTCGCTTCCATCGCGATTGCCATTGGGGGTAATGCCGGGTCGGTTGTCGGCGCTGCGCTTTGGCTGTCGCCAGTAACGGCAATGCCCTCGGGGATTTCCCCAATCTTGGCGGGCGGCGTTTCTGGCTCGGCAATGAGCGGCTGGGCCGCCTCTTCCCCAGTTTCCGGTTCGAGAGTCTCCACCTCGAGCGCCGAAGCCGGATCCGGTTGAGCGGCGATTTCCGCATCGCGCGCCGGCGGCAACGTTTCCGTATCGTCGTCTTCGAGATCGAAATCCTCGTCCACCAGCGCATCGATCGCGGCGATATCGTCGGCTTCCGGCGCCTTGGGCTGCATGCGAAGGAAATCGGAAGCCTGTTGAAGCAGCCGGACATAAGACGGAGGCACGACATGATAAGGCTGCGGCGCGACGCTCTCGAGATCGCAGACCATTCCATCGTCGGTCGCGATTGAATCCGATAGAGGCTCCGCAGGCGTTTGTGGCTCGTCCGTGGGCGCTTCTTCCTCGACGGCGAAGTCTTCCGCCGGGCCTGCTTGCGTCTCGTGATCGGCTCGAGCGGCGCGCTGGGCGAAAAGATCGAGCTGCAGACCCGCATCGGCCGTTTCGCCGGAAGACGCAGCTTCTTCCGCGGCCAGTGCGAATTCCTCTGCCGGCTGTTCGACATCGCTCGAAAGCTCGGATTCGCCCGGCACCTCCGCAGGACTGTCGGGCTCTTCGACGGCGGGCTCTTCAACAACGCGCGTGCTCGCGGTACGGATTCGCGCGATAGCCTCGCGCAAGAGATTGTCGCTCTCCGCGTCAGACTCGCTCGCGATCGCTTCAAGCTCGGGGATGAGAAGCGCGAAAGACGGTAGGACGATTTCGTCGTCGACTGCTGCGATACGCAGCGCCCAGCCGGGATTCCGATGTGCCCGCCACAGCTTGTTCAGCGATTCCGAGATCTCGGCGCGGGCGGCATCGGAAGAGTCGAGCTCGCGCATGATCTCGGCCCAAATCTCGGCATAAGCCTCCTCGAAAGCCGCAATGCGCGCGAGCTGGTCGGCCGCCGCCGCGCCAAGCTCGCGATCGAGACGCTGGAACTCGTCCTTGACCGCTTGCACCGCAAGCGCCGGGTCTTCGCCGCTCTTCTCGGCTGCCTGGCGCTCGGCTTCGTCAAACGCGAGCTTGCGATGCTCATGTGCGTCGCGTTCCGCATCGAGATCGGCCAACAGATCAAGAAGATCGTCGAGCTGGCGCTCGAAAGGTGCGGCCGCGCGGGCGGCCGGCAACTTCGCTTCGATCTGCTGCTCGAGCTTGGTTATGCGCTCTTCGCCCGAGCTAAGCTCGTGGCGCAAGGCTTCCGTCGTGGGATTGGCGTCCCATTCCACCGAGCCGCCCATCGCGCCCAATCCCATCAGCGTGTTGGGATTCCCGCCTTGACCGATCCAGCCCGGCAAATAGGAGCTCAAATAGGCCGCGCCCGGAACGAGCGCTTTCCATCCCAGGATCAGCGAGAGCGCAGGGAACACGCCGCTTGCAAGGGATGCGCCCAACAAGAATAGCCGGGCTTGATAACCGACATAATCTGCGCTTTCGGTTGCAACGAGATCAGGCCGTGGCGCGCGCCAGAGCCGGTAGATGCCCCAGCCCGCGAACCCGAGACCGAGGGCTACGACCACTGCTGTGAACACGCGTCCGAACAGAAATTGCCTCAAGCCATGCGGCAGCTGGTCCTCTCCGAGCATGAAAAGGAGGAAGAACAGCACCGCGAAGGCGAACACCCCGCGCGTGCGCCATGCCCAAGTCTGGAGACTGCGCTTCAACATCGGTTGTGGGGGGAACCAGACGCCGCGCGGCGGATCGCGCAGGATCTGCCGTTCGCGTTTCAGCTTCAGCTCTAGAAAACGCGCGTGCCGGGCAAGCGCGCGTTCGTTTGGGTAGCGCTTAGACTCGAGGAGCGAGATTGCGAAGGCACGCCGGCGGCGGAAGTAGTCGAGCGTTCGGAGGAAGGCGGTTCGCCCGGCAGAAAGACGCAGAAGCGCCACCAGCCATTCGTTTATGACCCAGGGGCCGATCTCAAACCGAAGCAGCAGATCGGGCCGTCTGCCGAGCACCTTTGCGCACAACCACGCTTCGACAATCCCGGACGCGACGAGCGCAAGCGGCAGGAGCCAGGTTTCGAGACGGCCATGAAGCGTTACCGAGTAAAGAAGCTCGACGAACTTGGGCGCATCCGGAAAGCCGGCTAAGGCGGACGCGGGGTGGAGCGTCTTCCAGTTGAACATGGCGTGGTCGAAGCTCGCCAACAGGAAGACGAAAGCCGCCGGCGTCCAGTTCACGTCGCGGCGCGCCGGGATGAAACGCAGACCCGCGCCGGCGGCAAGGCCGATGAGCGCCGGATAGACGGGATGCCCCGCGAAAGTGACGATGTAGTCGGTGGCGATGCGTTGCGCGGTCTCGAAGCCTAGGCCGGAAAGATGCTGGAAGCTCGCCGGCGTTCCGTTGGCAAGCGCTTTCAGGTTCGCTTCGACGAAGCCGAACCCGATGCCGCTCGCAAAACCCGCAAGCGCGAAGTCGGCGATACTCAAGCGTCGCGATTCGCGGAAGAGGAACGCAAGCACGAGGATCGGGAACGCTTTCGCGAATTCCTCGATCGGAGGTGCGGTGAGCCAGGCCGCGGGCGACAGATAAGAGCCGTCGGCGGCGACCGCTTCGAAGCGGAAGAACGGAATCTGCTGGAGAACGAGCGCCAAGAGAGGCGCGCCGATACAGCCGTAGCCGAAGAACAGGAGGAAGCTCTTTAAAGGAAGCGTGACGCGAGCGCCGACCGCCCGGCACTCGAGGAAGATGACCAGGAAGAAGATCAG
Organism: Micropepsaceae bacterium; assembly: GCA_035632215.1. GTDB lineage: Bacteria > Pseudomonadota > Alphaproteobacteria > Micropepsales > Micropepsaceae > CAIYRG01. The sequence continues at coordinate 16,103 of DASQHF010000103.1, read as the reverse complement.
AAGGCTCAGACTTGGCCAGAACGACAACACTTGAGCTCAACCCCACGCCCTGCTTCAGGCGGCTTTTCCGCTCGCACCCAGATCAGGTGCGGCCCTCACTTTCCAAACCCCGTTTAAAACTAGACCGCCCGCTCCTCCGGCGTTTCCATGTTCATTGGCGGGCAATGTCTGTTGATGATGTCCGTCCGCTCGAGCCGCCGCGCCCGGCTATCGCCATTCAAGTGGACGCAGGCTCCCGTCGCGCCATGTCTTTTCTTGGCGATGTCCCACAGCATGGTGGATACGAAGACGCTCCAGAGGCTGTCGGCCTCGCCCGCGAAGACGATCTCCACATCGGAGCCGGACGGCCGCGTAAAGACGTAATTTCCTCCGCCCATCGGAAACGCTTCGCGGCTTTTCAAATTGAGCGAAACGTAGTCGTAGCTACGGCCCGATGCGCCTTCGAAGGAAAAAAGCGACATGCACTCCCGCTCCTAAATCATCCTCGATCGCCGACAAGGGCGTCGCTTTCCGATTTCCGCATATAGAGTGCGGTAGTGGGGCTTAAGGAAGCGGGAGCGAATTCGCTAAAGGATGTCGACAATTCGAGCGATTTTGCGGGCTCGGAGACGGAAGAGACCGGGTTTCATGCTTAACGGACTTGCACCGGCGCAACGAAACGGCAAGCCTTGAGAGAGCGTTTCAAGGGAGATTGCGATGGAAACTACCTTGCGGGCCGCGCTTCTAGGCCTCGCGCTCGGCGCCGCCCTCCCAAGCGGCGCGCGCGCTCAAACGGACGGACTGTGGAAGGTCTACGACGAGAGCCTGCGTCAGGCGAAATACATCGATCTGACGCATACGATCACGCCCGACATCCCCGTATGGGCGGGCTTTTCCCCGTCGAAATTCACGCCCGCCATCGATCCTAAATCGAAGCTGCCCTACGCCTATGCCAAGGACGGATTCGAAGCCACGCATTACGATCTGTCTACGGATCAATTGGGGACACAGCTCGACCCACCCGCGCATTGGGCGCCGGAATACCCCGCGATCGACGAGCTCCCCGCGAGCTATGCGGTGCGACCGCTCGTCGTGATCTCGATCGCCGAACAGGCGGCCAAGGATTTCGGCTATCAAATGCAGGTGTCCGACATCCTTGCCTGGGAGAAGCGGAACGGGAAGATTCCCGAAGGCTCGGTCGTGTTCATCCGGTCTGATTGGTCCAAGCGCTGGCCTGACCCCAAGCTCGCGACTCTGTCGAAATTTCCCGGCGTCAGGCTCGACGCGCTCGTCTTTCTGCACGAGCAGCGCCGCATTCTCATGCACGGTCACGAGGCACTCGACACCGACACGACGCCCAATCTCGAGGGTGAATCCTGGCTGATGCATCATGGCTATACGCAGGCCGAAGGTGTCGCCAATCTCGATCAGGTGCCGGAGAAGGGCTGTCTGGTCTCGATCGGATTCCCGAAATTCAAAGGCGGCACGGGCGGCTATGCGCGCTATGTGGCGATCTGTCCCGCCGATTGGAAATACGGCGTCAAGATCGGCGACAAGGATGCGCCGCTGCCGAAGTCGTCCCGCCCACTGCACTGGGACGAAAGAGCCGGAATACGGGTGCGATAGGACCTATGCCCGCGGGCGCAGCGGATCGGCCGGCACCGCAATCCGGCAATGCAGGCCGTCATTCTGCCAATCGAAATCGACTTTGCCCGCAAGCTGACGCTCGACGATGAGATTGATCAACCGCGTGCCGAAGCCGGAGTGGGTAGGTGCGGGATCGAGCGGGATGCCGCTCTCGACCCAGTCCACGACGAGCTCCTCCTTCTCGGGCTGAGACCATTCCACGGTCAGGCGCCCCTCGGGCCGCGAGAGCGCTCCGTATTTCACCGCGTTGGTGGTGAGCTCGTGCATGACCATGCCGAAGGATTCCGCCCCCGTGGCGCTCAGCAGGAAACGCGGTCCGGATACGTGGATGCGCTCCTCGCGGCCGGTGGCACAAGCGCCGATCTCGTCGTCGATCAGCCCTTTCACCTCCGCGCCCTGCCAGCGCTTGTTGGACAACAGCGTATGCGTGCGGGCGAGCGCGTCGACCCGGCTTTGAATCGTCTGCACATAATCCGAGATCGAATCGGCGCGCGTAAGCCGGATGATGGCGGTCACCTTGGCCAGGATGTTTTTGGTGCGGTGCTCGAGCTCGTGCGCGATCAGCATGACCTGCTCTTCGGCCCGCTTCAGCTGGTCGATGTCCTCGACGACCACAACAGCGCCTTCGGTCACGCCGGCAGTGTCGGTGAATGGGGCAGCGGCGACACGCATCCACACCTCCGTTCCGTCATCACCGGTGAAGATGAACTCCGTGCCCGGGACGACCGTCTCGCCGCGAAGCGCGCGCGAGCTCGGCCACTGCGAGGGGGCGACGGGTTTTCCTTCGGCGTCGAAGGTCCGCCAGCGCTGCATTCGTTGCGGATCCCTCGAAGGGACCACCTCGGGTGCGAAGCTGCGCATCTTGCCATTGTTGACGATCCAGAGGCCGTCGCGATCGATCAAGCCGACGGCGACAGGCAACTGGTCGAGGATGGCGGAACGCCGTGCCTCGCTGTCGCGGGCCTTGCGGGCCAGCGCATCGGCTTCTATCGCGAGCGTGTCGGCGCGGAGCTTGAGACTGCGATAGTGGTTGCTGGCGAGGACGATCGTTGCGAGGAAGAGTGTGTAGACGGCAATATTGATCAGGCCCGTGCCCGACTCTTCAGGCAGGATGATCGCCCACCAAATGTACGCGAGACTGGCGAAGGCCGCGAAGGCGCCGGCCTCCAAGCCGCCGAACAAGGTCGCGAACAAAACCGCCGGGTAGAAGGGCGCCGTTATGGCGTGCCCTGGTCCCAAGAGGCCGTTGATGACATAGCGCAAGCCAATGGCGCCGAGCACGCAACAAACTGCGAGGGCGAATGCACCCAAAGAGCGCGGCCGGATTTCCGGTCGCGAAAGACCTGCTGTCAGCGTCCCCACGACACCCGCCGGACAGTCCGCCGAAATGGTGGACTTCGCGGCTATTATACGACTCTTGCCCAGGTCACGTTAGTCAACTGAGCTTGACCGTAAGCATTTCCCGCTGGCTGCTTACACGAAGTGAAAGGAAACCTCATGAAGCTCGCTCGTCTTATCGTCCCGTCTGGATCGCGCCGCCGCGCGTTCTGGTTCGCATTGACCGCAATTGGCGGATTCGCAATCGGGGCGTGTAGCCAGACGGTCACCAACGAAGCCCAGACGATCCTGCCGGGCTTCACTGAGGAATTCGGCGAATTCTATGCGCGCCCGTCCGAGCTCGCCGCAAAAGAGAGCAACGACATCGTGAAATCGATGCGCCTGAACGCGACCGAGATGAAGCTCGGCGAGGACGTCTACGGGAAGAACTGCGCCGAATGTCATGGCGCCGACTTAAAAGGCGTGCCGGCGCAGCACACGCCCGACTTGACTGACGCGAACTGGCGCTTCTCCGGCGATGATCTTGCGTCGGGCGGACGGACGAAGTTTCCCTCCGATGTCGAGTGGACGGTGCGTTACGGCATCCGATCGGGGAACGAGAATGCGCGCGGACTCGAGGCCGACATGGTGGCACTCAATCCGCAATATCGGAATGAGGCGGACAAGAAGGAGTTCGGCGATCGCGTCGGCCTCTCCGCCGACGAGATCGCGGACGTGACGGAATACGTGTTGAAATTGAGCGGTCAGGAAGCCGATGACGCAAAGGCAGCAAGAGGCGATGCGCTCTTCCACGACGGCAACAAAGGCAATTGCTTCGATTGCCATGGCGAGGATGCGACCGGCGACTTCACGCTTGGCTCGACCAACCTCACGCAGCGGCAGCTCTATCTCTATGGCTCCGACCGCGGGTCGATTCTCGAATCGATCACTCGGGGCCGTCACGGAGTCATGCCGGCATTCGACGGCAAGCTCAAACCGGAGGAACTGAAGGCGGTATCGGTGTTTGTATTTTCGCGCGCTGGAAAGGACGTTTCGATCAACAATTAGTGCGCGTGCGGCGGCTGGAAGCGGCGTACCAGCGAAGTGAACGTCAAGCCCTGCACGGTGATCGAGAACGCGACGACCGCGTAGGTCACGGAGAGGATGAGTGCACGCTCCGGCCCCTGGGGAATCGAGAGCGCCAGCGCCAGTGAAAGCGCTCCGTGCAACCCGCCCCAACAGAGAATCTCGGTCGCGCCCTTTTCCCTTTCGCGGGCGCGGAAATAGAGGCCCCAGGGCACCACGACGGCAAGCCGGGCCAGGAGCACGAGCGGGATCGCGGCAAGAAGCAGCGGTACCTGATCGGCGCCGAACGGCACCGCGATCATCTCGACGCCTAAAAGGAGGAACAGCAGAGCGTTCAAGATCTGGTCCACGAGTGTCCAGAAGCTGCGGAGATAATTCTCCGTCACCCCGCGCATCGCTTCCTTGGCGCGGTCGCCGCCGAACAGCATCCCTGCGCCCACGGACGCGATCGCGCCGCTCAAACCCAACGCTTGCGCCCCCGCATAGACGCCCATTGCTAGCGCGATCGACATGCTGACCTCGACCGCAAACTCGTCCATCGTGCCCATGGCGCGAATGACAAGCGCGCTCGCACCCATGCCGAGCGCCAATCCGCCCAAAGCCTGCACGAGCACATCAAAAATCGCGTTGGCGGGACTGAGGGCGCTCGAGCCCGTGGCAACCGCGATGAGCGCCGTGAAAGCGACGATGCCGACGCCATCGTTGAAGAGGGCCTCGCCTTCCAGCACGACCTGAAGCGTCTTCGACAATCTCACGTGATGCACGGTGGCGAGCACCGCGACGGGATCCGTCGGGCTGATGAGGGCACCGAAGACGAGCGCCCAGGACAAGGGCAGCGGCAAACCCAAACGCGCGGCGACCGCCCAGAGGCCGAAGCCGACGATGACGACGGAGCCGGCAACGCCGAGCGTTGCGAGCGCCGAGACCGAGAGCCATCGCCGCCGCATCTCCTTCAAATCCACCTGCATCGCGCCGGCGAAGAGGAGAAAGGCGAGCATGTAGCCCGTCACCGTCGAGGTGAAATCGATGCCGTTGATGATCCCCGTGATCTCGCTGATGGCGGTAAAGGACGGGAAAGCGATCTCGACGACGAACAGGATAATCGCCCCCGCAATGCCCGCAATCAGCATCGCCACGCCGTGCGGGAGCCGTAAGAGATTCACATTCAGCCAGCCGGCCAGGGCGACAAGGGCCATCAGAACGGCAACAAGCTCGAAGGGAGTCATGGGCGGCGGGGCTGCGATTCTTCGGTCATCATCGGTTGATGACGCGCATGCGGCAAGAGCCGCATCCCGATGCTATAGTCCGCCAAGGGCAAATTCTCGCTGCCGATGGGGAGGAGCAGTCGGATGAAATTCACGTCGCTTGGGATCGGGATTCTTTTCCTTGGCGCGGCGCTCTGGCCGGCGGCCGCGCAGGAGAACGCCGACGAATTCACCGTCCGGCACTTTCCGCCCTATTGGCTCCAGGACCGCACGAAGCAGGACGATTTCCTTGCGCCCTTAAGCGGACCCGGCCCGGTGGTGTCGCCGCCCGGTCACCCCTATGTGCCGAACGGCGAGGGCAAGCAGCAGACGAACCGCCTGGCCGATCTGTCTAACCCGATCCTGCAACCTTGGGTCGTCGAGCAGATGCAGAAGACGAACGACGCGGTGAATGCGGGCAAAGTTCCCTTCATCGCCCGCGAGCGCTGCTGGGCAACGGGCGTTCCGGGCTGGCTAGTCTTCGCACACGCCGCCGGCATGTGGGTGGTGCAGACGGAGAACGAGATCCTCCTCATCCAGGAGCTCGATCAGCAGGTCCGGCACGTTTACATGAACGTGCCGCATTCGAAGAATCCCAAACCTTCCTGGTATGGAGAATCGGTCGGTCGTTTCGAGGGCGACGAGCTCGTCGTCGATACGATCGGGATGAACGACAAGAGCTTCGTCGACAACTACCGCACGCCGCATACCGATCGGATCCACGTCGTGGAACGCTTCAAGATCATCGAAGGCGGGAAGACGCTACAAGTGACTGCGACCGTCGATGATCCCGGCGCGTACAACATGGCGTGGTCGGCGGTGCAGCGCTGGAAGCGCGGGCCCCAGCGCAACATCTTGGAACAGGTCTGCGCCGAGAACAGCGACGCGTTCTTCGACTACGATGTGGTGCCGATTCCCAGCGCCGACAAGCCGGACTTCTAGCGGCCAAAGCCGCTGGCGCTCCGGCCAAGCGCCCCCTGACCCGCCGTTCTCGGCCTCAAACGCGCGATTCGGTCCCAGAACCACGTCGTTCACGCGCTTTGGCCCGTTCCTTTTCGCGCGGAAGATTGGCACGCGGATTGTTAACATTTGTGTGGGAATTTCGCCGCTTGCACACCGATTACTGCGGCAACGGCATGGCGTCCTCCAAGCTCGATCTGCTTCTGGCGCTCGCGCGCGAGCCTTCGGGCGAGAAGCGGCGCGAGCTCTTGCGCGAGGTCACCGACGCGTTCACGGCCGACGAGAGCGCGCGCACACAGGAGAACTGGGCCGAGTTCGACAAGATCCTGGCCTCCGTGGCGCAGGATCTCGAGACGAGCGTGCGCACCGAGCTCGCCCGCAAGATCGCAGCGAATCCCTCTCAGTTCGGGCGCACAGCACGCAACCTCGCCTTCGACGAGATAGCCGTCGCCCGTCCGGTGATCGAAAGCTCGCGTGCCTTGAGCGAGAACGACCTGTTGGCGCTGATCGCCGAAAAGTCCCAGGATCACATGATGGCGGTGACCCGGCGCGGCGACATCAGCGAGAAAGTCTCCGATGCGCTTGTCGAACGTGGCGAAGACCACGTCGTGGAATCGCTCCTGAAGAACGAGAACGCGCGGATCGCGGCGAGCACCTATGAGCGCGTCGCCGAGCGTGCCGAGAAGAACAGCGTGCTCGAAGCGCCGCTTGTCCGGCGCAAGAGCATTCCGCTCGATCTGTTGAGCGATCTTTATCTGAAAGTGAAAGCCGAGCTCAGGCAGGAGATCCTGAGCCGCTATGGAAACGTAAGCGCTACGGATCTCGAAGCCGCTTTCGAGCGGGGCCGCAAGCGCATGATGAAGGAGTACGGCGCTTTGCCCGAGGATTTCGAGGTGAGCCGCGGGCGCATCGATGGCATGAGGCGCCGCGGCGAGCTGAAACCCTCGCTGCTCGTGCGCTTGATGCGCGAGGGCAAGCGGACCGAATTTATCTTCGCTTTCGCGACGCTGACCGGTACCGACTACCGCCTCGTGAACCGGCTCGTCGAACGCGAGGACGTGGACGGGATCGCGATTCTTTCGCGCGCGGTGGATTTCGATCGCGCGCTTTTCGTCACCGTCGCGTTGATGATCGTGGGCGAGGAACACCGCATGTCCCACGCGGAGGTGTTCGGGAAGCTCTATCAGAAGATCACGGTGGATGCTGCCCGCGCGGTCGTCCGATTCTGGAAGGTCCGGGCGAAGGTCGATGGCGATGGCGCCGCCTTGAGCGCCTAAGACGCGATGTTATTCGAGCGTCGTGAGCATCCGGCGCGGTTTGTCTCCCATGGAATAGCGCAGCCGGAACGAACGGCGCTCGGTATCCTCGATCAGGCCCGCCTCGCGTTCGAGTTCGGAGGCGCATTGGCGCACGACCGCCGCGATGCGCGGATCGAACAGCATCTCCGAAAGTCGGCGATAATGCTCGGCGCGCGCTCTTAAGTCGGCCGCGATCGAGACGCGGAGCTCGTGGATTTCATCCCACGCGCAGGTGCCGATGCCGGCACCGCCGTAAACCGATAAATCGTTGACTTGTCTACGCATTTGCACCTCCTCACGGAAGCGCCCCTCTCGCGTCAGAGCTTCCGCCCGCCGGAGTTAATCAGAAGTTAAAAGACGGCGGAGGGAGGCTTCCGTCCGAAAGATGTCTCAAATCGCCGACGCCCGATCGGCCTTTCCCGCAGAGACCGGCGAGAGCACGCCGGAATGTCCTCCTGCTTGCTCCGGCCTTACGCGATCCCCATGATGCGCCGCGGAAATCCGCTCGAGATGGCTGGACCATTGACGGAGTCAAACCAGGATTACGAAGCTGCGAAGCGAGCATGGGCTGAAGCGCAGGTTTCACCCCTTTGGGAGAGCGCGGTCGCGTTCAAGGAGCAGGCCGCTTCGCCCAAGGCGCTCCATTGGCGCTGGAATAAGATGCGCCCGCTGATCGATCGTGCGATCACGCTCGTCTCGCCCAAGGATGTCGAGCGTCGCGTGCTCTTGTTGAGCGATCCCGAACTGAGCGCCGGGCGCCGTGCAACCACGACCCGAGGCTTGAACGCAGGCCTTAAAATTCTGCTTCCGGGCGAGTCGGCGCGCCCGCATCGCCATTCCATGGATGCGATCCGCTTTGTGCTCGAGGGCGAGGGCGCCACGACGATCGTCGATGGGAAGACTTGCCCGATGCAGGAGAACGATCTCGTTCTCACGCCGGGCTGGAGCTGGCACGAGCATGTCCATCATGGGAGCCGACCGGTGATCTGGCTCGACGGTCTCAACAGTCCGCTGCACCGCTATCTCGGCACGGCGGCGTTCGAGCCCGGCCCGCCGCGCGAGCTCGTGCCTTCCCTTCCCGACGCGGCTTTCGAAACCGCCAACATCCTTCCCGAAATGGGAGGCGCAACGCCCTACTCGCCGGTGTTCCGTTATTCCTATGAATCCGCTGCGGTCGTCGCTGCCGCGGCGCCCAAGGGAAAGGACGGGACGCGCCGCGCGCGCTACGTGAATCCGGCAACCGGCGGACCCGCGATAATGTTGATGGACCACCAGCTCGTCCAGCTGGATTCGGGCGTGACCACGCTTCCCTTCCGCACGACAGCGAACACGATCTGCGCCGTGGTCGAGGGCGAGGGCTCATCGACAATCGGCGCAGAGACTCTCGCCTGGGAACCCAAAGACGTGTTCACGATCCCGACCGGGAACTGGACCGTACATCGGGCAAGCGCGAAGACCGCGCGTCTGTTCGTCTTCTCCGACCGCGAAGTGTTCGCGCGCCTTGGCCTCTTGAAGGAAGAGTACGGCAACGCCGGGTAACCTCGCCTGTTACCAAACCCTCCCCCCAGACATTATTTGCCCGTGAAATGGAGTTTCTGGATCTCTTTTTCGGCCTCAGCGGTATCTACCAATACCGGCGAAATGTGGCCGACAAAGAATCCGAAAGACACATCGAGCCGTACATAGCGGACTTCGCCGGAATTAAGTGTCAAGCTTACAGTACGATCGACTTCGGTCGCAGTGCTGAGCTTGTACGTGCCCGCGGGGCGATCGACGAAGAAATATCCCTCGGGAACGGCATCACCGACCGTCATGCCGTCCAATTTCACCGACGGCTGTAAGGCAGCCCCCAGCGCCGATGTGCGGTAGACGTAAATACGTCCACTGTTCGCCGCAATCGGTTTCGAACTTGTCTGCATCTCCATGAATGTCGGACCGCTGGTGGCACATCCCGCTAGAAACAGCGCGATCGCGCCTACCGCAGTCAACCTTGTGAAACGCCCCAGTTTCATCCTAGCCCCCTCTAGCTTCTAACTACTTGATTGCAACCGATTCCGATTCACGGCGTGGTCTTAATGGCGATCGGTGGATCGGCCGCCGTGAATGTCTTCTCCACCGGAAGGTAAAAGCCCATCGCCATGCCGTTGTTCACCACGAGATAGGCTTCGTACTGGTTCGATGCCTCGACCGTGACCACTTGGTCACCAGTTCGGAATACATCTCCCTGCTCGATATGCCCCACCTGCTTCCAGACGGTGCCTTTCTTAAGATTGCTTGCGAATCCCTGTCTCAGCTTGACCTTCATGTCCTGAGCCAGAGTCCAATTCTGCTGCGAATCCGGCGTCGATTGAAAATTCGCAGGCATCTGTCTGATGCTGATCACATCGAAGGCGCATCCGCCTAACAAGACAGCGCAAACCACTGCACTGCACAGCTGACGCCGGCCGACGTTTCGAAAATGCACAGTCGCCCCCGCATTGGGACAAAGCGTCCCACAACCCGCTATCGCAGTTCCCCTCGAAAGGACAGCGGAGACGTTCGAGTATTGTACAACTCGGCCGTCAAAAGCAACGCCCCTTAGCGAATAGGAGGGGATGATTTCATACCGGAAGTGCTTCGGATATTCGGTTTTGCGCAGCCAGCAAGTCGCAGGCATGGCGACGTGTTGGGTAAACAAATTAGCGAAGTGTGGATGACGTTTCTTAACCCACGCTGGTTGCCGACTTCCGCCAGAAGCAGATCGGGAGCGGTGCCTTCGTGAGTCGGGCACCGGAATCGTCGGCGATTCGCTTCGGAGACCGATTGGGCCACTATACGCCGAAACCATATCGTTCTATTGGGAAGACAAAGGGGGGGCGAAAATGTTTGCGCTCGAGGGTTCTATCCGTTTGGCAGGATCGGTCGTCTTCATTGCGATCCTGTGCTCAGGTTGCGTTACAGCAATCTCACCCTCGGACGCGGCACGCGTCCAAACGATAAGCCTTTCCGGATTCAACGAACCGGGCTTTGATGCTCTTGATTTTCTCATCTTAACTCCGATCCCCGCACGACCGAGCGGATATGATGAGTTTCCGACTTTGATGGAACGACAAAGTTTGCATTTGGGAACCGAACTGGCGGCTGCCATCGCACAAGGCCTTCGAAACGACGGCTATAAGGTTGTCGAAGGCGGTAGCGCAAATGCGGACGCTACACTCGATGTGCAGCTGCTAGGATTCCCTCCTGCTGCCACAGCACTCTATGCGGCCCACGGCGGAGATTTCGAACCAGAATTCACAGCGGTGGCAACATTGACGGATTCGAGTACCAAGAAGACATTATTTCGAGGAGCGTACGTTTACCGCAACAATTCCTTAAAGCCGATCGACGGAACGATCCTTATACGGCCAGATCCGAAATACTACTTCAAGACTTCCAAAGCGCTCTTCGACAATCCGCAACTTGCAGCCGAAGGTTTCCGCGCGGCCGAACCCATAATCGCACAGCTAATCGCCGCGTCGCTGAAAAGATAGCTCCTTTGGGGACCTAGCCATTCCCGGTCTATCCATTCAGTTCGCTTGCGCGGTCGTTGGCCCGCTCATCATGCGCACGCCCTGATCGAGCCTGTCTGCGTACGCGTTCAGCGCCTGCGCGGTGAGCAGTGAATAGCGGTCGACGTCGCTCCAACGCTCCTCTTCGACCGCCTCACGCACGCCCGGAAGCGTTTTCGCGTCGTAGCCCGTGTAGCGGCCCGGTGCGTAGATGAGGTTCTTGTACCAGGGCCGCTCCGGCAAGCCGACGTCGGACAAAAGCGTCTCCTCGGTTTCCCGCGCGAGGTCGAAGAGCTGCGCGCGGGTCTTCTCCGGCAGCACCTTGCCTTTCGTGCCGAGCGCCGTGTCGTAAGCCTTGGCGCTTGTTTTCAAGCGATCAACCGCGTTCTCGAGCGGCGCAAAATTGAAATGCGGCACGGATTTCAAGGCCGTCGGTATTCCGCTCGACTTGGTCGGATCGTCGGCCAAGCGAAAAGCACCCGAAGAGAGCATCTTCGCTTGGGCCTCTGCCTGCTCGCGCTTGGTATCGGCAAGCTTCTTCACCTGGTCGAGATATCTGCCGACCGTTTCGGCGAAATCCGAATAACGCACGGGCGGCACGTCGGCGTCCGCGGTGCGCAGCACAATTCGCCCGACCGTCTTCGCCAGGACTGCGGCATAGACGAACCCCGGATCGCCGAAGCGGCTGTAATATTCATACGTGTCATACGCCGAGTGATAGACGCCGCCGACCTGGCCCTCGCCGCCATAGCCGACATTCAAGGCCGCTAAGCCAAGGTGCTGGAGGAAGGGCGAATAGTCCGACCCCGAGCCCAGCGCCTCGATCGGCACGTCATGGGCCGGATCGAGCGCGAGCTTGGCGCGGTCGCGCGCATCTTCGTTCGCGCCGGGCGCGTTGCCGAGGACCTCCAGCTGAGCGCGCTTCCTCGCGCCGACGGTCGCACCCGTTTCGGGATCCATCACGTCTGCCGCGACGAGGTTCACCAGATGCTGGAGCGAATGACTGCCCTCCACATTCATGAACCCGCGGCCGTTGCCGTCCGAATTGACATAGAGAATGCCCTTTTGCTTTAGCTCGGCTTCGTGCGTCTCGGCCCATTCGGTCGAGCCCAATAGCATCGGCTCTTCAGCGTCCCAGCTCAGATAGACGAGCGTGCGCTGCGGGCGCCAGCCGGCCTTGGCGAGCGCGCCGATGGCCTTGGCCTCCGCCATCATGGCGATGTGTCCGCTCAACGGATCGGCCGCGCCGAACACCCAGCCGTCGTGATGATTGCCGCGCATGACCCATTGGTCGGGGTAGTCGCTGCCTTTCAGCATCGCGACGACGTCATAGATCGGCTTTAAGCCCCATTCGGATTTCACAACGAGATGCGCTTTCACTTGGCCGCCGCCGCCTACGTGATAGGTGATGGGAAGCGAGCCGCGCCAGGCTTGAGGCACGACGCGTCCATCGAGCGCGGTCAGAAAGTGCTCTGCATCTGCATACGAGATCGGCAACGTCGGAATTTTCAAGAGCGCCGGCGCTTCGGCCCTGGTGAGCCGCTTCGCGTTCGCGGTCGCGCCAACGCCCGGGGTAAGCGGATCGCCCGGATATAGCGTCATGTCGGCGACCGAGCCGCGCTGGAATCCGTTCGCCGGCCGCGCCGGACCTTTGGGATACGCGTCTTCGGCCGAATAGCCGTCGTCACGCGGATCGGAATAGATGATCGCGCCGACCGCGCCGTGTTCCTGCGCGAGCCGCGGCTTCAAGCCGCGCCAGCCCTGTCCGTAGCGCGCGATGACGATCTTGCCTTGCACCGACACGCCGAGGCGCTCGAGCGCCTTATAATCCTCCTGCATGCCATAGTTCACATAGACAAGCGGCGCGGTGACGTCGCCGTCGCCCTGATAGGCGACATAGGCGGGCAGCTCGTCTTTCGTCTTTGCCGATGTCGCATCGCCTGGAATCGGCGCTTCGGTCAGCGTCGCTTTGAACGGTGCCGGGCCACCGACGAGCTCAAGCGACTCGGAAAGCGGCGTCGGATAGAGCACCTGGAAAGTCTCGATATGCGCATCCCAACCCCAGGATTTGAACTGGGCAAGGATCGTGTCGGCATTCGCCTTGTTGTGGATGGAGCCGACATGGTTGGGCGCAGATGCCATCGTCTTCATCCAGCCCTCCATCTCGGAAGAGCTGATGGACTGATCGAAGCGGCGCTCGAGATCGACGCTCGGCGGTGTCTGCGCGGAGATGGGGTTGATCCCTAGCACGGCAAAAAGGACCGAACCGGTCATGAGCACGCGGCGCATGGTGTCCCTGGAACTTAAGGTCGCAACGGCATTTTAGTCCCGCGGGCGCAGCCTTGTCCAAAGGGCGCCGGCGGGCCATGACACATTGTGTTTCATGCTATGGTTTTTGCGCCGATTTGCGCTGTTTAAGGTACGGGAATGTCGAATTTCATTACCAAGCTTTCGATCGCTGCGCTGCTCCTGCCCACGATGACGGCCGCCACGGAGAGGGATCGGATTCCCGACTTCTCGGGGCAATGGGCGCGCACCTCGCTCGCCTTCGAGAAGCCGGCGTCGGGCCACGGCCCCATTGAGAACCTCAACAAGCGTCCGACCGGCGCGAGCAACTTAAGCTTGCTCAAGGCCGACACCGACGATCCGATCTTGAAACCCGAGGCCGTCGCGATCTTGAAGCGGCTGAACGAATATGCGGTCCGGAACGAGGCGTTCCCCCAGCCCTCGAACCAGTGCCTCCCCTACCCGCCGCCTTACAGCTCGTCGAACAACCAGGAGATCGAGCTCTTGCAGCAGAAGGATCGGGTCACGATCCTCACCATGTTCGATCATCAGTTCCGTCATGTGCGCCTCAACGCGGCGCATCCCCGAAACCTGAAACCCTCGTGGTACGGCGATTCGATTGGGCACTATGAAGGCAACACGCTCGTCGTCGACACAGTCGGCATCAAGCTCGGGCCCTTTCCCATGACCGACATTATGGGGACGCCGTTCAGTCCGGCGCTGCATGTGGTCGAGCGCTTCCGTCTCGTCGATGCCGCGACCGCGCGGGCATTCGCTGATCGCAGTGAGCGCGAGAACGGTCCGGTGCGAGGCGAGAACGGCGACGGGGTCGAGATCAACGCCGACGTCCAGGACAAGGGACTTCAGCTCGAAATCCGTGTCGAGGATCCCGGGATGCTGAACGCCATGTGGTCCGGAACGGTGACCTATCGGCGGCCGATCGATCCTTGGGCCGAATCGGTCTGTGCCGAGAACACGCACGAATATTATGCGGGCAAGGAGACCGCGATCCCCGTCGCCAAAACCCCCGACTTCTGAGAGAGGCAATCATGAAAAGTTTCGCCGCTGCTCTTGGACTCGCACTCGCTATCGCCTCGCCGGCCTACGCGCAGCTCAAAGCCGGAGCGAACGCACCCGACTTCAGCACGCGCGCTACTCTTGGCGGCAAGGAGTTCGACTTCTCGCTGGCCGATGCACGGAAGAAAGGACCCGTGGTGCTCTACTTCTATCCGGCCGCGTTCACGCCCGGCTGTACGGTCGAAGCGCACGAGTTCGCCGAAGCGGTACCTAAGTTTGAGGCCCTTGGCGCAACCGTCATCGGCGTTTCGCGCGATCGCATCTCGGTGCTCGACCGATTCTCGGTCACCGAATGCCGCAGCGCGTTTCCCGTGGCCGCCGATCCGACAGGGAACATCACGCGCTCCTATGACGCGGTGCTGTCGTCTTTCTTGAAGCTTGCCGACCGCACGTCCTATGTGATCTCGCCCGAGGGCAATATCCTTTACGCCTATCATGCGCTGGATCCTGAGCATCACGTCGGCAACACGCTCGCCGCCGTCACCGCCTGGGCTGACGCGCATAAGGACGCGAAGTAGTCCTAGCGCGCGGGCGCGCCTGGCGTCACGCTCCCCACGAAGCACGGCGTCTGCGTCGAACCACGGACCCTCACTGGCGTGTTCTCTCCAGGAAGGTTGTAGCTCACCGTGTCGCCGGCGCCGATGCAGGCAACCGTACTTTGCGTGAGCGGGCGGAAGCTCAAGTGCAACGCGTTCCGATCAAGACCAATACAGGCGCCGCGCATATGCACGGTGTATTGGGTGTAATCGAGCAGGGTCACAAGTATCGTGTTGCGGTCGAGCACCTGCATGGACAAGATTCGGCTGATCTGGGCGCAAGACTCGCCCGCGGCCAGCACGGGCTGGGCGGCAAGCGTGATCGCAAGAGCCGCCGCCGCGAGGATTGTGTTCTTCCGTTTCATGCTGCGCTCCCTCCTTGGAGAGATTCGCTGTTTCGGACGGATTATGAGCCGGGAATTGTGCTCCTGCACGGATAAATTTTTCGCAACGGAGCGGCTCTGCGGGAATAAAACGGCGAGACAGCCAAGCCCGCCCTCCCCTCTCTCGAACGAGGAGAGAGGGGGAGGGCGGTGTCCAACTAATTCGCGCCGGCGTTGGCGCCCGCGGCGGCGTTCGGATTGCCCATCACCTTGCCCTCCGGAAGCGTCACGGCCATGAACTGGCCGCCGTGCGTTCCATCCTTCAAGGGATGAATGACGGCGCTCACCTTCATGCCGGGCGTCAAGGTCTTGGGCACCCAGCCTTGGCGCGCCAAGCCGCCGGGCGCGCCCATCTCGATTGCCCATTGCTCTTCGACGCCTTGCGCGTTCGGAACGTTCAAGAGGATCCAGCTATGCGGATTGGTCCACTGGAACTCTTTGATCGTCCCTTCGAGCTTCACCGACTTCTCGGCGTCGAACATGGCGAACGAGTGATGAGCGGAAGCCGCACTGACAGTGAAGGCGGCGGCGATGACTCCTAAAGAAACGGCTTTGAACCTCATAGATCCCTCCGGGTTTTGCTTTGCGCGGATGATCCCGCACTCAAGAAGGACGTAAGCATCGCGCGTTGTGAAAGAAGACCTCTGTGCTTTACGCGACCGGTTTCTTTCTTTTCTGATCTTTGATCCAGATCAAAGCGCGCCTGCACACCCTCCAACCAGAGGTCAAATCTCCTCCAAAAAGGTGTCATGGCCCGCGC
>DASQHF010000102.1:0-5170 GCA_035632215.1 Micropepsaceae bacterium | reverse complement strand
CGTCGGGCTCTATCTCTCGGTGCGCTTCGCGAGCACGCTCGGGACTCAGATCCAATCGGTTGCCGTGGGCTGGCAGGTCTACGACATCACCCGCAATCCGGTGGCCTTGGGCTTCGTGGGCTTGAGCGTGTTCCTGCCCATGCTTCTCCTCGTGCTACCGGCTGGCGACCTCGCCGATAGGGTGGATCGCCGCCGCATGCTGATGGCGAGCTATCTCGTCCAAACGCTTACCTCATTTCTTCTGCTCCTGCTTACGCTTACGGGCGTGCATGCAATGTGGGCGTTCTACAGCGTGATCACGCTTCTAGGTGTCGCGCTCGGGCTGTCGCAGCCCGCAATCCAGTCCTTCCTCCCGTTCTTGGTGACGCTCGAGAAGCTCCCGCAAGCAATCGCCTGGAACGCTTCGGCCTATCGCATCGCGATCATTTTGGGGCCCGCACTCGGCGGATTTCTCTATGACCTCGGTCCGGCCACGAACTACGGCATCTGCTTCTGCCTTTACGTATTCACATTGCTTGCGATGTGGAATTTGCGCATTCGCGCCTATCGGCGTGAGCGCGACGAGAGCAGCACGCTCATGCGCATCAAGGACGGAATCAATTACATGCGGCGGCGGCCGATCCTGTTAGGCGCGATTTCGCTCGATCTGTTCGCGATGTTCTTGGGCGGCACCACGGCGCTCCTGCCCATCTTTGCGCGCGACATCCTTCACACCGGCCCCTGGGGGTTGGGCTTCCTGCGCACGGCGCCCGCGATGGGCGCGGCCGTGGTCGCGTTCACGCTCGCGCGCTGGCAGTTGCACCGTCATGTCGGGATGCGGATGTTCACCTGCGTGGCGCTGTTCGGCGTGAGCACCATCGTGTTCGGGCTGTCGCGCGACTTCTATCTCTCGTTCGCCGCGCTCGCGATGGCGGGCGCCGGCGACATGGTGAGCGTCTATGTGCGCTCGGCGCTCGTGCAGCTCGCGACACCCGATCACATGCGCGGGCGCGTCGGTTCGTTGAATTCGCTCTTCGTCGGCGCCTCGAACGAGCTTGGCGAATTCCGCGCCGGCATGAGTGCCGGGTTGTTCGGCACGGTCCCCGCGGTTGTCATCGGCGGCTTCGGGACGCTTGCGGTCGTGAGCTTATGGATGTGGATGTTCCCGCCTCTACGCCGCATCGACCGCTTCTCGGAAGCGATGGTAGGGCCGGAGCGCGATAAGGCGCCGATCCAGCCGCCGAAAGCGGAAACGCCGCTCTCGCCCGCCTTCGCCAAAGCGGCTGCGGACGAGAGTGACGTTTAATCGGTCTACGGACGAATTCTTCAGCCCTTCGGCTGCGGCACGATGCGCAAGTAAGGCTTGGGCGCTTTCCACCCTTGGGGATAGATCTTCTTGGCGTCGTCATCGGTGACGGATCCCGCGATGATGACGTCCTCGCCCTGCTTCCAATTGACCGGCGTCGCAACTTTATGCTTGGCCGTGAGCTGCATGGAATCGATCACGCGCAGGAGCTCGTCGAAATTCCTGCCCGTCGTCATCGGATAGACGATGATGAGCTTCACCTTCTTGTCGGGGCCGACGACGTAGACGTTGCGCACGGTCTGATTGTCCGCGGCGGTGCGCTTCGTCGAATCCCCCGCGGTCTCGGCAGGGAGCATGTCATAGAGCTTGGCGACGCTAAGATCGGGATCGCCGATCATCGGATAGTTCACCGCCGAGCCTTGCGTCTCCTCGATGTCCTTGGCCCAGCGCGAATGGCTGTCCGCGGGATCGACCGAGAGGCCGATGATCTTCACGTTGCGTTTGTCGAACTCGGGTTTCAGCCGTGCCATGTAGCCGAGCTCGGTGGTGCAGACCGGCGTGAAGTCTTTGGGGTGGGAGAACAAGACGCCCCACGAATTCCCCAACCACTCGTGGAAACGGATGGGACCTTGGGTCGTTTGTGCCTGAAAATCGGGCGCGGTATCGCCGATACGCAGTGGCATGGCTTGCCTCCTTCTTTGTTCGTTTCGAGCTTGGTCGCTTGAAAGATGGGATCGAGGCAAAGCCTATTCCAGGGGCCGCGTATCCGGCAACTTCATTGCGAGAGGCCAGCTCTCAATGGGATTTGCGCGACGTTTTCTTGTCGGCAGTCCTCGTGCGCCCTACGCGCTTGTTGGGGTCGGTCTGAGACGGTGGGTCGCTGGCAGGGAAGGTGTCGGCGAGCGCCTCGTCGAGCTTCTTGTCCTCGTCCTCGCGCTTGTGCAGCTTGCCTTTCGGGTTTCTGTCCATGGTCTGCTCCTTTCTCGTTTTTGAGAAAACGGCCGGGGCGAGGTTCGGTGCCAAGGACAAGATGCGGCGCGCCAAAATGGGCTAGAGTGAGGGAAGCAAGGGCAAGAAATCGGGAGGGCACGTGGCCGTCGCGGATCGCGTGATGACAGTTACGGCGAAGAAGACGCCGCTCAACCGCCAGCAAATCTTGGGCTTCTGGTCGGCATGGCTCGGCTGGCTGCTCGACGGGATGAACTCCGTCATCTTCGTGCTCGTCTTGACGCCGTCCTTGACGGAGCTGTTGCCGAAATCGGGCCTGGAAGCGACGCCCGGCGAGATCGCCCGCGTCGGCTCGATCCTGTTCGGAATATTTCTCGCCGGCTGGGGCATGGCGTTCATCTGGGGGCCCATTGCCGACCGCTTCGGACGCGCCAAGACGCTCGCGGGCACGATCCTCATGTATGCGGTCTTCACCGGCGCGGCTGCGCTGTCGCAGGACGTCTGGCAGCTGGGAATCTTCCGCTTCCTTTCCGGCGTCGGCATTGGCGGCGAGTGGGCCCTTGCCGGAACCTATGTTGCGGAAGCTTGGCCCGAGGATCGGCGCAAGATGGGCGCGGGGTATCTCCAGACCGGATACTATTTCGGCTTCTTCGTCGCCTCCGCGCTCAACTATACGATCGGTGCCGCCTATGGCTGGCGCGCGATGTTCCTCTGCGGCCTCGTGCCGGTCGTCGTCGGGCTGATCACGCTCTTCTCCGTCAAGGACCCGCCGCGCTGGAAAGCGCACGAAGTGGAGGCCAAGCGCACCCATCCTTTGGCCGAGCTTTTCTCCTCTCGTTACCTCCGCCGCACGCTGACCAATGTCGCATTGTTGACGGTCGCGATCATTGGGCTGTGGGCGGCGGCGGTCTACGAACCGGTGGCGATTGTGCAGCTCGCGCGGAAAGGAGGCATGGATGCGGCGGGCGCCGCCCGGATGGCCTCCATCGGGACGGGCCTCCTTTCCATCGGCACGATTCTCGGATGTCTCGCAATGCCCATCTTGGCGGAACGCTGGGGACGCAAGCGCGCGCTCGCGCTCTATTTCGCGATCATGGCCGTGACGATTCCGCTCGCTTTCGGCTGGGCGTTCTATCTCGAGGACGGGCTCACGCCGTTCATCGCGGTTCTCTTTTTCCTAGGCGTCGGCGGCGGCAATTTTGCCGCGTTCTCGCTCTGGCTTCCCGAGCAATACGAGACCCGCGTGCGTGCGACCGCGTTCGCCTTTGCGACCTCGTTCGGGCGCTTCATCGGCGCGGGGGTGAATTTCGTTCTCGGCGCAGCGGTGTTGAGCATGGGAACACTGGGAACGCCTGTCGCGCTGACCGCGATCGCGTTTGCCTTGGGGCTTTTCATCATTCCGCTTGCGGTTGAGACCAAAGGGCAACGCCTGCCGGATTGAGCATGAAGTGTCATCCCCGCGAAAGCGGGGCCCAGCGCGCGTGCATCCGCATGCGCAAAAAACTAATTGGCCGCGCAGACGCGCGGCCGCTGGCTGGCCCGCTTTCGCGGGCCATGACACAGTGGGTGAGGATGAGCGCGCCGAGCATTGCATCAACTCTCGCTGCCCAGCCGAACACACTCCGTGCGCGGCTCGCGGCCGCGAGCATGATCGGCACCACGCTCGAGTGGTACGACTTCACCATCTACAACACGATGGCGGCGCTGATCTTCAACCAGGTGTTCTTTCCCGCCGTCGATCCACTGGCGGGCATTCTTCTCGCGTTCTCGACTTATGCAGTCGGCTATGTCTCGCGCCCATTGGGCGGCATGGTGTTCGGGCATCTTGGCGACAAGCTCGGCCGGCGCGCGGTGCTCATGATCACGCTCGTGCTGATGGGGCTGACGACGGCCGCGATCGGCCTCCTGCCGAGCTATTCGGCGATCGGCGTGTTGAGCCCGCTGTTGTTGGTCACACTGCGCTTTCTCCAGGGCGTGGCCCTTGGCGGCGAGTGGGCGGGCGCGGTGCTCTTGTCCATGGAGCACGGCCGACAGGACCGCCGAGGCTTGAACGCGTCTTGGACTCAAGTCGGGCCGTCTGGAGGAACACTGGTCGCGACGGCCGCGATCACGGTTCTCACTGCGAGCTTGAGCGATGCGGATTTCGTCGCCTGGGGCTGGCGTGTGCCTTTCTTGTTGAGTCTCGTGTTGGTTGCGTTCGGCCTTTGGGTACGCTTGGGCGTCGAGGAGACACCGATGTTCGAAGCGCTCGAGTCCTCGCACCGCAAGGCAGAAGCGCCGGTGAACGACGTGCTACGTCACCACTGGCGGAGACTCTTCATCGCCGCCGGCTGCCGCGTCGGATCCGACGTTCATTTCGCGCTGATCGTGGTGTTCACGCTCACCTACCTCACCGCGGTGCTGCATCTCTCGCGCGACTTTGCGCTGCGCGCGGTCCTCATAGCGGCCGTATTCAATGCGATCTCGGTTCCGCTTTTCGGGCTTCTCTCGGATGTTCTCGGGCGGCGCCTCGTCTACGGCTTTGGCGCAGCGCTCGCGGTTCTCTTCGCGTTCGCCTACTTCCCGCTGCTTGATACGATGAGCGCGTTTGTGATCGTGCTTGCAGCGATTGCGGGCTTGATTCTCCACTCGATGATGTTCGGGCCGCAGGCTGCTTTCGTCGCAGAGCAGTTCGCGACTCCCGTCCGCTATACCGGCTGCTCGCTCGCTTACACTTTTGCAGGGGTCGTGGGCGGCGGCTTCGCGCCGCTGTTGATGGCTTATTTGTACCAGCGGTTCGGGAATACGCTGGCGGTGTCGTGGTACGTGGCCGCCGCGCTTGGTGTGACGCTCGCAGCGATCCTCGCGGCGAAAGAAACGGCAAAGCGGCCGCTGGAAGAGTGAGTGGGGTCAGACACCGACCCACGGGTTTCGTCAAACTTGCACCGCTGCGTGGGG
>DASQHF010000101.1:0-16717 GCA_035632215.1 Micropepsaceae bacterium | reverse complement strand
GCGGGAGGCTTTGTCCACGACGCCGCAATGCGGGCAGATCGGCCCATCCGGCCATTGGATACGCTCCAAATGGGCGCGGGCAGCCTCTTCGTCTCTAAAGCGAAGGGGGATGTTCTTAGGCATGGCGGCTAACTCCTTATGCCGTAAACATAAGGTTTTCTCCTGCATGTGTCAAGTACATAATGACGAATAAACACGCGATTATATACTTGACTTAAAACGCTACAAGGGCTAGAAATGCGGTCATTGAAAGGGATTTCCGATGACCGCCGATCTAACCAAGCCCGAATTTACGAACGAAGCCGCCGCGATTGCCTTCATGGAAGCCGACCGCTGGCCTAACGGCGTGACCTGCCCGCTGTGCGGCGTGGACACGGTTCACAAGATGGGCGGACTGACACAGGCTGGAATGTTCGTGTGCAACGGTTGCCACGGCAAGTTCACAGTTCGCACCGGCACGGTGTTCGAGCGGTCGCACATTCCGTTGCACAAGTGGCTGCTCGCCATGCACCTGATGTCATCCTCCAAGAAAGGCATCTCGGCTCACCAGCTGCACCGGATGCTTGGGATCACGTACAAGTCCGCGTGGTTCATGGCGCACCGTATCAGGGAAGCTATGGCCCCGACCGCGACCGCCCCGAAGATCGGCGGCAAGAACAAGGTCGTGGAAGCGGACGAAACAGTTTTGAGCCGTTCGCGCAAGACGAGGATCGGTCACGGCTACAAGAAGAACATCGCCGTCCTGAGCCTCGTGGAGCGCGGCGGACGCATCCTGTCTTTCCCATTGGCGGGCGAACCGAGCCGCGATGAAATTCTCCCGGCACTGTTCGGCCACGTCGATCCCAAGAGCATCCTGCACACGGACGGCGCGCAATACTACAAGTTCAACCGCGCGACCGCCGAACACGAGAGCGTCGATCACAACAAGCAATACGTCCGCAAAGGCAAGAAGGGGCGGAAAGTCCATACCAACACGGCGGAAGGCTATTTCAGCATTTTCAAGCGCGGCATGGTCGGCACGTATCAACACTGTGGCGAGCAACACCTGCACCGCTATCTTGCCGAGTTCGATTTCCGGGCCAGCAACCGCGCCGCATTTGGCGTCAACGATGAAATGCGGGCCGAACGTATCCTCAAGGGTGCCGAAGGGAAGCGCCTTACCTATCGACAGACGGCTCACTAAAGACGCGAAATTCAGGGCTGGCCGCGCTAAGCTCCGCGCGATCTTGGCTTTGCTCGAACGGACTTCTTAGCCTTCTTCGTGCGGGGCTTTTTCGAGTCGCTGTGCAGCCTGTGCGGCGTGCTGAGCATACGCTTCAGCGTCGTCTTGAAGCGCTGCTCGGCTTCAGCGTCGCTGTAGGCATCGTTTTCGGTCTTGTCGCTCATATGGGACGCACGATAACTGGGACGCGAGGATATGAAAAGTAAGCAGTGGCGAAGTGGTTGGCGCTGGGGAGAAACCCTAGAGAACTTCAGCAAGGGCCAGCTTGAGGCCATTGGTGCGGTCGCTATGACCTATAACGATGCCGCGTCGGCCCTATACGATATGTTCGAGTCCTGCCTCACATTTCCTGGCGACAAATATGAGATCACGTCGCGCATTAACGGCCTGGACGGCATCGCGCAAATAATCCAAATCGCCATTGAAACCCTGCCACTTGAGGATCAGGCGCGCAAAGAGATCAGCGCGGCGGTAGCACAGTTCTCACAATTGAAGGTCTATCGCGACGTGGTCGTTCATGCGCGAATTACGGACGTTCCGACGGCCTATGCGGTACGCCCGGATCGAAAGGGTGGCAGAAGCTATACCATCCTAACCGAGAAGGCCGTGAAGACCCTTTGGCAACACATCAACGCCATAAGATCAGAGCTAGGTGAATGGGCTACGGTGATCTCTCACGCTCGCCAGCTTCGCTATGGTCCCGTAAAGACCGATCGACATAAAGAACAGCTCGAAGAAGGACTTCGAGTCGCCACCGCTCAAGCCCGATCACATCGGACCCGTCGGCAATCTCTTCCGCCACTGCCAACAGTTCCGGATGAAGAGGAATATCGAGCGCAGCAGCGGGGACGGAACTCGGCAACAGAGCCGAGGCATGAGCATTAGTGATTTTCGCGCCCATGGCGCAGTCCTAAACGGGCGGACCCCGTGGGAAATATTGGCGACGATCATATGCCGGGGTCCGCCCCGATTCCTTGAGCAAGCGGCTGTTAGGTTCCGCTCTAGCCCTTGTGGGGCCTTAACTCAAGTATATAATCGCCAATAAACAGTAGACCTTCGCAGTGGCAACCGCCGCGCGGTTGCGCTGACCCCGTCGGGACGCAAAGCTACGACCAACGGAGGAACCCATGGCCATCGAACGCGAGCGCGGAAAGCGCATTCTCACCACCCATGTCGGAAGCCTGCCCCGACCAGACGCGCTTTCGCACATGATGGCCGACGGCGAGACGCACGGACCGGCCTACGCCAGGGCCGTTCGCGAGGCAGTCATGGACGTCGTCAACCGCCAGGTCGAGGCCGGCCTAGACATTGTCGATGACGGCGAGCAGTCGAAGCCCGGCTTCATCACTTATATCCATGAGCGGCTGTCGGGGATCGAGCCACGCAAGGACAGCCCGCCGCAGCTGGATAGCCGCGAGAAGCGGTCATTCCCCGAGTTCTACGCCCAAGGCCATTCCGGCTCGCGCCCGCCGCCCATGCTGTGCACGGGGCCGATCCGGTATATCGGCCAGCAGCAGCTCAAGACCGATCTTGAGAACTTAAAGACCGCGCTCAAGGGCAAGGATGTCGTCGACGTCTTCGTCCCGGCGATCTCGCCCGGCCAGATCGAGCGCTATCACCTGAACAAGTTCTACAAGTCGAGCGACGAGTTCCTGATCGCCATCGGGGACGCGATGCGCGAGGAATATAAAGCGATCATCGACGCGGGCTTCATGCTCCAGATCGACGATCCCAATCTCGCCATGCATTACATGCTGTGCCCGGATTTATCGCTCGACGACGTGAAGCGGTGGGCCGGCCATTATGTGGAAATTTTGAATCATATCCTGCGCGATTTGCCTGAAGATCGCGTCCGTCATCACACCTGCTACGGCATCAACATGGGGCCACGCGTGCACGACATCGAGTTCAAGCATCTGCTCGACGCGGTTTTGAAGATCCGCGCGAATTACTATTCCTTCGAGGCGGCCAACCCGCGCCACGAGCACGAATGGCGGATTTGGGAGAACGTGAAGCTACCCAAAGGCAAGGCCATCATCCCGGGCGTGATCACGCATTGCTCGGTGATCGTCGAGCATCCCGAGCTCGTCGCCGAGCGCATCGTCCGCTATGCGCGCGTGGTCGGGCGTGACAACGTGATCGCGGGCGCCGATTGCGGCTTTGCCTCCATGCCGCGCGCTGTGCCCGAAGTACATCCGACGATCGTCTGGCCGAAGTTCAAGAGCTTGTCCGAAGGCGCGCGGCTCGCGACGAAAGAGCTGTGGGGGTAACTCCGCCCCATCTGTCATGGCCCGCGCACGCCGCACGCGGGCCACGACAAGTTTCTTAATTAAAGATATTTGAATCGGCACCAGGTGAAGGCCTGCACCGAGTCCCACGGTGTGTGGTGCGCTTCGCGGAAATGTTGTTCGAGCTTGAACTGCGGTCCGAGCTCTGCGGCCAAAGAATCTGGCGACCAGCGCTGTACCGGTAAGCCGCTGCACTTTTCCGGCCCGTCCTCGGCAAAGGTGGCGATCACGAGTGTGCCACCTGGCTTGAGCCCTTTCTCGAGTATTGCGCGATAGCGCGCGCGATCTTCCGTCGCCGTCAGGAAATGAAACACCGCGCGGTCGTGCCAGAGATCGTAGGCGCGCGAGGGTTTCCATGTGAGCACGTCGGCGACGATCCAGTTGATATCGCGCGCGCGGGCGGAAAGCCGCGACTTCGAGATATCGAGAGCCGACGCCGCGATGTCGAGGACGGAAATGTCGAGGAAGCCTGCATCCAGAAGCGCGTCAGCCAGCATCGAAGCCCCGCCCCCGACGTCGATGATTGCGGCGCCGCGCGCGATCTCGCTTGCGTAGATCATCTCGAGCGAAGGCGCAGGGTTCGGCTGATACCAGCTCACTTTGTCTGCCGCTTTGGTGCGGTAGACTTCCTCCCAGTGTTGCTGTCGCGGGCTCATGTGATGGGCGGCTCAAGGCTGCCCATGGAGCCGCGCCGTGATCGTCATGCCGTCATAGGCCGGCTCGACGCCTTTGGGCAGGTCGGCACGCAAGCGCTCGTAATCGAGATCGATGTGAAGGTTGGTCAGGATCGCGCGCTTTGGTTTGACTCGCGCGATCCAGGAGAGCGCCGTCTCGACGTTCACATGCGTCGGGTGCGGCCTATAGCGGAGCGCATCCAAGATCCAGCATTCGATTCCTTCAAGCGCTGCGAATGTGCCTTCGTCGAGACCGGAGACGTCACTCGAATAAGCAACCGGACCGAAGCGGTAACCAAGCGAGCGTACGGGGCCGTGTTCCTGCCAGAAGGCGCGCGCCGGGATCGCACCTCCCCTGCCCTCGAACGCCATTTCGCGGAACGGCTCAGGCACGACGTGTCCGGTGATGATCGGCGGGTACTCGCTGCCCTCGGGCGTCGAGAAGCAATAGGCAAACTGGTTCGAAAGATGATCAAGGGTTGCGGTATCAGCATACATGTCGACGCGCTTTTTCATCAGGAACGTCAACGGCCGCAGATCGTCGATGCCGTTCGTCTGATCGGCGTGAGGGTGCGTCATCAATACCGCGTCGAGATGCGACACGCGCGCGTCCAGAAGCTGCGCCCGCATGTCGGGTGACGTATCGACGAGCACCGTCGTTTCGCCGCGCCGTAACAGGATCGAGCAGCGGCGGCGGCGGTTCTTCGGGTTCGTGGGATCGCAGGCGCCCCAGTCCCCTGCCCCGTCCGGTCCGCCTAGTCGCGGCACGCCCGCCGATGAGCCGCAGCCCAGAATCGTGACGGTCAGCGCGTCGCTCACGTCATCGCTTCGCTTTAGCGAACAGGCGGAAGAAATTGCTTGTGGTGATGTCCGCGAGCTCGTCAGCGTTGACGCCCTTCAAGTCCGCCAGCATCGCCGCGGTGTGGACGACGAAGGCCGGCTCGTTGCGCTTGCCCCTGACGGGCTGCGGCGCGAGATAAGGCGCGTCCGTTTCGACGAGCAGCCGATCGAGCGGCACGCTCTTGATCGTCGCGCGCAAATCTTCCGACTTCTTGAACGTCGCGATGCCGGAAACGGAAATGTAGAGCCCGAGTTCCAGGGCGGCGGAGGCCAGCCGCGGCGTGCCGGTGAAGCAATGGATCACGCCCGCGAAGCACCCGTGCGCCTGCTCTTCGCGCAAAATCGCTATGGTGTCGTCTTCGGCGTCGCGCGTGTGCACGACGAGTGGCAGCTTCGCTTGGCGCGCGGCCGCGATATGGGCACGGAAATTCCTGATCTGCTCTTCGCGCGGGCTGTGATTGTAATAGAAGTCGAGCCCCGACTCGCCGAAGCCGACGACCTTGGGATGGGCGCTTTCTTTCAGCAGCGGTTCAGGACCGGACAGAGGCTCTTTCGCGGCATCGTGCGGATGAATGCCGACCGTGCAGTCGATATCGGGCGCGCCTTCGGCGACCGCGCGAACACCTTCAAAGCGCGCAAGACCCGTTCCGATAGTGAGGAAATGCCCGACACCCGCAGCACGGGCGCGCTCAAGCACCGCGTCACGCTCGGGCACGAAATCGGGAAAATCGAGATGACAGTGGCTGTCGACCAGCATAGCCGGACACTGTCCGAGCTAACGCGCGAATTCAAGCTCGGCCGCGCGCATGATAGGATGGCGAACCCCTATTGCTATCGGCAGGAGTTGCGAAATGAAGAAACTTGCCGCCCTTGCAACCGTCCTCGTCTGCACCGCGTTCGGCACGGCGCCGGCGCAGCAGACCAACGTTCCGATCTTTGGTCCCGATGGATCAACCGCCTGGGTGCCCGATCGCATCGCAGGCGACGACTTCCTGCCGCCCGACAACGGGCCCGGTCCCGTCATTTCGCAGAAGGATCATCCCTACGTACCCAACAATGTGGGGCAGTCGACCTATCGCGTCGCAGAACTGAACAATCCGATTCTGAAGCCGCAAGCGATCGAAAGCATGCGTAAGGTGAACGAGGCGGTGCTCGCGGGCAAAGTCCCGTTCACGTCGCGCGAGCGCTGCTGGCCGGGTGGCGTTCCGGACTTCGACATCTACGAGCGCGACCGGCCGATGTTCTTCATCCAGACGTCCAAGGAAGTGCTGATGGTCGAGGAGCACGATCAGCAGGTCCGGCATTTTTACTTGAACGTGCCCCATTCGGCTAATTTGAAGCCGTCCTGGTACGGAGAATCGGTGGCTCACTACGAGGGCGACACGCTCGTCGTTGACACCATCGGCATGAACGACAAGACCTTCGTCGACAACTACCGCACGCCGCACACGACGGCGCTGCACGTGATCGAGCGCTTCCATCTCGTCGACGGCGGCAAGACCTTGCAGGTCGACATCAGGGTCGAGGACCCGGGCACGTTCAATATGCCGTGGTTCGCAAAGCAGCGCTGGTCGCGCCGGCCCGAGCGCCCATGGACCGAGCTCGTCTGCTCCGAGCAGCCGGTTGACTACTTCAATCTCGATCTTGTCCCGGTACCGAGCGCGCCGAAGCCGGACTTCTAAGCCTAGCCGCCGTTGCCATCAGCGCGGTTGCGGCTGCCGTCGGGCGCGAAGAAGCTGATCGAGTTAGCAAACCTCAAAGCCGCCGGGCCGAAGTTGTTGTCTTCCGTGCTGGGAAGATTGATCCCCTGGACCAAGTATAGCCGACCGCGGTGAAAGAACATGTTGACTGTCAAACGGCCGCCATCGGGGCACTGCGTACCAGAGATCGCCTGATACCAGCTGTGCGCTGCTTCCGTCTGTCCCGGCTGGTCCGGGACCTTCCCGCTCTTGCAGTCGATGGTGATGAAGCGTCCGAACACCGCCGCCTTGCCGGGCTCGACGCGCGAGACGGAAGTGCCGCTGATGTCTCCCAAGAGACCGAGATTGAACTCGGCCTCCGTCATCAGGCTCGCGCCGTCTTCCGCTCTTGACTGGAGATCGACGACGCTCGCCACGAAGAGCGCGCCTTCCTGGTGCTGCGAGTAGATATGGACCGGCGCCGAATCGACGAGCACGGTCCGGTAATTGCCGTTCGAGGCCTGCGGCGGATCGGGGAACTCCACCACGAAGCCCAGCTCCTTGTAGGGATACTCTTTCCAGGCGGCGAAAGCCGCGGTTGAGCCCAAAACTGCCGCGGCTACGAGCGAAATCGCGATCAGACGCAAGATGTTCCTCCCCGTGTCCATGGGTCTTCCGGCTATGGTAGGATAATTCCGATACCGAGGCCATTCGGGACAAGAGGAAACGCCATGAAGCTTACGACGATCGCCCTATCGGCCGCAGCCATTGCCTTCATCGCGGCGCCGGCGCTTGCGCATCATTCCTTCGCCATGTTCGACCACGAGAAGACGGTCAAGATCAGCGGCACGGTGAAGGAGTTCGAGTGGACTAACCCGCATGCTTGGATCCACATCACGGCGAATGACGAGAAGACAGGGCGTACCGTCGAATGGTCCTTCGAGATGGGCTCCGTCGGCCAGATCGCCGCT
The DNA here is from genome assembly GCA_035632215.1 of Micropepsaceae bacterium. Taxonomy (GTDB): domain Bacteria; phylum Pseudomonadota; class Alphaproteobacteria; order Micropepsales; family Micropepsaceae; genus CAIYRG01. The sequence goes on along the minus strand of DASQHF010000101.1, from coordinate 9,043 downwards.
CAAGGGTGGAAGGTCGACAGCATCAAGCCCGGTGACAAGATCACGGTCACCATGCATCCCTTGAAGGACGGCTCGCGCGGCGGCCAATACATGGCGGCACAGCTTCCCGACGGCCGCACGCTTTCCCAGAATGGGAACGCACCGACCGAGAACGTCCTGCGATAACCGTTGCACTTCACTCCGAACGCTTGAGGAGCACTCCATGACGAGACTGTTTGCAGCGCTTTGCCTGATGTTGGGTTTCACCCTGACCGGCGCATCGGCTCAGCCGGCCCCACCCAACGCGATGGGCGTCACCATGGGCCATTGGCACATGAACTCGAAAGACATCGAGGCCAACAAGAAGCTCCTTGTGACCATGGGCGGCGTCTACACCAAGAACGGGAACTTCGATCTGGTGAAATTCCCAGGCGTCGTCGTGTTCTTGAATCAGGGACCGGGCACGCCGCCTGCAACCGGTGGAACGGTCGGTACGGTCGTCAATCATGTCGGCTTCCTGGTGCCCAACGTCCAGCAGTCGATCACCAAATGGCGCGCGGCCGGCATCACGGTCGAGCCGGGCGGCAACGGCAGGATGGATCAGGCCTTCGTCACCACGCCCGACGGCATGCGGATCGAGATTCTCGAAGACAAAGACCAGACGGTCCCGATCAAGAACCATCACGTGCATTTCTACGTGCCGGAAGACCAGATTCCAAAGATCCAGGCCTGGTATGGCAAAGTGTTCGGGGCCAAGCCCGGCATGCGCGGGACCAACGTCGCCGCCGATATTCCGGGGGTCAATCTTTCCTTCAGCAAGGCGACCGGGCCTACGGTTCCGACCAAGGGGCACACGCTCGACCATATCGGCTTCGATGTGACGAACCTGGAAGCCTTCTGCAAGAAGCTCCAGGCGATGGGCATCCCGTTCGATCGCCCGTACACCAAGAACAAGGACACAGGTGCGGCGCTTGCGTTCATTCATGACGAATGGGGCACATCCATCGAGCTGAACGAGCGTCCAAAGCCGCTGTAAAATACTGTTGTCATTCCCGGCCGAAGCGATGCGTCAGCATCGCAAGGGGAAGGGAACCCAGACGCGTCTGGATCCCCTTCCCTCGCCTCGCTTCGCTCGGCTCGCCGGGGATGACAAGCTATTTTTGCTACGGCGAAACTAGGAACTATGCCGCCGATTTTTTCCGCGATCGCCGTCAAGCGCTGGATAGAAGAGAACCGTCACCTCTTCAATCCGCCCTATAAGACCAACCGCGTGCTCCTGCACGAAAGGGAATTCATCGTCATGGTCTTGGCGGGGCCGAACGCGCGGCTCGACTTCCATCTCGAGCCCGGCGAGGAGTTTTTCTATCAGATCGAAGGCGACATCGAGCTGCATCTGAAACCGGAAGGCGCGCGACGCGAAGTCGTGAAGATCCGCGAAGGCGAGATATTCCTTTGTCCGGGTAATCTTCCGCATTCACCGCGGCGAGGACCCGGCACCTGGGGCCTTGTCATCGAGCGCAAGCGCAAGGCGGACGAGAAGGAATCCTTCCTCTGGTTCTGCGAAAAGTGCGACGAAAAGGTGCTCTGGCACACCATCGCCCAGGGCGACTTCACGCAGCAAGTCTTGAAGATGTACGAAGCCTTCAACGCCGACGAGAAACAACGGACCTGCAAGAGCTGCGGCTATGTGTTTCCCCAGGCCGCCGTCGCCGAGCGCTTGAGCTTCCTGCAAGCGCAATAAACCGTCAGGGCAGCGAGATCGCCTTCAGCCATTCCAGGCCAAGCCGTCCCTGACCGACCGACAGCTCGACTTGCGCGTCATCGGGCATCCTCTCGAGCACTTCTTCCGGCGTGTCGATGGCCGTCACCGGCACGTTGAGGCGATCGTAGACCTCGCGCGACGCGTCGAGCTCCACGACGGTCTTGGATCCCGACCAAGCGCGAACAGCGACATAGTGCGCCCGGTGTGCGGGATCGCGCTGGAGCGTCTCGTGCTTGGCGACGACAGCCGCAGGCCGCTCGATGATGGGCGTCCTATACCCATTCGCGATGCCGCCGATTCCTAAGAGCAGAAACGTCATGCACAGACCGAAGCCCGCACGAAAGACAAGCTTCATGCTCATCGGCATACCCTTTGGGAAGCTCTTGTCGGAGAACAAGAGAAAGCTCAAAGAGAAGCACAGCGAGATGCTCGCGATGCCGTCGAAATAGATGATGCGGTCTTCGACAAGCGGGGGGTAATGCGCGATCGCGAACAATCCGAGCGCGGGACCTCCAAAGATGACGCCGAACTGGAGAATCGCCGACACTATCTGGGGCGTGCGCGGCTTCGCCGGATCGAGCGCGAAGGGACTGCGCCCTTCGGGGCGCCACCACACGTCATTCGTGTGAGCCATGCCGTGTTCCATCCCGGACCATCTCACCGCGGCAATTTGACGCGATTGGGGTAAAACTTTCGCTAAATTGTGGTCAGACGAGCAGCGCTTCGGCCCCCGACCACAGCCGCGCGACCATGTCGGCTGCGGGTTCCGCGACGGCTAGAGCCGCAGATTGGCCGGCCCAAGCCTGCATACGCCGAAGATCGCCGTTTTTGAGCGCGTCGGTCCGCATCGGTGCAGTCAATCCGCGCTGCACCGGATAGGGCGCGGGCTGAGGCGCATCGGGCGCCGTTGCCGCGCGAACATAATCGGTCGCAATGCTGCGGCCGGGCCGGCCGCTGAAAACGCGGCTCACCATGGTCTCTTCCGGCGTGGTCCGTCCGAGCGCTTCCGCCCAGGCCGGATGGATCTTCGCTTCAGGAGTACGCAAAAAAGCCGAACCGATCTGCACCGCGCTTGCGCCGAGCGTCAGCGCCGCAGCGACACCGCGCGCATCCGCAACGCCACCCGTCGCGATCACGGGGACTCGCACGGCATCGGCGATTGCGGGGAGTAGCGCGAACAAGCCGACCAGCTCGCGCTCGGCTGTCGAAGCCTCGAACGCGGCGCGATGCCCTCCCGCCTCCGATCCTTGCGCGACGATCGCATCCGCGCCCGCAGCTTCCGCCGCACGTGCTTCTTTCACCGTCGACACCGTCGCAAACCATTGGATGCCGCGGGCCTTCAATTTCGCCACGAATTCGGGCGGATAAAGACCCATGATGGAAGAGACAACCGGCGGTCCCGCTGCAAGCACAGCCTCGCATTGCGCCGCGAAATCGGGCGTTGCCGCATCACCGGCTTCCGGAGGAACCGACGGGCCCCAGCCGGACAGAAAGTCCCGCACGCGCGCCTCCTGCGCCGCATCGCGAATGGGCGGCGGATCGGGAATCCAGTTGTTGAGCTGAAATGCACCGTTGCTCGCCGCCCGTACGTCCTTCGCCCAGCCGATGATTTCTTCGGGCTTCATCATCAGCACCCCGCAGGCCCCCATCCCGCCGGCGTTGCCGACCGCGACCGAGAGCGCCGGCGCAGGGACTCCGGCCATCGGCGCGAGCAGGATCGGAACGCGCAATCCGAAGCGGGCGCAGAAGGCTTCAGCCCGGACGAGAGCCGTCTTCATATCGATTCCTATATCGTGCCGCGCCGGCGCGCCTCCGCAACTTTCAGCGCCGAGGCGATCACGGTCTGACGGGGTTCCATGTGAATCCCTGAGGCGCGGTCATAGAGCGCGTGCATCTCTTCCCAAAGCGTGATCGCGTGCCTGTCGCTCTCGCCCTTTTGTGCGCGGGCACGGATGCGCCGCGATATCGCCTGGGCGAGGAATTCGCCGAAATGATCGAGGCCGTCCTGTACCCGCGCGACCCGCTCGGCGAGCGAGAGGATCTGCGAAATATCCGGAGCCCCTCGTGCTTCGAGCAGGCTTTCCGCGTCGCGCGCAAGCTTCAGTCCGTCTTCGCCTGCAAGCCGAAGTGCTAAGCCCAGCGAACCTTCGGACAGGCGCGCCAAAGATTCGCGATCTTCCGCCGCAGTATCGGGGATGAGCACGGCGAGCCTTTCGACGACAAGCGATTCATCGAGCGGCTTCAAGTCGAGGCGCTGGCAACGGGAGCGGATGGTCGGGAGGAGCCGGCCCGGCGCGTGACTGACGAGCATGAGAAGTCCGCGCGGCGGCGGCTCCTCGAGAACTTTCAAGAGCGCGTTCGCGGCGTTGTCGTTCATCTCGTCCGCGGGGTCGATGATCGCGACGCGCCAACTGCCCGCGCCCGAGGTGAGCCCGAAGAAGGGGCCAAGCCGCCGGATTTCGTCGACATTGATGACGGTCTTGAGCTTGCCCTTGTCGTCGCGCCGGCGCTTCAGCACGAGAAGGCCGGGATAAGCTTCAGCCTCGATCTGCCGCGACACAGGGTCCTTCGGCGCGACCGCGAGATCATCGGGCCCCTCCGACGTGGCGCCATAACGCAGCACATAACGCGCGATGCGATAGGCGAGCGTCGCTTTTCCCGTTCCGGGTGGGCCCGAGATCAGCCAGGCTTGCGGCGGCCGACCGCTCCGGATTGCGCGCGCCGCCCGCTGCAAAGCGGTGTTCTGACCGATGAGCTCGTAGGTTTCGCGTGGATGGCTCTGACCCTTGACGCGATCGGGTTCGTCGTCCTCATCACGCGCGCTCACGGGCAAAGACGCTCCTCGACCACGCGCCAGATCGCGGCGGCAACGTCATCGGTCGATCCCTCGCCATTGATGACCGTGCAGCGCCTTGGTTCGGCCGCGGCGATGGCACGGAAACCCGAGATCAGCTCGTTGTGAAAGCGTTCGTCAAAACGTTCAAAGCGGTTCTCGTCCGCGCCGCGTTTGCCGGCGCGCGCGAGGCCTTTGCGCGGATCGACGTCGAGCACCAGCGTCAAATCGGGCGCGAAGCCGCCGAGCACGGCGGCCGACAAGCGTTCGACCTTGTTGGTGCCGAGCCCGCGCGCGATCCCCTGATAGACGATGGTGGAGTCGGAAAAGCGATCGGAGATAACCCACTGGCCTCTCTCGAGCGCAGGCTCGATTAGGCGCGCGACGTGATCGGCGCGCGCGGCGAGGAAAAGGAGGGTCTCCGATAGGGGCGTCCAGCGTTCCGGCGCACCCTCGACCAGCAACTTGCGAATCTCTTCGGCAGCGGGCGTTCCGCCCGGCTCGCGCGTCAGCACGGCGTCCTTGCCGCGGGCCTCGAGAGCAGCTTTGAGCAAGCGCGCCTGGGTGGATTTCCCCGCGCCCTCGCCGCCTTCAAACGTAATGAACTTCCCGCGCGATCCCGCCATCAAGCCTTGTTGCCGAACACCAGCATCTGCAGGCCCATCATCATATGATCGAAGATGCCTGTCGACTGCACGGATTCGGCGGCCACCGCGGGTACCACCTTGTCGGGCTTGCCCGGCACGGTGACCGTGATCGTGCCCAGTTGCTGGCCCGCGGCGATTGGGGCTTTCAAGGGCATGTCATATTTAAGCGTGACTTTCATGTCGCGCCGCGAGTCCACGGGAATGAGAACGTTCAGAGGCTGCGCCACTTTCAGCGCCACTTTGGTCTTCGCGCCACCCCAGATGTTGGCTTCCGCGATGACGTCGTTCGGCTGGAACAGCTTGTAGTCCTTGAATTCGCGGTAGCCGATGTCGAGCAAGCGGCGGGCTTCGGCGATGCGCGTCTTCTCGCTCACCATGCCGTTGATGATGACAATGAGGCGGCGCCCGTCGCGCAGCGCGGAGGCGATTATCCCGTAGCCGCCAGCGTCCGTATGGCCGGTTTTCAGGCCATCGACGCCGATGTTGTCGTTGACAAGCGTGTTGCGGTTGTCCTGGTGGATCTTACTCCAGGTGAAATCCTTCATCGCGAAATAGGGATAGTGCTCGGGATATTCCTCGATGATGTGCGCGGAGAGCTTCACGAGATCCTCCGCCGACATGTATTGGCCGGGATCGGGAAGGCCGCTCGAATTGACAAAATGCGAATGCGTGAGCCCGAGCTCTTTGGCGCGGGCGTTCTCCATTTCGGCGAAGCCGCTTTCCGAACCGCCAAGCGCCTCGGCCACGACGACGCAAGCGTCGCCGCCCGACTGCACGATGATGCCCTTCAAGAGATCATCGACGCTGACATCGGAGTTGATCGCCACCCACATCTTGGACTCGTTGTCTTTTTGTCCCTGGCGCCACGCGGTCTCGGAGACGTGCATGGTGGACTCGGGCTTCAGACGGCCGTCCTTCAGACGCTGGAAGACGAGCTCGACGGTCATGAGCTTGCTCATTGAGGACGGCGGCATCGGCTCCTGGCAAGACTTGCAGAACAACACCTCGCCGACGTCGTAGTCGTAGATCATCGCCTGCCTGGCGGGCGTGAGGATCTCCGCATTCGCGACGTGAGAGAAGCCGAACAGTCCCGCCAGCGCGGCGCCGGCAAAGAAACGTGCGGATCCAATGAATTTCATCTGGCCCTCCCCGGGTCGCTGTCAGTCCATAAAACGCAGGCAGGACCTGATTAGCGTCCCGCTTCTTTCGATTTCCTCAACTTGAGGCAGAATCAACGACGATCTCGACGTCATTGTGGCCAAGCGCATGCACTCGCGCCATCGCGGCATCCGCATCGCCGACGGCCTGGAAAGGCCCGATCCGGACCCGATAGAGCCGCTTGCCGTCTTTCAAGGCTGGTGAGACGCGCGCGCCCAATCCTGCGAGTCGCGCTGCGACCTGCCCAGCATTCGTGGGCGAGGTGAAAGCCCCCGCCTGAACGTAGATGGCCGTTGTCGCCGGCACGGCCACAAGGGTGACTTTTCCGTCCGGAAGCTCGGCTTTTACGGTGGCAACATCCTGCTGAAGCGGCCGGGGAAGGCTTGCTGCCATCATCGGCGGCGCAACAACTCTGGTCCCCGCGACGGGAGGCAGCTCGGAGGTGGTCACCTGGGCCGTTGGTGCCGCCGGAACGGCCAGAGCCACCTCGGGCGGGGTTTCTTGGGTCGGCGGAGCCAGTCCCGGGCCGTAGAGGTCGGCACGGCCCATAAGCGTGACCCGGACGCGCGCTGTCCCCCGGTCCTTGAAGCCCAAAAGGTCGGCGGCGTGTTCGGAGAGGTCGAGGATGCGGCCGTTGACGAAGGGGCCGCGGTCGTTCACCCGCACCACGATCGAGCGGCCGTTCTCGAGATTGGTCACACGGACGTTAGCGGGCAACGGAAGGGTTGGATGGGCGCCGGTCACCGCGTTGAGGTCGAAAACCTCCCCATCGGCGGTGAGCATCCCGTGGTACATGGAGCCGTACCAGGAGGCGATGCCGGTTTCGTCATAGCCGGGCTGTTCGCGCGGGTAGTACCACATGCCGTCGACTTCGTAGGGATTGCCGACCTTGTACACCGGATGCGGCACGACGATAGCTGGCACCATCGGCACCGGTATCATGCCGGGCCCCGGGATGCGGGAGGCATCTGGTGGCGGCAGGCTCGCGGTTTTGGTGGTGCCGCAGGCGCTAAGACCCACGGCCGCGATCATCACGGCTACGCCGACGACCCGATAACTCAAGGGCTCGCCCCCAAACTGCGACAACCGCAGCATTGTTACAGAATCTGGACGGAAGTTAGTCCAATTCGTCGAAGCCTCTCAACCCGTTTCTCCGCCGCTGGCGCGGAGTTGATTCAGGCCCTCGCAGAAAACCGAAGGCCCCCATCCGGTGGAGGATGAGGGCCTTGGGGTAACGAGTTTCAGCGCAGCTTACAGGCTGGCGAGCTGTTCGAGCTTGACGTTCTTCAACGGGAGCTCGCGGACGCGCTTTCCTGTCGCGGCGAAGATCGCGTTAGTGATCGCGGGCGCGATAGTCGCCGTCCCGCACTCGCCGATGCCGCCCCATTTCTTGCCGCCGGAAGGCACGAGATAGACTTCGACCATCGGCGCGTCGGCCATGCGCAAGATCTGATACTTATCGAAGTTCAGCTCCTGCACTTGACCATTCTTCACCGTGTTCTCGCCATACATCGCAGCGGTCATTCCGAACATGGCGCCCGATTGCATCTGCGCCTCGATGATCTTCGGGTTGACTACGTGGTAGCAGTCGACGGCGACGACCATGCGGTTGACGCGGATCTTGTTCTGGTTATCTACGGTCACTTCCGCGACCGTGCCGACGACCGAGCCGTGGTTCTCCGCGACCGCAATGCCGCGGCCCCGCCCCTTGGGCAGCTTCTGATCCCAATTGCTCATCTCGTGCAGCTTCTCGAGCACGCCGACGAAGTCGACGCGATCGACCATTGCCCGGCGGAATTGGTACGGGTCCTTGCCCGCCGCATGTGCGAGCTCGTCGATGAAGCTTTCGAAGAAGAAGCAGTTCTGTGAACCGCCGACCGAACGCCAGAAGTTGACGGGCAGATGCGTGTTCTTCATCACGCCGCCAACATAGAAGTTCGGGATCTTGTAGCCGGAGTTGGCGATGCCATCGACCGCCTGGCCCTCGAGCCCGTTTTCCGCGGGCCGTCCGAGCGAACGGTTGATGGAGCCGACCGCGACGCGCGCATCGATAACTTGCGGCATGCCGTCCGGTCCGAGCGCGGCACGGAATTTTGCCGCCGCTTGAGGCCGATAACGGTCACCGCGGATGTCCTGCTCGCGGCTCCATGTGAGCTTCACCGGCCGCCCGACCTCTTTCGAGATCGCGATCGCCTGCACCATCTCATCGTTCTTGGAGCGCCGGCCGAAGCCGCCGCCTAGATACGCGTTATGAATGTAGACCTGCTCCTGTTTCAGGCCCGAGGCCTCGGCCCCTTGCTGGAGCGTGCTGAGCGCCGACTGCGTGCCCATCCAGACGTCGAGGCGATCTGCTTGCAAATGCGCAGTCGCGTTCAGCGGCTCCATCGGAGCGTGTGCAAGATGCGGCACTTCATAGGAGGCTTCGATGATCTTGCCGGCCTTCTCGAGCGCCGCGGGTGCATCGCCGTCATGGCGCGCCTGCACCATCGGCTCGGTCAACGTCTCGCGATACATCGCCTTGTGCTGTGCGCTGTCGCTCGAGCCCGCGGGACCGAAGTCCCAGCCGATCTTGAGCGAGCGCAAGCCTTCCATTGCACGCCAGGTGTTGTCGGCGACGACGGCAACCGCGTCCTTCATCTTCACGACCTTGATGATGCCGCGCTT
>DASQHF010000100.1:0-11120 GCA_035632215.1 Micropepsaceae bacterium | reverse complement strand
CAGGAGGCGCTCACATGCACCATTGCCGGCACGTCGAGCTCGATCAGCTTTTCGTAGAGCGGATACCAGTAGCGATCCGTCAAGGGAGGCGCCGTCCAGCTCCCCCCCGACGGGTCGGGGTTCAAGTTCGCGCCGACGAAGCCGAGCTCCTTCACGCAACGGACGAGCTCCTCTATGCAGTTCGCGGGTGGCACGCCAGGCGTTTGGGGGAGCTGGCACACGCCAATGAAGTTTTCCGGGAACAGCGTACAGACGCGCTGCACGCAGTCGTTCGACGCCCGCGACCATTCGAGGCTCACTTTGGCATCGCCGATATGGTGTCCCATACCGGATGCGCGCGGCGAGAACAGGGTCAAGCTCGTCCCCCGCTCCTTCTGGATGCGGAGCTGATTCCCTTCTACGCTTTCGCGAAACTCGTCGTCCGAAATTTTCACCGTACCGAACGAGGGCAGACCCTGCTTGTCCTTGAACGCGGCGATCTGCTTCTGGCGAAAATCCATCAGGGGTTTCGGTTCGGTGGTGTAGTGGCCGTGGCAGTCGATGATCATCTCTCTCCCCTATTCATTCCGCCGCTTTGCCGGTTTGTTGCTCGTCCATCGCGCGCAAGATCGCGTCCAGCATGCTGCCGAGATCCTTCTCGGCCAGTGCCGACTTGAAAGTCGCCGCGCGCTCCTCGCGCTCGGCTGTTGCCTGCGTCATCAAGGGCTCGACTCCGGCTTCGGCAACGGTCAAGGCCGACTCGCGCATCTCTTCGGCGCGGCGCACCCCGTGCTCGAGCGAACGCGAGATGAAATAGCGCGCGATCTTCTCCCAATCGCCCGCAGGAAGGAGATCGGAGAGCGAATCCAAGACCGGCTTCTCGACGCCATAACGCCGCGCCGCAAGCATGGATTCGGTGAGCAACGCTTCGGTGCCCTTGATGATGACGCTACGGCACATTTTGACCGCCGAGGCCTGTCCGTAGAGCTTCGAGAATTCCTTGACGTCGAAGCCCAAAGGCTCCGCGCGCTTGATGAAGTCCGCGGCATGCGGCCCGCCCAGGAGCATCGGCGAGGAAATGCGCTTGGGCGCAATCGGCGTCATCACCGCGGCTTCGACATAGCGTCCGCCTGCGTTCGTGATGATATCGGCGCAGGCGCGCTTCACCCCGGGTGAGACCGAATTCACGTCGAGATAGAACGTGCCGGGTTCGAGCCCTTTTGTCACCGAACGCGCCGCTTCGACGTCAGAGGCCGCGGTCACCGCGCTGATCACGAGCTCGGCGTCCTTGATCGCATCCGATGCGCTCGCGGCTTTTCGCGCGGAGATGTCCTTGAGCGCCAAGCTCGGCGCGCTGTCCGCGCGATCGAACAGGATGTCGTAGACCGCAACCGTCACGCCGCGCAGCAAGAGATCGGACGAAAGCTTACGCCCGACTTCGCCGAATCCGATCAGTGCAACGCGGGCGAAGGCCGTCACGATCAATCCTCGACCGGCCCGTCGATATATTTGAGGCCTTTCTCGGCCAGCCTAGCCCGCATGTTGTTGACATCGAGGCTGCATTCGCCGCGCAAGTAACGCGCCCGGCTCTTTGCTTCCTTCTCCTCGCGCTCGCGGCTCAAGCTGAGCACCTGGGCCGCCTCCTTGCGCCGCACGACGACGACCCCGTCGTCATCCGCAACGATGAGATCGCCCGGATTTATGAGCTGCCCGGCGCAGACGATCGGCATGTTCACGTTGCCGAGGGTCTCTTTCACTGTGCCTTGCGAGAACACCGCGCGCGACCAGACCGGAAATTCCATCTTGGTGAGCTCGGCGATGTCGCGGCAACCGGTCTCGAGGATCAGCCCCTTGACCCCGCGCACTTTCAATTGGGTCGCGATCAACTCGCCGAAATAGCCATCCTCGCAAGGAGACGTTGGCGCGGCGACCAAGATGTCGCCCTTCTGGCACTGCTCGACGGCCACATGCAGCGACCAGTTGTCGCCCGGTGCGAGCTCGCAGGTCACGGCCGCGCCCGCTACGTGCACGGGGCGGTAAATGGGACGCATATAGGACGCCAAAAGACCCTTGCGCCCCTGTGCCTCATGCACCGTGGCGACACCGATCCCGGCATAGCCTTCAACAGTCGCCGGTTCTGCCCGGCGGATATTGCGGACGACCACGCTCACGGCAAATCTCCCTTTCCCTTGAAGGCATTGGTCCCGTGCCCCTGGCTTATCTTCTTGCGCGGGTTTGGACCATTCATAGGCCCTAACCCCAACCGGGCTCAATAGAGTTTCCCGGACGTTTTGGAGGCGTATGCTCGGAGCCCAGACCGGGTGAACTCCATGGATGAACGGGTCAACGACAACAGCGGCACGGCAATCGCGGCGGGCGCCATCGAGGTTCGCGTCACCGACGTGTCGCAGCTCTTCGACACGCTCGACCCGTTTCCGTTCCCCGAACGCGATCTCGATAGGGACGCGGAGGAGTTCATCGTCGGCTGGGCACGCGAGCTGCCGCGCGATCATCCGCTCAAGATTGTCGTCCACATGCCCACAGCTGAGATCGCCAAAAGCGATCCCAACGCGATCGGCACGGCGATGAACCGCTACTTCACCTACCGCAGCGGCGTCATCGAACGCGACTTGCACGAACTCTTCCGCGTGGGCCGTCTCTCGCTCGTGATCGGTATCTCCGTGCTCGCGACGGCACTGTTGATCGCGCAGACGCTGTCGAAAGTCTTCGTGTCGATGCCGCTTGGATCGTTCTTCGAGCAAAGTCTAATCATCGTCGCCTGGGTCGCCAATTGGCGGCCCTTGGAGATCTTCCTCTACGACTGGTGGCCCATCGTGCGCCGGCGCAATCTCTATCGCCGCCTCGCCAAAACGCCGGTGGAATTGAAGCCCTATTGACCGCAACCCGCTTGGCGGACTCATTGACGTTAGGGTAATCGTCGCGCTTGCATCGATTTTCGGGAAACATTCCATGGCGTACATGTTGTTGATTCTGGAGAAGAGCGAAGACCGCCGCGACCGTCCCAAGGATGTCGGCCGCGCGGCCTATGAGTCGATGCTCAAATTCGCCGCCGATCTGAAAGTCCGCGGGCTCCTTCTCGCGAGCAACGCGCTGACCTCCGACGCGCATGGCGCGCGCGTCCGAGTGCGCGACGGCCGACGCACCATCATCGACGGCCCCTTTGCGGAAGCCAAAGAGATGGTCGGCGGATATTTTCTGCTCGATTGCAAGACGAGGGCCGAAGCCATCGCGATCGCCGAGAAATGCCCCGCGGTCGAATGGGCGACCGTTGAGGTGCGCGAAGTCGGGACGTGCTTCGAGTAAGACGGTTAATCGCCCGGCAACGACGCACGAGGAATTCCTTTACCAGCCTCAGACGATAGTCTGAGCGCGGTTTTGGAGGGGCCTCGGTGCAACTCGCGTTGCTGACGAATTTTGCGGCGAGCCGGAAAGAGCCGCTGGCCGAGATGGTCGAGCGGGTCCATTCCGCGATCCTGGGCTCGGGGCTGGGCGAGCCCGCGATCACCTTCACCTTTTCCGAAGGACCGTTCCAGAACGTGTCGAGTGTCGATCGCGTGCTGAAACGCTTTCCTGCGCTAGAGCGATTCGCGCAAACACTCGCCGCGCAACCGCTAGCCCCTGTTCAGGGCGCGCCTGGAATCAAGGCGCTCACCAATCGCGCGCCAGAGGGCAAGGCAATCGATGCTGTTCCGTTCGCGACGCTCCTCGAAATCGCGCGCGGCGTGCCGCGCAGCTTTCCTTTTCATGGCGTGAGCCTTCACTTTTCGCTGCCGGAATTCACCGGTGCGGGCGGATATCCCACGCCCTTTGGAACACAGCAGCCTGGTCTCGTCGTGACCGATAGTTGGTGGGTAAACGGCCGACAGCGCTCGCTCGCGGCTTTGACTATCGTCGAAGCGGAAGGCTCGGCGAAGAAATTGCCGCCGCTCCCCGAGACGATAGCCAAAGTTCTGGCTGCCTGCGGGAAAGTGACGAAGACCGTGCAGGTGCCGTTTGCCCCTGGCGCGGCTCCGCGGCCATTTGAACGGCCAGCGCCGACACCACGAGAACAGGCGATCGCCGCCGTAGTGCAGGACTACCGGGCGCGCATGCCGGAGGTCCTCGAGCGGGCAAAACTGCCCCACGACCTGCCCGCGAACCCGGACGCCGCGGTCGATTTGGGCGTTCGTGCCGGACCGAAAAAGCCCGAGCTCGTCCGCGCGTTTGCGCGCCTAGGCTACGATTGCCGCGGTGAATCCGGCAGCTTCACGTTGCGCCGGCGCACGCCCTCGAACCTTACCGTCGAACTCCACCTCGATGTCGGCACCTGGAGCAATAGCATGATCGGGTTCTTCCGCATCCAGGGCATGGCCGACGGCAAGGCGTTCAAGGCGAGTCTGATTACGCCGCCCACGCGGCGCGCCGTTATTGGCGCCCAGTATCAGATGGGCGGTCCGGAGCGATGGCAACAGATCGTCGAGAATCTCGCCGCGCTGGTGGCCGAATTGGAACGCAGCTTCGTGCCTGCGATTGAGGCCGTCTCCGGTCCCTCGCCCGACTGGTATCAGCCGGAAAGCTCAAGCAGCATCTCCAATTAGTTCCTCTCGGCGCGGCGGGGCGGGCCCGAGGCGGCACGGAACCTTGAGTGCTATCCGCCCGCCAGTGCTTCCACTATGCTGCTCAAAGACGGTCGAGGGCCCGTCTGCCGGGGAAATGTCGGGGCATAGTATGATCGCGTTGGGTACGGGTCTTGGGCTATCGGATGAATAGCCTCCAGGATCTCAGCGACAAGATAATTCAGAGCTATCGCGGGTTGATCGATGCGAGTAGGCCCGTTGCCCTGGTCGATTTTCCGGATTCGATGAATTCGGGCGATCACGCCATTTGGCTCGGCGAGCGGGCGTTGCTGCGCGCGCTCGGAATAGAACCCGCCTATGAGTGTTCGGTGGAGACCTACGATCGCGCCGCGATGAGCGATCGGCTCGGTAACGGCACGATCCTCATGCACGGAGGCGGAAACTTCGGTGATATCTATACCAACTACCATGAACTACGTCTTCGACTGTTGAAGGAGTTCCCCGACAATCCCGTCGTCGTGTTTCCACAAACGATGATGTTCTTCTCCGACAATGAGCTTCGCTCGACGGTAAGAGATTTCTCGGCGCATGGCCAAGTCACATTGTCCGCCCGCGATGCCCTGACCTTTCATATGATGAGAAAGCATTTCGGCGACCATTGCCGGGTCATCCTTATGCCCGACATGGCGATGATGCTCGGCTCGATTCCCCGTTCGGTAACCCCGAGCTTCAATGTCGTCTGGATCAAGCGTGCCGATCTTGAATCCAAGCTAGGACCCACACCGATAAAAGACATACAGGCGTCGCTGCCTTCGCTGACGCTCCAGTCGACGAGGGCGGATCTTGGACCATTCGAAGACGGCATACCGACATTCGCGAGCGTCCTGACGGACGGCACGCAAATTCTCATCTCCGATTGGTACCACCTGCAAGTCGCTGACGCTTCCGGACGTGACGTCGAAAAGCTGCGAAGCACCTATAAACTGGACATGGATGGTCGTTCGTGGTTTTGGGTCGAGCGGGCGATGCGCCTTCTATCCGCGGGCCGCGTCGTCATTACCGACCGGCTTCACGGGCACTTGCTTTGCACGCTCGCCGGCATTCCCCACGTCCTATTGAACAATAGTTACGGCAAGAACTTCACCTATTACGAAACCTGGTCCAGGCCGCTCGATATTTGCCGTCTTGCCGCCGGGCCGGCCGACGCCTTGGCGCATGCGAAACAATTACTTTTAACGCACTCGGCGAAGTGGCATGAGACCGATTTGAAGCGCTGGAGCGATCCCCGCAATCTCCATGAAAGTTGGAACCTTCGCAGTCAACGCGCGGCGGCCTTTGTGCGCCCTGGCGCCTCGCTGCTCGACATCGGATGCGGCAAGATGGCAATCGAGGCGTTTCTGCCGGCGGGTTGCTGCTATATCCCTATGGACGTCGTGGCACGGGACGAGCGTACCATCGTATGCGACCTCAACGTCCAAGCTTATCCGGCCGTTAACGGCGTGGATCACATCTCGATGCTCGGCGTACTGGAATACTTGAACGATCCGCCGGCATTTTGGCGTTGGGCGGCGCAGAAAAACGTGCGCCTAATCCTCAGCTACATCGTCTTCAGCCCATCCTTTCCCCTAGCGAAACGACGCGAGATGGGTTGGGTCAACGATTTTGGGCGCGATGAAATCATCGCGCAAGCCGCGAGCGCAGGGTTTGACCTCGCGCATGAGGAAACGATTCCGCCCGATAACACACTCTTCGTGTTCGACCGCCGTCCTGTCCCTCGCCCCTAGGTTTTCCTATCGGAATCACGTTATCGTTCAAAATCGTCCTCGGTGATGAAGGGCGAGATCGTCACCCACCAGCTCGACTGCGCGGTCGTCAGGTCAGCGGCAAGCGAGTCGAGAGCGCGATCACCGGGCCCACGCCGACGGAGAGTCGCTTGAAAATCGCATTCATACTGATCCTCTTGAACGCTGTTTCGCCATAGATGCGGAAGTACCGGCAAGCGGCAAGATTATGCGCGATCCAAGGCATCGCTGCCATTCTTCAATAACGGTTTGCCGCTTACGTTATCCTCACCCGATCAAGAGCGGCCGCATTTTTACCGCGGCATCGCGGAGCACAGGCAGGAATTCATCCAACAGCTCCTTCTTGCTCTTTTCGCTCGCGCGCGCGCTGACATTCATCGCCGCGACCGTGCGGCCTGCGGCGTTCAGAATGGGAATCGCGATCGAGCGCAAGTCGATTTCGAGCTCCTGGTCGACGAGCGAATAGCCGTTGCGCTTGACCTTCTCGAGCGCCGCGCGCAGCGTGTCCGGATCGACGACGGTAGAGGGCGTGAAGCGCTCATGCGGTTTCTTCAAGAACCGCTCGCGCTCGGGCTCAGGCAACGCCGCCAAAAGCACACGGCCCATTGAGGTGCAGTGCGCGGGCAGATGGGTGCCGACATCGCGGTGAAGCGAGCCGATGCGCTTCTTCGTCGAGCGCGCCACATAGATCGCCTCGTCATTGTGCAGGATCGAGAGCGAACAGGATTGTTCCAAGCGCTCGCTGACATGCTCGAGAAAGCCTTGCGCCACGCGCGGCATCGGGCTCGACGAGAGGTAAGCCTGAGCAAGGGCCAGCACCTGTGCGGATAGGCTGAAGTACCGGCCGCTAGTCTCGACATAGCCCAAGGCTTGCAGCGTGATCAGGCAGCGCCTCACGGTTGCCCGCGGCAGACTCACGAGCCGCGCCACATCGGAGAGCGTCAGCCTCGAATCCTGGTCAGCGAAGGCGCGCATCACCGTCAACCCACGCGCGAGCGCGGTGACGAAATTGCGCCCGCCCTCGCTCTGCGGCACTGCTGCTTGACTCGACATGCCTCGCGCCTATGATCGTTCGCAATCAGCATAATTTGTTCGCATAGCGAACACAAGCGGAGCGCCACGTTTGCACGATCTCGCCGACAAGGCCCATTGGCACGAGCCGACAGGCGGAAAACCCGCTGGCTTCGGCAAGTTCTCGCGTCCCGTGACGCCCTATGACGCATTCATGGAAGCGGAAGGCATTCCCGTCTTCCGCGGCATCGGCGTTCGCCGCGTGCAAGACTTGCCGCTGAAGCCCTGGAGGCGGATGGGAGGTGCAGGCACCTTCATCCAGCTCTATGGCACGGAAGGCAAATGGGGTTGCCATGTCGTCGAGGTGCCCGGCCGCGGCGCGCTGAACACGGAAAAGCATCTTTATGAAGAGATTTATTACGTCGTCGAAGGCCGCGGCTCGACTGAGGTTTGGCTGGATGCAGATTCGAAGCGCCACGTCTTCGAGTGGCAAGCGGGCTCCTTATTCTCCATTCCGGTGAACACGTATCATCGCATCGTCAATGCGAGTTCGTCGCCGGCGCTGCTCCTTGGCGGCACCACTGCGCCCAATCTGATGAACCTATTGAACAATGTCGGCGCCATCTTCGATACACCCTACCAGTTCCGGGATCGTTTCTCGGGAGCTGACGATTTCTACAAATACAAGGACGACGTCGAGCCCGATCCCGTGCGCGGGTTAGCGATGCGGCGCACGAACTTCGTTCCCGACATCGTCAATTGCGATCTCCCGTTGGACAACCGCCGCTCGCCCGGATACCGCCGCATCGAGCCGTTCATGACCGGGAACGCGTTCTATCTCTGGATCGCGCAGCACGAGAATGGACGTTATTCGAAAGCGCATGCGCACACCTCGGCCGCGGTGCTGATCTGTCTGAAAGGCAAAGGCTACACCTACACCTGGCCGGAGCGCGAAGGCGTCAATCCTTGGCGGGACGGAAAAGCCGATGTGGTGAAGCGCGTCGACTACGAGCCGGTCGGCATGGTATCGGCGGCACCAGGCGGCGCGCGTTGGTATCACCAGCACTTCGGTGTCTCGAAAGAGCCGCTGCGCTTGACCGCGTGGTTCGGTCCGAACTCGCCCGGGCGCGAGCCGGGCCCGCCGGGCGAGCCGCACACCGATTACACGGCGATGGACATCCCCGATGGCGGCACCACGATCCCCTATTGGATGGAAGATCCCTTCATCAAGCGAGAATACGATGAGACCTTGGTGAAAGAAGGCGTCGTGTCGCGCATGAAGCCCGAATGGTATGCGCCCGGCGCACGCGTAAAGAACGCGGCCGAGTGAAGAGGAGACCCAAATGCTGGTCAAAGAGCAGAACGATCTGGTGACGCAAACGGGGCCCGGCACGCCAATGGGCCAGCTCTTTCGCAGCTACTGGATTCCGGCGCTGCTGTCGACGGAACTCCCCGAACCCGACTGCCCCCCAGTTCGCGTGGAGTTGCTGTCGGAGAAGCTCGTCGCCTTCCGCGATACGCAGGGCCGACTTGGACTGATCGAGGAATTCTGCGCCCATCGCCGCGTCTCGCTCTGGTTCGGGCGCAACGAGGAGAACGGGCTGCGCTGTCCCTATCACGGCTGGAAGTTCGACGTGACGGGGCAATGCGTGGATATACCGTCCGAGCCTCCGGGCAGCACCCATTGCCAGCGCATCCGCATGACGAATTATCCGCTCATCGAGCGCGGCGGAATCCTCTGGACCTATATGGGGCCGCCGGACCGCCAGCCGCCGCTCCCCGAATGGGAATTCGCCATGGTACCCGACAGCCACCGCTTCGTGTCGAAGCGGTGGCAGGAATGCAATTGGCTCCAGGCGATCGAAGGCGGCATCGATTCGAGCCACGTCTCGTTCCTGCATCGGGGCGATCTCGAGACCGACCCGATCTTCAAAGGCGCCAGGGGCAACCAGTACAATCTCGGCGATCTGATGCCGGTCTTCGACGTCGTGGAAAGTCCCGGCGGGCTTTACATCGGCGCGCGCCGCAACGCCGACGACGGCAATTATTATTGGCGCATCACGCAATGGGTGATGCCGGCCTTCACCATGATCCCGCCGCGCGGCGATCATCCAGTACACGGGCATTTCTTCATCCCGCGCGACGATGAAAATTGCTGGACCTGGAGCTTCGACTATCACGCGAACAAGCCTTTGACCGAGGAGCAGCTCGAGGCGATGCGCCAGGGCAAGGGCATCCACACCATCGTGGATCCCAAGACCTTCCGGCCGCTCGCGAATAAGGACAATGACTATCTGATCGACCGGGCACTCCAGAAGGTAGGCCGTACTTATGGCGGGGTCGAAGGCTTCGCCATGCAGGATGCCTCCATCCAGGAGAGCATGGGCCCGATCGTCGACCGCTCGAAGGAGAACCTGGTCGGCACCGACAAGGGCATCGTCATGGCCCGCCGGCGCTTGATGCGCGCGGCCAAAGCGCTCCAGGAGCAGGGCACGGTTCCCCCGGGTGTCGACCCCGCACATCAGCGCGTGCGTTCGGCCTCCGTCGTGCTCCGCCCGGACCAGCCCTTTGCAACCTCGGTCGCCGATGCGCTGGCCGCGCGCCAGGGCGCCGTGCACGCGTCGGTTTAGACAAACATGGTGCCCCCCTTCTGTGCGCGGTCCGCGCTTTCGCGCGGCCCGACCCTTTGATCTGCGTCATCGGCCGCTTTAGTCACGAATGACAGATTCGCTTCGGTAGAGCCGCTGTCAAAAAGTCAAGATCAGGTGCGAAGAAAACCTTGCCCTGAACCGTTGTGTGGTTTTCAAATTGTCTTTGCTTTTAAGCCAGTGATGACGTGAGACGTTCCTTCAGCCACGGGGGGCACCGCGGCGTTGCGCGTCATCGCCTGTGCGCGCTGATTCTTCTGTGCGCCTTGTTGGCGCCGCTCGCGCCCGCGCATGCCGCCGACCCGCAGCCCTACAATCTCGTGCTTCAGCCGACTGGCTCCGATCAAATCGACACCGCAATCAAGACGAGCTCGCTCCTGGCGACGTTGCGCGACAGCTCGCCCGTCCCGCCCTTCGGGCTGGTCCAGCGCGCGAGGCAAGATATTCCGCGCATTACAACGGCCGCGGAAAGCTTCGGCTATTACCTCGCCAAGACGACCGTCATGATCGCCGGCCGCGAGCTCGATGATCCCGAGCTGCCGATGGTGCTGGACCGGACACCGCAAGGCCGCGCAGTGGACGCGAACGTCCGGGTGGAACTCGGGCCCTTGTATCACTTCCGCGAAGTCATCATCGCAGGAGCAGTCCCGACGGAAGTGATGAGCGCGCTCAAGCTCGCCCGTGGCGATCCGGCCATCGCGTCGAACGTGCCCGCGGCGCAGGCGAGGCTCTTAACCGCGCTCCAGGAGGCTGGCTATCCACTCGCCCAGGTACAAGAACCGATCGCGCGCGCCGACGACGCCGCGCACGTCCTCGATGTCACTTTTCCCACGACCGCGGGACCGCGCGCCGACATCGGAGCGATCACATTCCAGGGCCTCAAAACGGTGAACGAGGACTTCGCGCGCCGCGTGCTCACCGTCAAAAGCGGCGATCCGTTCCGGCCAAGCCGGCTCGAGGCTTCGCGTCAGGCGCTTCTCAACACCGGCGTGTTCGGGGGAATATCGGTTCGACCTGCCGATCGCCTCTCGCCCGATGGAAGCATCGCGATCGAATTCGATGTGCAGGAGCGTCCGCTGCATGCGGTCAAGCTCGAGGGCGCC
>DASQHF010000099.1:0-8565 GCA_035632215.1 Micropepsaceae bacterium | reverse complement strand
AGCGAGTCGACGGGGATAAGCCCAATGGGCGCATCCTCGGGCCGGTTGCGGTCCGCAGGGACATAACCTTTGCCCGTCGCGACCGTGAGCTCCATCCTGAGCTCGATCCCTTCGTCCAGCGTGCACAGTACGAGATCGGGGTTCAGGATCTCGATGTCCGCGAGTTGGCTGATCTGGCCCGCAGTCACTTCGCCCGGACCTTCGGCGCGAAGATTGAGGCGCTTCGGACCTTCGGCGTGCATGCGCAGCGCGATCTGCTTCACGTTCAACACGATGTCGGTCACGTCCTCGCGCACGCCCGGAATCGAGGAGAATTCGTGCAGCACGCCTTCGATCTGGATCGCGGTCACGGCCGCGCCCTGGAGCGAAGAGAGCAGCACGCGCCTTAAGGCATTGCCGAGCGTAAGCCCGAAGCCGCGCTCCAACGGCTCGGCGACGATCGTCGCTACGCGATATTGTTCGTGGCCCGCATCGACCTTGAGCTTTTGCGGTTTAATCAATTCCTGCCAATTCTTCTGAAACACGTTCTTTCCTCATCGTTTCCCGGACAGGAGCGACCTGCCCTATTCGTTCGATGGCACTCGCGCGCGGAAAGGATTCTCCACGCGAAATTCTGTCCTCTAAACCCGCCGGCGTTTGGGAGCCCGGCAGCCATTGTGCGGGATCGGCGTCACATCGCGGATGGTCGTGACGTTCAGGCCCACGGCCTGCAACGCGCGGAGCGCGGACTCGCGTCCGGCGCCTGGTCCGCTGACCTCGACCTCGAGCGTGCGCATGCCGTGCTCGACCGCCTTCTTGGCCGCGTCCTCGGCTGCGACTTGTGCCGCATAAGGCGTCGACTTGCGCGAGCCTTTGAAGCCCAACGAGCCTGCGGAAGACCACGATACCGCGTTCCCCTGCCCGTCGGTGATGGTGATGATCGTGTTGTTGAACGTCGCGTTCACGTGCGCAACGCCCGTGACGACGTTCTTCTTTTCTTTCTTGCGAGGACGCGGAGCAGCTTTCGCCATGTCGAGCCTTTAAGTCTTCGTCAGGACCTTCTTCTTGCCGGCGATCGCGCGCGCGGGTCCCTTGCGCGTGCGTGCGTTGGTGTGGGTGCGCTGGCCGCGAACGGGAAGGCCCTTGCGGTGACGCAATCCGCGATAGCAACCCAGATCCATCAGGCGCTTGATGTTCATCGCAACCTCGCGACGAAGATCGCCTTCCACGATGTAATCCTTGTCGATCGCCTCGCGGATCTGGATGACTTCGGTCTCGGTCAGATCGCTGACGCGCCGATTGGACGCAATGCCGACCTTCTCACAGATGTCCTTGGCGTTGGACGGGCCGATCCCGTGGATATAGCGCAGGGCGATTTCCACGCGCTTGTTGGTCGGAATATTGACGCCGGCTATGCGCGCCACGGTGATCTCCTATCCAATTGGCGGGCTCGAACGCTTGGCCCGACTGGCGGCGGTACCGCCCTGTTGCTTGAAAGACGCACAAACGGTTGCGCCAAAACCGTTGCGGGACGCCGCCGCGAGGGCGCGGATTATAGGAATGGGTAACACTTAGTCAACCGCCGTCATATGGTTCCGAATGCTCAAGAAGACAAGGCCTTAAGCCGTCGCCTTGCGGGCGTATTGGTCGACGATGCCGCAGATCGCCGCTGCCACCCGGGGAATCGGCGCCATGCCGTCCACCGTGTGCAGCTTCGCCTGCGCCCGGTAGTAGTCCAGGAGCGGCGCCGTGTTGGTATGATAGACGGCGAGCCGGTTGCGCAAGGTCGCCGGGTTGTCGTCCGGCCGGACCGACCCAGGGTTCTCCCGAATGCGGTTCTCCACGCGACCGACCAAGGCCTCATCGTCGACTTTGAGCTCAATGACGGCGTCGATGCGGCTTCCCTTCGACTCGAGCATCCGATCCAGCGCCTGCGCCTGCGCGATGGTTCTCGGGAAGCCGTCAAAGACAGCGCCGCCGGCGCAGTCGGGCGCGTCGAAACGGTCGGCGATAATTCCGATCACGATCTCGTCAGGGACGAGGTCACCCCGTTCCATGATTGCCGAACATTTCCGGCCGAGGTCGGTGCCTGCAACGATCGCGGCCCTCAGCATGTCGCCCGTCGAGAGCTGCGGCAGGCCCAGCTCGTCGCGCAGGATCTTCGCCTGCGTGCCTTTGCCCGCGCCAGGCGGACCGAACAGGATGAGATTCATCGGCACGTCGTCATGTTGGCGGGCCAATATCCATTGGCCTTGCGTCCGCGGACCTTAAAGCCCCGCGGATCCTCCGTCCGCCGACCTCCCTAATTCACCTTTGCGGCCGTGCCCCCTTGAGCCGCGCCTTTTTGATGAGACCTTCATATTGCTGGGCAATGAGATGGCTCTGAATCTGAGCCACCGTATCCATCGTGACGCTCACCACGATGAGAATCGACGTGCCGCCGAAAGAGAATTGCTGCACGTTGTACACGCCGTCGATGATCTCCGGAATGAGACAGACGGTCGAGAGATAGATCGCGCCCACGACCGTAATGCGCGTCAGCACATAGTCGATGTATTCGGCGGTGCGTTTCCCAGGCCGGATGCCGGGAATGAAACCGCCATACTTCTTCAAATTGTCGGCCGTCTCCTCGGGATTGAACACGATCGCCGTATAGAAGAAACAGAAGAAAATGATGCCGAATGCATACAGGAGAATGAACAACGGTTTGCCGTGACCCAAGAGCACGACGATCGCTTGGAGCCAGTCGGGAATATTGGTGGCGTTGAAGTTGGCCAGCGTCATCGGCAGCAGAAGGAGCGAGGACGCAAAGATCGGCGGAATGACGCCCGCGACGTTCAACTTGAGCGGCAAGTGGGACGATTCCCCACCGAACACGCGATTGCCTTGCTGTCGCTTGGGATATTGCACCAGCAAGCGCCGTTGCGCCCTCTCCATGAAGACGACCCCGCCGATCAGTCCTACGAACAGCACGAACATGAAGACGACCATCGTCACATTCAGGGCGCCCGTGCGGGTCTGCTCGAAGACCCCAATCAGCAATGCCGGCACGCGGGCGATGATGCCCGCCATGATGATGAGCGAAATACCATTGCCGACGCCGCGCGCGGTGATCTGCTCTCCGAGCCACATCAGGAAGATGGTGCCGCCAGTGAGCGTGATCACAGTCGACATTCGGAACGCCAAGCCCGGCGCAACGACGACGGTTCCCCATTGTTCGAGTCCGATGGCGATGGCATAGGCCTGCACGGCAGCCAGCATAACCGTCCCATAGCGGGTGTACTGGTTGATCTGCTTGCGCCCCGCCTCGCCTTCTTTCTTGAGCTGTTCCAGCGTCGGGGAAACGGTTGTCATCAGCTGGATGATGATCGACGACGAGATGTAGGGCATGATGCCGAGCGCGAAGATGGCCATCCGGCCGATAGCGCCTCCCGCGAGCACATTGAAGACGTCGAGCAGACCGCCCTGCTGCTGCTGGAACTGCCGGGCAAGCTCGTTTGGATCGATGCCCGGCATGGGGACATAGCTCCCGAGCCTCGCCACGATCAGCGCCACCATCGTGAAGAAGATGCGCTGTTTGAGCTCCGTCGCCTTGGAAAAAGCCGACAGGTTGAAATTCGAGGCTAATTGTTCGGCTGCTGAGGGCATTTATCTGCTCCGAAACCGGATCCCCGGGAAGTTAGCACAATATGTTCCGGCAGGGCTGCCCCCACCAGTCCGGCTGATATGGGGGTGGAACCCGCGGCTTTCACCGCCTCGACTTAAGATCCGGCGCGCTTTTCCGCAGCCTTCGTCCGGCGCTGAACCCGCTTTCCGGCCTCTCCCTTCTTGTTCATGTGCACGACCTTCTTGAACTTCGTGGTGACCGAGCCGCCCAATTTCTCCACCGCGGCAATAGCCGATTTGGAGGCGCCGGCCACTTCGAAGCTGACCTTGGTCTTGAGCTCGCCCCGGCCCAGGAGCCTCACGCCGTCACGCGTTTCGCGCACGAGCCCGGCTTCGCGAAGATCGTTGTCGGTAATCTTGCCGCTGTCCTTGAATTCGCCGGCCTCGATGGCCTGCTGGACGCGGCCAAGATTCACGATGGCGAAATCATTGGCGAACAGATTGTGAAAACCGCGCTTCGGGATACGCATGTAAAGTGGCATCTGGCCGCCTTCGAAGCCATGCACGGAGACACCTGCGCGAGCCTTGGCGCCCTTCACGCCTCGCCCGCAGGTCTTGCCCATCCCTGAGCTCGAGCCACGACCGACACGCGTGTGTACTTTCCTTGAGCCGGCTCTGTCCTGCAACTGATTGAGTTTCATGACGCCAATCTCTTCTCTCTTGCGCTGAGTGCTACTCGCCCACCACTTCGACCATGTGCTGGACTGCCCTGATCATGCCGCGGACGGCGGGCGTGTCTTCTAGCGTCTTGATGCGGCCGATCTTGCCCAAGCCCAGCCCACGCAAAGTCGCAGCCTGGATCTCGGGGCGCCGCGCCTGACTGCGCACTTGCCGGACGGTCAGTGTCTTCTTGCCGGCCTTCGCAGCCGTTCTTTTTCCTTCGGCCATTATCAAGCTCCTGCCGCGGCCTCGCCCTTGTCTTTTCCGGGGCCCTCGCGGCGCTGAATGATCTCGGAAACGCTTTTGCCCCGCCGCTGCGCAATCAGCCTCGGGGACTGTTGGTGCTTCAACGCATCGAACGTCGCGCGGACCATATTGTACGGGTTCGAGGTCCCGAGACTCTTGGCCACGACATCGCCAACGCCCAAGCTCTCGAACACGGCGCGCATCGGGCCACCGGCGATAATTCCCGTTCCCTGCACCGCCGGACGGACGATGACTTTCCCTGCCCCGTGGCGGCCGGTGGTCTCGTGGTGCAGCGTTCGCCCATCCTTCAACGGGATTCGCACCATGTTGCGCTTCGCCGCATCCGTTGCCTTGCGAATGGCTTCCGGCACCTCGCGCGCTTTGCCATGGCCGAAGCCGACGCGCCCCCGCTGATCGCCGACGACGACAAGCGCGGCAAATCCGAAGCGCCGTCCGCCTTTCACGACTTTGGCGACGCGGTTGATGTGCACGAGCTTGTCGACGAATTCGCCTTCGCGTTCCCGGTCTTCGCGCTCGCGAGGTTCACGTGCCACGGATCATCCTTTCTTCAAAATTCGAGACCGCCCGAGCGGGCAGCCTCGGCGAGCGCCTTCACGCGCCCATGATAGAGATAGCCGCCGCGGTCGAAGACGACTTGGCGAATGCCCTTTTCGAGCGCGCGCGCGGCAATCAGCTTGCCTACGGCGCTTGCGGCCGCGACGTTGTAGGTCTTCGAGATTCCGCCTTGCTTCACCGCCTCGTTCGAGCTCGCGGCCGCGATCGTGCGCTGCGCCGAATCGTCGATCAGCTGGGCGTAGATATGCTTGCCCGAGCGAAACACGGACAAGCGCGGCCGCCCCGCGCCGACTTGCGAGATACGATAGCGCACGCGCTTCTTGCGGCGGTCGAAGAGTTTCTGCTGCTTTGCCATGACTTCCCGCCCGTTACTTCTTCTTGCCTTCCTTGCGCCGGACATATTCGCCCGCATATTTCACGCCCTTGCCTTTATAAGGCTCGGGCGGGCGATAGCTGCGGATCTCCGACGTGACCTGCCCGACAAGCTGCTTGTCTATCCCTGAGATCGTGATCGAGGTCGGCTTCTCGCACACGACCTGAATGCCTTGGGGGATCGGGTAGAGGACGTCGTGACTGAACCCCAGCTGGAGCTGAAGATTCTTCCCCTGCACGGCCGCGCGGTAGCCGACGCCAGAAATCTCCAGTCGCTCGGAGAAACCTTCGGTCACGCCACGCACGAGATTGTTGATGAGTGTCCGCTGCATGCCCCACATGGCGCGCGCGCGATCGGATTCTTCGCGCGGCATAATCGCCACGCCCGCATCCGTGACAGAAGCGTCGATTTCAGCGACGAGCTTCACTTTGAGCTCGCCCTTCGGTCCCTTGACCGCGACGCTGCGTCCCTCGACCTTCGCTGATACGCCCTTGGGGAGCGCTACCGGTTTCTTTCCAATTCGAGACATCGTCGATCCCCTTTAGAATACCCGGCAGATGACTTCGCCGCCGACGTTCTTCGAGCGCGCGTCGGTATCCGACATCACGCCCTGCGGCGTCGAGAGAATCGAAATACCCAATCCGCCGCGATGCGGCTTCAAATCGCTCACCGCATTGTAGACGCGGCGCCCGGGCGTCGAGATGCGAGTGAGCTCCCGGATCACGGGACGTCCCTCATGGTATTTGAGCTCGACCTCGAATTCCTTGGCGCGCCCCTTAATTTCCACTTCCGCATAGCCGCGGATGAAACCTTCGCTCTTGAGCACGTCGAGGACGCGGGCACGCAAATTGGAAGCCGGCGTCGCCACCTTGGCTAAGCCACGCGACTGTCCGTTGCGGATCCGCGCCAACAAATCGCCAATAGGATCATTGATCGCCATCGATCGGGGTTCCCTTACCAGCTGGCCTTTGTCATGCCGGGCACTTGGCCGAAATTGGCAAGATCCCGGAGTGCGATGCGCGACACCTTGAGCTTGCGATAGAAGCCCTTCGAGCGCCCCGAAAGGTCGCAGCGATTGTGCAGCCGCACCCGCGATGAGTTCCGCGGCAGCTTCGCCAGCTTCATTCGCGCGGCAAAGCGTTCCTCGGGCACGACCGACATGTCGTCCGCCTTCGCTTTCAGGGCCGCCCGCTTGGCGGCGTAGCGCGCGACCAGCTTTTCGCGCTTCTTGTTGCGGTTGATCTGACTCAGTTTCGCCATGAGCCTTCTCGTCTCCTCAAGATGTTCAGTTCATGAACGGCATCTGGAAACCGGCGAGAAGCGCTTTCGCTTCGTCATCGGTCTTGGCCGTCGTCTGGAAGATGATGTCCATGCCCCACACGGTTTCCGTCTTGTCGTAGTCGATCTCGACGAAGACGATGTGCTCTTTCAAACCCATCGCGTAATTGCCGCGCCCGTCGAAGCTCTTGCCCGACACGCCGCGGAAATCGCGCACACGCGGGAGTGCGGTGGTGACCAGGCGGTCGAGGAACTCGTACATCTGGTCCTTGCGCAGCGTCACCTTGACGCCCACGGGCCGTCCCGCCGTGATCTTGAAGGCCGAGATCGCCTTCTTCGCCCGTGTGATGACGGCCTTCTGGCCGGCGATCGCGGTGAGATCGTTCTGCGCGGCCTGGATCTTTTTCTGATCGGAAGCGCCCTCGCCCGCTCCGATGTTGAGGACGATCTTCTCGATGCGAGGCGCCTCAAGCACGTTCTTGTAGCCGAATTTCTGCATCAGCTGCGGACGCACGACGTCGATGTAACGCTTCTTGAAGCGCGGCACGTAATTGGGATCGCGCGCGGGACCCGCGGATTTCTTTTCCGCAGCTGCCGCCTTGTCCGCCTTCTTGCCCTCGCCGCCTTGCTTCTTCTGGGCGGGAGGCGCTTTTGCTTCCTTCGGAGCTTTTGCTTCTTTGGGAGTTCCTGCTTCAGACATCGAGAACCTCTCCCGACTTCTTGGCGAAACGGACCATCCGGCCGTCGCTCAAGACCCTAAATCCGATGCGTGTCGGCCCGCCGGCTTTGGGATCGATATGCGCGATCTTGGAAAAATGGATCGGCGCTTCCTTCGTGGTGATGCCGCCCTGGACGCGCGCGGTCTGCTTCTGATGGCGCTTGACGAGATTGACGCCAGCGACGAGCACGCGGGATTCGGAAGGATAGACCCGCAGCACCTCGCCGGATTTGCCCTTGTCCCGGCCCGACGTGACGATCACGCGATCGCCCTTCTTTATCTTCGCCGGCATGTCAGAGCACCTCCGGGGCGAGCGAAATGATCTTCATGTGGTTCTTGGCCCGGAGCTCGCGCGTCACGGGGCCGAAGATGCGCGTGCCGATCGGCTCGTTCTGCGGCGTTACCAAGACCGCTGCATTCGTATCGAAGCGGATGAGCGACCCGTCCGGACGGCGCACCCCATGAGCGGTCCGGACCACGACAGCCTTCAGGACTTCACCTTTCTTGACCCGGCCGCGCGGAATCGCCTCCTTGACCGAGACCACGATCGTGTCGCCCACGTCGGCATATCTGCGGCGCGATCCGCCCAGAACCTTGATGCACATGACGCGACGGGCGCCGGAATTGTCGGCCACGTCCAATTCTGTGGTCATCTGAATCATGGCTGCTACTTCCGCACTTCGCCCGCGCTCGCGCGGCCGATGACTTCCCAGCGCTTCAGCTTGGAAATCGGTTTGCATTCGCGGATACGCACCGCGTCGCCGATCTTGTAAGTCTTGGCTTCGTCATGGGCGTGATACTTCTTCGAGCGGCGAACCGTCTTACCCATCACCGGATGGATGAAGCGGCGCTCCACCTCGACCACCACGGTCTTGACGTTTGCATCGCTCACCACGACCCCTTGCAGCACGCGCTTGGGCATGTCCGGTCTCCTATTCCTTCTTGGCGCGAGCCGAAGCCCGCTTCTTGGGCTTCTCCGCCGCGTCCTTCTCGGCTTTGGCCGTCGATTTCGTCTCGGCCTTCTCCGCAGCGGCCTTCCTCGCGCGAGGCTTCGCCGTCTTGGGGGGGT
>DASQHF010000098.1:0-5054 GCA_035632215.1 Micropepsaceae bacterium | reverse complement strand
GATCGACAAGGAGCATTCGCCCGACAAGCGCTTCGATGCCGTGACCGAGATGTTCTTCGACAGCGACTTTGGTTACGAGCGCGAATATCTCAACGGCCCCACGGCCTACACGAAAGAAGCCGAGGAGACGAAGCCGTCGGTCGTCATCGTCAGCCGTCAGATCGGCATTCGCGACTTCGACCCGGGGCTGCCGATTCCGAAGGTGAAGCGGTTCGGCCTCGTGCGGCGGAAACCCGAGCTCACCACCGATACGCTCGCGGTCGCTTGGCGCGACGACCACGCGCCCCTCTTCGGCGCCAATAATTACTTGAAGCGCTACTACGTGAACTTGACCGACCGCACTTACGCGCCCGACGTGCCGTGGGACGGCTATGCCGACATCTGGTGGGACGATTTCAAGAACGTCGGCTTGAGGTTCGATCGCCGAGTGCCGGAACCGGAGTCGGACGCGTCCGAAGTCATCTACATGTTCATGACGCCCAGGACGGTGATCTAAAAACTTGTGTCATCCCCGGCGAGCCGCGCCCCCGGGTCCGCGCATAGCGCGGCCCGAGGGTAAACTCGCGCGCCGAGGGAAGGGGACCCAGTGCGCGCATGTCCATGCGCGCAAAAAAGTTATTCGCGGCGCAGACGCGCCGCGGCTGGGTCCCCCGGTGGCACGGGGGATGACACAGTGGGGGCGGCTAATATCCGTACTTCACGCGATACCACACGCTGCCCACGATCTCGTGCAGCGCGAAGCCCGACATCCGGAGCGCGCGGGCGTTGGGGAGAAGCATCAACATACTGAATTCCCGCACATGGCCGGCAAAGGCGGTGGGCGCGGGCACGACCGCCATGCCGTTCGCCAGAAACGACGCGCGCGCGCGCTTCATGTGCATGGCATGGGTGACGAGGACCACCTTCTCGATCCCGGCCTCTTTCAAGATAGCGGACGAGAACATCGCGTTCTCGGCGGTGTTGATCGAACGCGTCTCCTGCCATTTCGCTTGGCTACCGTAATCGTGCTCGAGCGCGTCGGCCATGAGCTGCGCCAAGGGCGGATCTTCGGCGGTGCCGAGACCGCCGCTGACCAGCACCGGGAGCCCGGTGCGCTTGGCGAGGTCCGCGCCGTAGCGGATGCGCTCGAGCGAGCCTTCGTCTACCGTCTCGCCGCCGAACTCCGGCGCGTAAATGCGCCGCCCGGCGGAGAGGATCACGATCGCGGTCTTGTCCTGGTGCGCAAGCGCGTCGACCTCGGCGGGAGTCAGCGCCGGAAAAATCTCGAGCGTATCTAAGAGCGCGTAGGAGACGAGCGAGGTGCTCAAGACGAGCAGCACGGCAAGGTAGAGCGCGAGTCCGAGACCCGCGAGCCGTAAGGACAGCCGCGCATAATTGACGCTGCGCCTCTTCGAATCGGCTGCGTAAGCCGCCACTTGCCCCCAGCCCCGCTTTTTTTCCTCGGAAGATCGGTGTTTTGGAGCGGGCGACGCGATTCGAACGCGCGACCCTAACCTTGGCAAGGTTATGCTCTACCCCTGAGCTACGCCCGCACTCCGCGTTTCTTATGGCGCGAGCGGCGGGGAGATTCAATAGACGAAGTCCCCCCTCTCCCTAACCCTCTCCCCCTTCGGGGGCGAGGGGATTTGAGCTCAGAGTCCCCTCTCCCCCAAAGGGGGAGAGGGCTAGGGAGAGGGGGCGTTGTGTTACACACCATGCAATGACGACCGATGAAAATGGTTTACCAACACCGGACGCGCGCGAGACGGCGCTGATGGAGCGGCTTAACGCGCTTCAAATCGCGACCCGCACCTACGCTCATGCGGCCGTGTTCACGGTCGAAGAAGCGCGCGCTCTCAGGGGCGCACTTCCCGGCACGCACACCAAGAACCTGTTCCTGGAAGACAGACGAGGCGGGCTGTGGCTCGTGGTCGCGCGCGAGGAGCTGTCGATCGATCTGAACGCGCTTTCGAAAGCGCTTGGCGCCCCGCGCTTCTCCTTCGGCAAGCCCGAGACGATGATCGCCGTGTTGGGCATCGCGCCCGGCGCGGTCACGCCGTTCGCGCTGATGAACGATCGCGACGCGCGCGTGAACGTCGTCTTCGATGACGGCATGCGCGGCGATCCGTTGAATTTCCATCCCTTGCGCAACGACAAGACGATGGCGATCGCGCTTTCAGATCTTCTTCGCTTCGTCGCCGCCACCGGCCACGAGGTACGAACACTCGTGTTGCCGCAGAGGTGATCCGCGGACGGCGCCAACCTAATATGTCATCCCCCGCGACAGCGGGGGACCCAGCGCGCGTGCGTCGGCACGCGCAAAAGGCCGCTGCGTCTCCTATTGTTTGGCCTTCATCGCGACGCGTGTGCGCCGCGATGATTTTATTTGCCTGAGCGCGTTGCAGCGGTGGTCCTCTACGCTCGCCTGGGTCCCCCGCTTTCGCGGGGGATGACACAGTTTTTGTTTCCGCCATGGGCAAGGGGAGAGGGCGACGGTGCGAATTCTGTTTGCACCTGGGGCGGACTGTGTTAGATTGCATATTGCAAATACAAGGAGTCTCGCGTCCGTTGCGTGCCGTCTCGTTTGATTTCTTTGATTTGTTTGATCTCCGCGCGCGGAAAAGCCTTAAAAACACGCGTTTTTTGAATTCAATCAAAGATTCGGGAAATCAAACGACGGATAGGTCGGGCGGCGATGCGAAGCGCGCAGGAAACCCGCGCCCCGATGCAGACTGCAAAAAAATTTCCAGACGAAGTGGTGGGCGAAGTGGTGGCGAGCGTGCTCAAAATCCGACGAACAGACTAAAGCGCAAGCGGAAATCCTTGCGCGAAGAAAGGCTTACAACCCCTACGCCGAGCGCTCGCCGCCAATCTCCCCTTGGCTTTTCTTCTCCGCCGACCCATCTTGTGGGGGCGAAATCCACGAGCTTGGACATGGCAACTCTCATCGACCCGGCCGGCCGGCCGATCAAGGCCAAGCAGGAGCCGGGCCCCCGCGAAACCGCGGCACAGACCGCACCGGGTGCGCAGCCTCCGCGGGGCGCGATCGGCGCGCAGACCCCTCAGCCTGCGCCGGCCGCAGCCAAGGCGGCGCTCATCAAGGACGCCGACATCCAAAGCTTCGCGGCGGACGTGCTCGACGCCTCGATGGAGGTCCCGGTCATCGTCGATTTCTGGGCGCCGTGGTGCGGGCCCTGCAAGCAGCTCGGACCGAACCTCGAGCGCGCGGTTACCGAGGCCAAGGGCGCGGTCAGACTGGTCAAGGTGAACATCGACGAGAACCCCGAGATCGCGCAGCAGCTCCGCATCCAGTCGATCCCAACCGTCTACGCTTTCTTCCAGGGCCAGCCCGTGGACGGCTTCATGGGCGCGATCCCCGAAAGCCAGGTCAAGGTGTTCGTGCAGACGCTCATCACCGCAGGCGCGGGCGCGGCCGGCACGGAGCAAGCCGCGGCGGCGGACGAGGCGCTGAAAGCGGCGGCTGAAGCGCTCTCCCACCGCGATCTTTCCCAAGCCGCGCAGATCTTCGGCCAGGTGCTCCAGGCCGATCCGGGCAACCCGAAGGCGGTGGCGGGCTTGGCGCGCTGCTATCTCGAGTCGGGCGATATCGAGCGCGCCAAGAAGACGCTCCAGCTGGTGCGCCCGGACGGGAAGAACGACGAGACCCTGCGCGCCATCGAGGCCGAGCTGTCCTTGAAGGAGCGCGCAGGCGAGTCGAGCGATCTTGCTCACCTCCGCGCGAAGCTCGCCGCCAACGCGAGCGATCACGAGGCGCGCTTCGAGCTTGCGAAGGCGCTCGATGCCAAGGGCGCGCGCGAGGAGGCGATCGGCGAGCTTCTCGAGATCATCCGCCGCGACCGCAAGTGGAATGAGGACGCCGCGCGGAAGCACCTGATCACCCTCTTCGATGCCATGGGCCCGACCGATCCGCGCACCATCGCCGCGCGCCGGCGGCTTTCGGCGATCCTGTTCTCGTGAGGCGAGATTGAGCGCGCCGCACCGCTACCGCTCCATCGCCGACCTTCCCACCGTCATCCCGGTGTTCCCGCTCGCGGGCGCCCTCCTCCTCCCGCGCACGCGGCTGCCCTTGAACATCTTCGAGCCGCGCTATCTCGCCATGATCGATCACGCGATGGACACCTATAGGCTCATCGGCATGGTGCAGCCTAGAGATGCGAACGCGGACATGGCCGGAGCGCCTGCCCTCTCCGATGTCGGCTGCGTCGGGCGCATCGTCGACTACAGCGAGCTCGACAACGGCCATTATCAGATCACGCTTCTCGGCATCGCGCGTTTTGCGCTTGCCGGCGAGCGCAACGCCGGCACCCCGTTCCGCCAGGTGGCGGCGGACTATCATCCGTATGCGGATGATATCTCGAGGGCCGCCGATCCCCCCATCGCGCGTGACCGGCTGATGCAGGCTCTGAAACCGTACTTGAAGGACCGCGCGATGCAGACCGACTGGAAGTCGATCGAGGAAGCGCCGTCGGAGGCCCTCGTCAACGCGCTCGCGATCCTCTGCCCGTTCGAGCCCAAGGAGAAGCAGGCGCTCTTGGAGGCACCCACTTTGCGCGAGCGCGCCGAGGCGCTGATCGCGTTACTCGAGATCGCGAATGCGGTCAGCTCGCCCCCGCGCGGCGGCGGCAGCCCGCGCGGCGGCCAACCGCTGCATTGAGGGGGGGCGCGATGGAGGTTGATCCGAAGCTTCTGGAAATTCTCGTTTGTCCCTTGACCAAGGGGCCGCTCATCTACAACCGCGAGAAGAATGAGCTCGTCAGCAAGAAGGCCGGGCTCGCCTATCCGATCAAGGACGGCATCCCGATCATGCTGAGCGACGAGGCGCGGCCTCTCTCCGAAAGCGAGATGGCGTGAGCGAGGGCGCGCCCTGGCCGACGGAGCTCCGACTCAATCCGGCGAAGAACGCGCTGACGGTCGCCTTCGACAATGGCGAGCGTTACGAGCTCGCGGCCGAGTATTTGCGCGTCGAGAGCCCGAGCGCGGAGGTTCAGGGTCACAGCCCCGATCAACGCCAGACCGTGCCGGGGAAGCGCCACGTGAAGATCAGGGCGCTCGAT
>DASQHF010000097.1:0-5652 GCA_035632215.1 Micropepsaceae bacterium | reverse complement strand
GCTCGCCCAGGGCATGACCGGCGACACTCTGATCGAGCCCAGCCCTTTCTTCACCAGCGACACGGATTTCGCGGCCGCTTATCTGCTCGCGGGCTGGACGATTTCCGACGATTGGCGCGTGGCGGGCCGCGCCGATGTGTTGTCGCCGTCCGAAGATCATACCGGACGCTCCTTGAGGCTGAGCGAGCACGGCAACGCGCTCACCTTCGCCATCAACTATCTGCCTTATGATTGGCTCAGGCTCACGGCCGAAGCTTTGGTGACCAACTCCTGGCGCGCGCAGCGGACCCTCGAAGCGATGCAGGCACATTTCACGGAAACCCAATTCCAGCTCAGCGCGCGCTTCTTCGTGCCGTAGAACGCCCCACCGTGTCATCCCCCGAGAAAGCGGGGATGACACTTGGAGCTAGAAAAACGGCTCGCCGCGCAAGCCGTCCAGACGATAGACCGCGTATTCGTCGAACACCGCGCCCTTGCGATAGCGCGCGATATGCGCGAGCGGCACGACGTCGGCAAACGTCTTGCGGAGTTCCGCCATCTGGTCGTTCCGGCGCTCGGTCACATAAAGGAGCGGACCGGACAGGAGCTCGCGATTGGGCGGGGGTTCGTTGATCCAGCGCGTGCGCTCGTTCAGCTGAATCACCGGCGTGCCGCGAGGCAGGTAGAAGGAGAGCCATCCGGTCACGGCGTAGCTCGTTGTCACGATGACGCTCGCGCCCGCCTGGCTCTTGAGGACTTCGAGATCCATCACCACAGGCTCGATACCGGCCGCGATCAGCCGCGACACCGGTTCGCGCACGACCGGAACGATGCCGAACATGGCTTGCGCGTAGACCGCGACCGTCATGACGCCAGCGAGCGGCGCGGCGAGCAATCGCGAGATCCGCACCGTACGTGTCAAGTGTTCGCGTCGCGCGAGAATCTGGAGTCCCGCCGCGACCGCGATTGCAAATGCAGAGTATAGGAACGAAGGCCAGTTGCCCTGGACGCGATCATGCAGCGCATGCACCAGGAAATAGATCACCGCGGGCGCCATGAGAAAGACGATCAGCTTGAGATCGGGCCAGGATCCATCGCGATCGCGCATGCTCCGGTAAAGTGCCCAGATGCCGAAGCCGAAAATGAAGGGCGACGCCAGTCCGACTTGCGCACCCAACAGCTCCAGGAGATAGCGCCAGGTCAATCCGCCCGCCGAAACGCGGCCGAACTGCATCTGAAACGAGACCCAGTCGTGCTGCGCATTCCACAAGACGACGGGCGCGAACAAGAGAAGCGCGATTGCCCCGCCGAGATAGGGCCAGGGCGATGCGAACCAATGGCGCTGACGCGCATCGGCGACTAGCCAAAGAAGGATGCCCGCGCCCAAGAAGAAGCCGGTGTATTTCGAGAGAAGAGCGAAGCCTGCTGCGATGCCGGCGGCGATCCACCATGGACCGCCGGCGCCCGCGCCGATCTCGGTGAGAATCCAGAGAAGGACCGCGGCCGCGGCGATCTCCGGGGCATCGGGCGTGGCGACGAGCGCCTCGATCCCGACCATCGGCATCAGGTTGAAGATGAAGGCTGCTAACCCCGCCGCATAGGCGTTCTTCAAGAGGATAACGCCCGTCCGCCAGACCGCGACAGTCGCGACAAGGGACAACAGCCAGGGCACGATGCGCACGCCGAGACTCGTGTCGCCGAAAACGGCGGTTCCGGCGCGAATGATGAAAGCGATCAGCGGCGGGTGATCGAGATAACCGAACGCTAGATGCTTCGACCACAGCCAGTAATAGGCTTCATCGGCCGCGAGCGGAGTCGTCGCCGCGGCAATCCCGCGAATGAGGATCATCAAGCCGATCGCGCCCGTTAAAACTTGCGCCGGGCGCTCGGCGTAAAACTTCACTTCACGCGCCACACGAAGAGAGTGGACATGGAATAGTTCCAGACCGCGCCCATCACCGCGCCGGCAAAGCCAGCGAGCCACCAAACGGGCTGATAGGCATAGAGCCAGGAAGCCGTGCCGACTCCCGTCAACAGTCCGACCGCGCTTACGAGGTAGAAGCCCAAGAGTCCCGTGATCATGCCGAGCCCTTTAATCCGCTTGTCACGGTAGGTGAGCGCGTTGTTGAAGAGGAAGTTAGACGTCATTGCTACGAGCGCACCGATGACGTAAGCCGGCGTGAAACTGAGCCCAGAGGTAAGCGCTGCGTCGAGCGCGGCCAAGTGCACACCCAGTCCGAGCGTCCCGACGAGGATGAAAGAGAGGAATCGCGGCGTCACCGCGCCCCCGGAAAGCTTCGCCAAGAGAAGCCCGAGGAAGTCCATCGCCACCCTTGTGTCGAGCTTCGACTCGCCATGCAGGCGCGCGCCGAACACATAGGGTTCTTCCGCGATCCTCAAAGTTCCTTTGGCGGTGATGACGATGTCGAGCAGGATCTTGAAGCCTTGCGGGAAGAGCGAGGCCGCCAGCGGATCGAAGGCCTCGCGCCGGATCATGAAGAAGCCGCTCATCGGATCGCTGAGCTTGACCCCCGTCAGCGTCCGCGACAGCCAGGTTGCGAGCCTGCTCGCCGCGCCGCGCGTCTTGGAGAAGGCATCCGCGCTCCCGCCATGCGCATATCTCGTCCCGACGACGAGATCGGAGTCGCCGGACTTCAGGGTAGACAGCATGCGCGGAAGCACGGTCTCATCATGCTGGAGATCGGCGTCCATCACCGCGACATAGGGCGCGCTCGAGGACAGGATGCCCTCGATGCAGGCGCCCGCGAGCCCCCGGCGGCTGACGCGCCTCAAGCAGCGGACGCGCGAATCCGAAAGTGCGATCTCCTTGACCACATCCGCAGTGCCGTCCGGCGAATCGTCATCGACGAAAACCACCTCCCAGGCGCAGCCCTGAAGCGCCGCGTCGAGTTTCTCGACGAGGGCCGCGACATTCCCCGCTTCGCGAAAGGTCGGGACCACGACCGAGAGCTCGGGCCCGCCGGTTCTCGTTTCGGGACGCAAGCCCACCTCGGTAAGGCGCGAAGGCAACGACACAAGCTGCGACATGAGACCCGAATCCCAGAGCTAACCGCGTGGTAGCGCAAACTTGACGACCCAAGCAACAAGTGTGCCCTGGCGCAAGCTTAAAGACCGTTACTTCAAGCAAATTCTCGTTGTGGAACAGCCGTTTGCGGTGGAAAAGCGGTGCACTAGCGCCCTTTTCAGGCAATTCCGCGGTCCCTATCATCGCCTACGCCTCTCCCGCCCGCTAAGAGAATCCCCTTGAGCGACAAAGAACCGAACAAACCGAAAAAGTCCGTTGTGCTCTCAGGGATCGTCGCGGGCAACACCGCGCTCTCGACTGTCGGCCGTACGGGTAACGACCTCCATTATCGCGGCTACGACATCCTCGACATCGCCGCGCGCTGCGAGTTCGAGGAGATCGCGTATCTCCTGATCCACGAACGGCTGCCGACCGTGGCCGAGCTCGCCGCCTACAAGGCGAAGCTTAAGTCTCTTCGCGGGCTGCCCTCACCGTTGAAGACCGTGCTCGAGACTCTCCCCTCGTCCGCGCATCCGATGGACGTAATGCGGACGGCAGCTTCCGCGCTCGGCTCGCTTGCGCCCGAGAAGGAAGACCATGCGGTCGAAGGCGCCCGCGAGATCGCCGATAGGCTGATCGCGTCCCTCGCCTCGATGCTGCTCTATTGGTACCACTTCGCCAATGAGGGCAAGCGGATCGAGGTGCAGACGAACGATGATTCCGTGGGCGGGCATTTCCTCCACTTGCTGCACGGCACGCCGCCAAGCCCATCGCAAGTGCGGGCCATGCACACGTCACTGAACCTCTACGCCGAGCACGAGTTCAATGCCTCGACCTTCACCGCGCGCGTGATCGCGGGGACGGCCTCGGATTTTTACTCAGCGATCGTCGGCGCGATCGGCGCGCTCAGGGGGCCCAAGCACGGCGGCGCGAACGAGTTCTCGTTCGAGGTCCAGAATCGCTATGCGACTCCTGACGAGGCCGAGGCCGACATCTTGCGGCGGATTGCCGCCAAAGAGATCGTCATCGGCTTCGGCCATCCCGTCTACACGATCGCCGATCCGCGCAACAAGATCATCAAGGAGGTGGCACGGCGGCTGTCCGTCGAAGCCGGTGAGATGCGGATGTTCGAGGTCGCCGACCGCATCGAGGCGGTGATGGGGAAAGCGAAGAAGATGTTCGCCAACCTCGACTGGTACAGCGCGGTCGCATTCCACATGATGGACGTTCCGACCATGATGTTCACGCCGCTCTTCGTCATCTCGCGCACCTCTGGCTGGGCCGCGCACATCATCGAGCAGCGGCTGGACAACAAGATCATCCGGCCGACCGCGAATTACGTCGGACCCGAAAATCGGGTCTTCGTGCCGCTCGAGCGTCGCTAACGCATGGCCATCTATCGCGAATCCGTGCGACCGCCGCCGGATCAGGTGCTGATCGACA
This sequence comes from Micropepsaceae bacterium, assembly GCA_035632215.1. GTDB lineage: Bacteria > Pseudomonadota > Alphaproteobacteria > Micropepsales > Micropepsaceae > CAIYRG01. The sequence goes on along the minus strand of DASQHF010000097.1, from coordinate 1,205 downwards.
TCGCGAATTACGCCGCGAACTACGTCATCGAGAGCCCGCTTGCCTACGAGACGGCGCGCTATTGCCTGATCGACACGCTCGGCTGCGGGCTCGAAGCGCTCTCTTATCCCGCCTGCACCAAGCTCTTGGGCCCGGTCGTGCCGGGAGCAACGCTCGCCTCGGGCGCCCGCGTGCCCGGTACGGCCTACCGGCTCGATCCGGTGCAGGCCGCGTTCAACATCGGGACGATGATCCGCTGGCTCGATTTCAACGACACTTGGTTGGCTGCCGAATGGGGTCATCCGTCCGACAATCTCGGCGGGATTCTGGCGGCCGCGGATTATCTCTCGCGCAACGCGCCGGCGCTTCGCCGCCGGCCGATCACCATGCGCGACGTGCTCACCTCCATGATCAAGGCGCATGAGATCCAAGGCGTGATCGCGCTCGAGAATTCTTTCAATCGCGTGGGCTTGGATCACGTCGTGCTGGTGAAAGTGGCAACCACTGCGGTCGTCTGCCAGCTTCTGGGCTTGACCCGCGAAGCGACGATCAACGCGCTTTCCCAAGCCTTTGTCGACGGTCAGGCGCTCCGTACCTACCGCCACGCGCCAAACACGGGTTCGCGCAAGAGCTGGGCCGCGGGCGACGCGACGAGCCGGGGCGTAAGGCTCGCGCTCATCGCTTCCACGGGCGAGATGGGCTATCCCACCGCGCTCACCGCGCCCGTCTGGGGCTTCTATGACGTGCTCTTCAAGGGCAAGCCGTTCGTCTTCCAGCGCACTTACGGCTCGTATGTGATGGAGAACGTGCTGTTCAAGATCTCCTATCCGGCAGAATTCCACGCCCAAACGGCAGTCGAAGCGGCGATGACACTGCACGAGCGCTTGAAGGAGATCGGTAAGACGGCCGAGGACATCGAGTCCATCACCATCCGCACGCACGAAGCCGCGCTTCGCATCATCGACAAGAAAGGCCCGCTCGCAAATCCCGCCGACCGCGACCATTGCATCCAGTACATGGTGGCGGTGTCCCTGATCTTCGGCCGGTTGACCGCAGCCGACTACGAGGATGCGGTCGCCGCCGATCCGCGTATCGATCGCTTGCGCGCGAAGATCGTCTGCGTCGAGGACAAATCCTTCACCCGCGATTATCTCGATCCAGAGAAGCGCTCGATCGCGAATGCGCTCAGCATGCGGGTCAAGGGCGTGAGCGTCTCGTTCGAGCGC
>DASQHF010000096.1:0-4033 GCA_035632215.1 Micropepsaceae bacterium | reverse complement strand
CCCCTCGCCCCCATAGGGGGAGAGGGCTAGGGAGAGGGGGTGGCAGCGCCCCCTCACCGCTCGGGATTTCGCTGCGCTGATCCCTCGCGACCTCTCCTCCTACGGGGGCGAGGGGATTCCCTTGCATAAAAGCCCTGTTTCAGTTTACCTCGCCCCTTCGCGTCACTGCCGCTTGTTCGGGCCGGTTTTCCGGTCGGCGGCTCATGTTCAAGGAGTGCGCCATGGCGGTGCCAAAGAGAAAAACCTCGCCTTCCAAGCGGAATATGCGTCGTTCTCATCATGCGCTTGAGGTCGCCGCCCACAACGAATGCCCGAATTGCGGGGAATTGAAGCGTCCCCATCACGTCTGCGGAGCTTGCGGCTACTATGATGGCCGCGAGGTGAGCAAGGCCGAGGAGTAGGACGCGGTAGAGGGATTACGCCGCGCCTAGCTTTCATTCCTGGCTGCGGACCTTCACGGGGCAGGAGCGGACGTGGTCCGGGAATTGGTGCTCTCGATTGACGCGATGGGTGGCGATGCCGGCCCCGCGGCCGCCGTCGCGGGCGCGGCGATCGCGCGAAAGCGTCATCCCAAAGTGCACTTCCTGCTTCATGGCGACGAAGCACAGATAAAGCCGCTCCTTTCCAAACATCGCGGGCTAATAAAGCGCGCGGAGATTCGCCACGCGCCTGACATCATCCGCATGGCCGAGAAGCCTTCGTCCGCGCTTCGCCGCGGGCGCAATTCGAGCATGTTCCATGCGGTCGAATCCGTCGCGCAAAAAGAGGCGAACGTCGCGGTCTCGGCCGGGAACACGGGCGCTCTGATGGCGATCTCGATGTTCCGGTTGGGCTTGATCGAAGGGATCTCGCGTCCCGCCATCGCCGTCATCTGGCCGACCATGCGCGGGCAGAGCATCGTCTTGGACGTCGGTGCCAATGCCGGCGGCGACGCCGAGCAGCTCGTCGACTTCGCCGTCATGGGCGAGGCGTTTGCGCGGGCGATCTTCGGCATCGATCGTCCGACCGTCGGGCTCCTGAACATCGGCGAAGAGGAAGGGAAGGGCATAGAGTCCGTGAAGCGCGCGGCGCAGATCCTGCGGGCCTCCAAGCTCCCGATCGAGTTCTGCGGCTTCGTCGAAGGCGACGGGATCGGCAAGGGGCTCGTCGACGTCGTTGTCACCGACGGTTTCACGGGAAACATCGCGCTCAAGACCGCGGAAGGAACAGCGAAGCTCTTCGTCCACTTCCTGAAGAACGCGCTGATGCGCTCACTTCTCGGGCGCTTGGGCGCGGTGTTCGCGAGCGGCGCGTTGCGCACCCTGCGCCGGAAGATGGATCCGCGCGGCCACAATGGCGGCGTGTTCCTGGGGCTCGACGGCATCGTGGTCAAAAGCCACGGCAGCGCGGATGCGCTCGGCTTTGCGAGCGCGATCGACCTCGCCATCGACATGGCCGAATCGGATATCACCGCACGTATCATGGCCGACCGCGCCGGTATCTCAGTGCCAGAGGTTTCCTCCGAATCCGAGGACAGCGCCAAAACACAGGCAGCCGTCTCGTGACCATCACGCGTTCGGTCGTCTTGGGCTGCGGCGGATATCTGCCAGAGAACATCGTCACCAACGCGGATATCGCGAAGCGCGTCGACACGAGCGACGAATGGATATTCGAGCGCACCGGGATCAAGCGCCGCCACATCGCGGTGAAAGGCGAAAACACCTCCGACCTCGCGATGAAGGCGGCGGTGAAAGCGCTCGAGCAGAGCGGCGTGAAACCGAGCGAGCTCGACATGGTGGTCGTCGCGACGACGACGCCGGATGAAACCTTCCCCTCGGTCGCGACGCGCATCCAAGCCCGCCTCGGCATGACGAAGGGCGCGGCCTTCGACGTGCAGGCGGTGTGCTCGGGCTTCATCTACGCGCTTTCGGTCGCCGACAATTTCATCCGCGCCGGGCAGGCGAGCACGATCCTCGTCATCGGCGCCGAGACCATGTCGCGGATCCTCGACTGGAACGACCGCACCACCTGCGTCTTGTTCGGCGATGGCGCGGGCGCGATCGTGCTCCAGGCCGCCAAGGGCGCCGGCACCAATGCGGACCGTGGTATCCTCAACAGCAAGATATTTTCCGATGGCCGCCTGCACGATCTCCTGTTCACGGACGGGGGCGTGGGCTCGACGGGGACGGGCGGCTACCTGCGGATGCAGGGCCGGGAGGTGTTCAAGCACGCGGTCGTCAATGTCGCGGCCGCCATGGAGCAGTCCTGCCGCGAGGCCGGGTTTAAGCCTAGCGAGATCGACTGGTTCGTGCCGCATCAGGCGAACCAGCGGATCCTCGACGGAACCGCGCGGAAGCTGGGGATCCGACCTGAGCGCGTGGTCACGACCATCGCCGATCACGGCAACACTTCGGCCGCTTCCGTGCCCTTGGCGCTCTCGGTTGCGGTCGAGGACGGCCGCATCAAACGCGGCGATCTCGTGCTGATGGAGGCCATGGGCGGGGGCTTCACCTGGGGCGCCGCACTGCTGCGGTGGTAGTAGGGTCGCGCAAGAAATTTGCGAGGAAGATCGCTCCCCCCTCACCCGCTAGGGATGTCGCTCCGCTCCATCCCTCACGACCACTCCCCCGATGGGGGAGAGGGAGATTTGAGCTCGAATGCCCTCGCCCCCGGAGGGGGAGAGGGTTAGGGAGAGGGGGTGGAACCTCACAGGCAACATGCTCGCCTAGACGGTGACCCAGCTCCCTCCCGATTACGCCAACCCTTTGACATTGACGGGAAATGCGGCTGCGCCTACCGTTAACGAGCGCGGCCGTGGGGAGTCGCGCGTTGGGGGCGCCATGAGTGGGAACGGTAAGACATTGACGCGCGCAGACTTGACCGAAGCGGTTTTCAATGTGGTCGGCCTGTCGCGGAATGAGTCCTCGCAGATGGTCGAGGACATTTTGGAGGAAGTCTGCGGCGCGCTCTCGCGCGGCGAGACGGTGAAGCTGTCCTCCTTCGGAACTTTTCAGGTGCGGCAGAAATCGCAGCGCGTGGGGCGCAATCCGAAGACGGGCGACGAAGTGCCGATCGCGCCGCGCCGGGTTCTCGTCTTTCGGCCCTCGCATGTCTTGAAGGCCCAGATCAACGGCCAAGAGGTCGAACTGAGCGGCGAAGATTAAAGGACGATGCTCGCGACGGCACAAAAATCGCCGGAAGCATTCCGCACCATCAGCGAGGTGGCCGTCGAGCTTGAACTTCCGCAGCATGTCTTGCGCTTTTGGGAGACGCGCTTTGGCGCGGTGAAGCCTTTGAAGCGGGGCGGGGGGCGGCGCTATTACCGGCCCGAGGACGTCGATCTTTTGAAGGGCATCCGCTCGCTCCTTTACAGCGACGGGCTCACCATTAAAGGCGTGCAAAAGGTCTTGAAAGACCGCGGCATACGCTATGTCGCGGAACTTGGCCGCGGAGGCGCAAGCTTGACCGGACCATTGCGGATCGTTGCCGAACGCGAACCGGAACCCGAAGAACCCGCGCCCACACGCGCGCAATCTCACTCGGCCGATCATCACATCACCGGTTCCGAACGCGCGCGTTTCGCGTCGCTGCTCGACGAGCTGCAGGAACTGAAAGTCCGCCTCCGCACCGCCCGCCGCGCAACGGCGTAATTTGGGGTCAGACACCGCCCGACGCGGCGGTGCAAGCTCGGCCAAACCCGTGGGTTGGTGTCTGACCCCAATTGCTACCAATAGTCCGTTGGTCGATTTCTGAAGCGCCCCAATAAGGTCCCGGACTTGCTGGCAATTCCAATAGTCCGTTGGCGTAACCTCATTTGTCCGCCCGACGGTTTCCGCGGAGACGTTCCGCGCCACCAGTTCGCTCCACCACTTCGTCAAAGTTTTTTTCCGCTCGTCGGGCCTTCGTCGCTGAAGCCAAGCGGCGCCCCTCGCACAACGCCGCCGGATCATGCTCGGATTGCCCTCTCCCCCCGGAGGGGAGAGAGCCTGCCCCCGACTTGATCGGGGGGCGGGGGGCGGCGCTATTACCGGCCCGAGGACGTCGATCTTTTGAA
>DASQHF010000095.1:0-5829 GCA_035632215.1 Micropepsaceae bacterium | reverse complement strand
CGGCGATTGCAATTCAAGCCATCGAAAGCTCCGGCTTTGACGAGACTCTCGAAAGCACGTTTGTTCACGAGCCTGGGATCGATGCGGCGCGCGAAATCGGCAATCGAGCGGAACGGCCCGCCCGCTTCTCGGATCGCGACCACGTGGTCCATCGCCTGGCGGCCGACATTTTTCACCGCGGCAAGCGCGTAATAGATGACGCCGGCGTCATTCGTGGAGTCGCAGGCGAAATAGGCTTCGCTCTTGTTGATGTCGGGCGCCCGCACTTCGATCCCAAGCCGAGCCGCTTCCTGACGGAAGATATTGAGGCGATCGGTGTTGCCGATATCGAGCGTCATCGAGGCGGCCAGGAACTCGACCGGATAATTCGCCTTCAAATACGCCGTCTGATACGCGACCTGCGCGTAGGCCGCGGCGTGGCCCTTGTTGAAGCCGTAGCCCGCGAATTTCGCCGCCTGCTCGAATATCTGCTCGGCGATATGCGCCGCGATCCCCTTCGCCTTCGCGCCCTTCATGAAAATCTCGCGCTGCTGCGCCATCTCGGAGGGAATCTTCTTGCCCATGGCGCGGCGCAAGAGATCGGCCTCGCCCATGGAATAGCCGGCAAGCTCGCGCGCGATGCGCATGACGTCTTCCTGATACGTCATCACGCCGAAGGTCTCGGAGAGGATCGGCTCGAGCATCGGATGGAGGTATTCCGGCTTCTCGCGCTTGTGCTTGCAGGCGATGTATTTCGGGATCGCCTCCATCGGCCCGGGGCGGTAGAGCGCGACGAGGGCGACGAGATCGTTGATGTGGTCGGGGCGGAGCTTCTTGATGAGATCGCGCATGCCCTGACTTTCGAGCTGGAACACGCCGACGCATTCGCCGCGCGAGAGCATCTCGAACGTTGGCGGATCGTCGAAGTCGATGCGCTGCGTGTCGACAACGACACCGCGTGCTTTCAACAGCTCCTCGGTCTTGGCGATGACGGTGAGCGTTTTCAAGCCCAGAAAATCGAACTTGACGAGCCCCGCTTTCTCCGCGTCCTCGTAATCGAACTGCGTCACCGGCATGTTGGAGCGCGGATCGCGATAAAGCGGCACGATCTCGGAGAGCGGTCGGTCGCCAATGACGACACCGGCGGGATGCGTCGAGGCGTGGCGATAAAGGCCCTCGATCTTCCCGACCGTCGTAAAGAGCTGATTGACGCGCTCGCCTTCCTGCTCGGCGATCTGGTTCAAGCGCGGCTCGGATTCGAGCGCCTCTTCTAAGAGCACGTGCTTGCCCGGCGGATTGGGAATGAGCTTGGCGATCCGGTCGACGAGCGAGAACGGGAGCTGCATCACGCGGCCGACGTCGCGTACCGCGGCGCGCGCCTGGAGCGACCCCAGCGCGATGATCTGGCCGACGCGATCGCGACCGTATTTGCCCTGCACATAGCGCACGACTTCGTCACGCCGATCCTGGCAGAAGTCGATATCGAAGTCCGGCATCGAGATGCGTTCGGGATTTAAGAACCGCTCGAAAACGAGCCCGAAACGGATGGGGTCCAAGTTCGTGATGTCGAGCGCCCAGGCCACGAGCGAGGTCGCGCCCGAGCCGCGCACGCCGACAGGAATTCCGTTCGCGCGCGTCCATTTCATGAAGTCCGAGACGATCAGGAAATAGCCTGAGAAGCCCATCTTGATGACGACCCCGAGCTCGTATTCGAGCCGGTCCCAATAGGTCTTCTCCTCAGCAAAGAGGCCGTGCTCGGCCAAGCGGCGTTTCAACCCCGCATGGGCCTGGGCGCGCAGTTCGTCTTGCGGGCTAAGGCCGGAATCCGGCACGAATTGCGGCAGGATGGGGTTACGCTTCTTCGGCTTATAGGCACAGCGGCGCGCGATCTCGATGGTGTTCTCGATCGCTTCGGGGAGATCGGAAAACAGCGCCGTCATCTCTTCCGCCGTCTTGAAGCGATGCTCCGGCGTCAGGCGACGTCGTTCGGGAACATCGATGAAAGTCCCCTCCGCGATGCAGATGAGCGCGTCATGCGCTTCGAACATGTCGGCGCGGCCGAAATGCGCGTCATTGGTCGCAACGATGGGGAGCCGCTTCGCGTAGGCCAGCTCCAAGAGCTTGCTCTCGACTGCGGCTTCGCTTTGGACACCGTGGCGCTGAAGCTCGACGTAGATCCGGTCGCCGAAGGCGGAGCTTAGCTTGTCTAGCGCCGCATCGGCCGCGTGCGGTTGGCCTTCGGCGATGAAGCGATCGATCGGACCTTGCGGCCCGCCGGTGAGAAGGATCAAGCCCTCGGCGTGAGCTGCGAGCGCTCCCGCGTTCACGTGCGGCAGGTCGCCCGGCTCGACATCCAGATAAGCGCTCGAAAGCAGTTTCGAAAGATTGATGTAGCCAGCTTCATTCTTCACCAAGAGCGCGACGAAAGGATAGGAGCGCCGCGTCTGGAGATGATTTTGCGCCGGGCCGGACGCAGGCGGCTCCAGGTCGACCGCGAGCGTGACCCCGATGATCGGCTGCACGCCGGCCTTAACCAGCGTGTCCGCGATCTCGTAGGCTCCGAAGAGATTGTTGGTATCGGTGACAGCGGCGGCCGGCATGCGCAGCTCGCGCGCAAGCGTTGCCAGTTCCTTCGGGCGAACGGCGCCTTCCAAGAGCGAATAGGCGCTGCGGACCCGCAAATGCACGAAATTCGCGTGGCCGGATTTCTGGAGTGCCGCCGTTTTGACCTCAGCGTTCATGCCGCTCTACGCCAGCCCCCCTCTCCCTAGCCCTCTCCCCCTTGCGGGGGAGAGGGGAGGCAGTATCCGCGAGCAGGCCCGCGGGCGCGACCGCTGCCAAGCGCTCAAAGCGCATTGCTCCACAGGAGATGGGCTCACCCGAGATATATAGGAAGGGAGCCGGGGCTTGGGGGGCGCACCCCGGCTCCCTGGAGGCGCTTTCTTTAAGAGAGCAACGCCTCGCCTGCGACCGCCAACATGAGGGCCGAATACACGAAAACCAGCATTCCCAATGCCGCAATGGCTTCTTGAATCCAGTGCCTCATCCCTTGCTCCCCGCTTTGTTGGAAGGAATGTTCCTACTTTGTTCTTTACAAGGTGTCAAGAACAAAACATGATCAAAATTGTGACGTCCTTCAAGACGCCTGCGAGCGGAATTGGAATCGCCTTGTCGGCGTATTCGCTCGTTTTCCCATTCAAGTGACCGTTTGACCGCACCCTTTATTGAGGAATTCTCGATGACATCTCCTGATGAAAGTTACGGCATCGTCTCTACTCTTGAGGCGTACCCAGATCATGTGAGGGCAATCGGAATGATTTCGATTGAGATCGCAAATCTCGATCTAGAATTGGGTGCGCTCTTGGGCGCAATGCTACGGGTCTCTGCGAAGTTGGGGCAGGTAGTTTATCTCACTCCGCGTACTGCCATGGGTCGCATTCACGTCCTAGAAAACGTTACTGATCAGGTCTTCAAACCGACCTCTCCCGGATTGAAGAAGCTCAAGACTTTGTTCAAACAGGCGAAAAAACTGATCGGGAAACGTCACGATATGATTCACGAAGCTTGGGGCGTCGCGAAAGACGATCCAAAGTCCGTTCGTCGCGTGACCCTGCCGCCGACAGGAGCAGAATCTAAGCCCGTACCTCTGACAGAATTGAATTCACTAGTGAGGTCGATACGAATTTTGATTTTCGATGTTCGCCGACAAAAGGAGTCGATCATCGCATCCTTGCCCAAAGCAGCGTATCGCAAATCCCGCAAACCGAAGTCTTAGCGCGCTTCCACCAGCGTTCCCTTATCCAGCACCAGCGTGCGGTCCATTTTTTCCGACAGCGCGTAGTTGTGGGTCGCAATGAGGGCGGAGAGGCCTTCGGAGCGGACGAGCGCGATCAGAATGTCAAACACTGAATCCGCGGTCTTGGGATCGAGATTGCCCGTGGGCTCGTCGGCCAAAAGCACTTTTGGCGAATTCGCGAGGGCACGCGCGATGGCGACGCGTTGCTGCTCGCCGCCCGAGAGTTGTGCCGGGCGGTGAGTCAGGCGCTCGGCAAGGCCAACTTCGGTTAAGAGATGGGCTGCGGTCTTGGCTGCCTCGTGCCGCTCCACGCCCGCGATGCGGCAGGGCATGGCGACATTCTCGAGCGCGGTGAATTCGGGAAGAAGATGGTGGAACTGATAGACAAAGCCGAGCGAGTTGCGGCGGATCTCGGTGCGCTCGCGCTCAGCAAGCTTCGAAGCCGCTCGGCCGTTGATGTAGACCTCGCCTGAGCTCGGCGCTTCGAGAAGCCCCGCGATGTGCAACAATGACGATTTGCCGGCGCCCGACTGGCCGACAAGCGCGACGATCTCGCCGGGTTTGAGTGCGAATGTTAGATCGCGGAAGACGATAAGCTCGCGCCCCGCTTGGCGATAGACGCGCGTCACTTTGTCCAGCCGAAGCGGCGTTTCATTCATAACGCAGCGCCTCGACAGGATCGAGACGCGCCGCACGCCACGATGGATATAGCGTCGCCAGGAAAGACACGCCCAGCGCCATCAGCACCACCGCCATCACTTCATAAGGATCTACTTTCGAAGGCAGATGACTCAAGAAATAGACGGACGGATTGAAAATGTCGTTGTTCCCAGTGACGTAGATCAGGAACTGGCGGATGCGTTCTATATTTGAACTGAACAAGATTCCGATCAGAAGACCGGTGAACGTGCCGACGGTTCCGATCGCTGAGCCAGCGATGAAGAAAACGCGCATGACCGCGCTTTGCGTGGCGCCCATGGTGCGCAGGATCGCGATGTCGCCGCCCTTGTCCTCCACCAGGATGATGAGGCCGGAAATGATGTTCAGGGCCGCGACGATGGTGATGAGGGTGACGATGAGGAAAATCACGTTGCGCTGCACCGCCAGGGCGCCGACCAGGTTCGAACTCATCTGCTGCCAATCGACCATGCGCGCCGTGGGACCGGCGGCGTTCAGAATGGGCCCGCGCCAATCCCGGACACGGTCGGGTGCCGTCACCATGACTTCGATTCCGCCGACGGCCCCTTCCATGCCGAAGAAGAGCTGCGCTTCCATCAGCGGCATGAAAATGAAGGTCTGATCGTATTCGGACATGCCGACGTTAAAGGTGCCCGCCACACGATAGGTCTTGATCCGCGGCGTGGTGCCGAAAGGCGTGACGGCTCCATTTGGCGCAATGAGCGTCACGGTCATTCCGGCCTTGAGCCCGAGCTTGTCTGCAAGACGCTGACCGATGATCACCGAGTCGCCTTCGTCGTAGCCCGCGAGCGCGTCTTGCGACAAGGTCGAGGAGATCGCGGTGAGCTTCTGCAAATCGTCGTGCTCGATACCGCGAACAAGCGCGCCGTACGACGCGTCGTCGACGTTGATCAGAACTTGGCCTTCGATGATTGGCGTCGCGTTGGTGACGCCCGGGATCATCCTCAACTTCGCCGCGACGGCTTCATAGTCGGCAATGGCTCCAGTCTCGCTCTGAACGATGATGTGCCCGTTAAGTCCGAGGATGCGCCCCAAGAGCTCCTCGCGGAACCCGTTAAAGACGCTCATGACTATGATGAGCGTGGCGACGCCGAGCGCGATCCCGATCAGGGAAAAGCCGGTGATGACCGAGACGAAGCTCTCCGCGCGCCTCGCGCGCAAGTAACGCCCGGCAACCATCCACTCGAAACCTGAAAAGAGACGCGAAGGAGCGGTCATGGCAATTCATTCATAACGGAGCGCTTCCACGGGATCGAGACGCGCCGCACGCCACGATGGATAGAGCGTCGCGAGGAAGGACAGCCCCAGCGACATCAGCACCACCGCTACCACTTCGTAAGGATCGACCTTCGCCG
>DASQHF010000094.1:0-8751 GCA_035632215.1 Micropepsaceae bacterium | reverse complement strand
TCCTGTCGACCCTATTCGAGCATCTCGAATGGCAGGGGCCGATGTTCTTAGGGCTCGCGCTGTGCCTCATTGGAAATTTCCTCATGCTCAAGCGGACCAAATCGCCTGCATTGACGGCGGATGAGCCCACGGTGCTAGATGCCCGACCGAAAGCACCGCTCTAATTCCTGCGAGGAATCCATGGAGTCGAAGGAGACCGTCACCATCCCGGCGCTTCAGCAGATGAAGCGTGAGGGAAAGAAGATCGTGGGCGTTGTCGCCTGGGATTATCAGATCGCGCAGATCATCGACCGCGCCGGCGTCGACATCATCTCGGTCGGCGATACGGTCGGGATCAATCTCTGGGGACATCCCAACCCTCTCGAAGTCACGCTCGAGGAGATGATCATCGTCTGCAAGGCGGTCAGGCGCGGCACGAAGCGCGCGCTCGTGAGTTGCGATTTCCCGTTCGGCCCGTTGCAGGAAGGTGTGGAGAGCGCGGTGAAGGCTGCGATCCGCTTGGTCAAGGAAGCGGGTGCCGACATGATCAAGCTCGACGGTGCGGCGGACTTCCCGGAAAGCGTGCGCGCATTATCGCGCGCCGGCATCCCGGTGTTCGCTCAGTTCGGCATCACGCCGCAGACCGCGCTTGCCTACGGCATCCCGTACAGCGCCATGAGCAAGCCGGGCGCGGAAGTGCCGCCCGCCATGACGGAGCGCCTGGTCGAAGAAGCGCGGCGGCTCGAAAACGCGGGCGCGTCACTGCTCGACTTCACCAATTCGGGTCCGGTGGTGGGGCCTGAAGTCGTGCGCGCGGTGTCGATCCCGGTGATCGGCGGCTTCGGCGGCGGGCCCTGGCTCGACGGCCGCATGCGCATGGCGCATGCCGCAATCGGCTATGCCGCGAGCGCACTCGAGTCGAAGGCCGAGAACTATGCGAACGTCGCTAAGATTACGCTCGACGCGATCTCGGCATATGCCGTCGACGTCCGTGCGGCGCGCCAGATCAAGGGCGCTGCACCGGCGAAGTCGGGACCGTAGCGCGATGGCCTTCGCCACCGTCGATGAGATCAAGACGCGCTACGAGGTGATTGGCTCGGGCCCGCCGCTCCTGATGTATGCGCCGGCCGGATTCGACGCGACGCTCGAGAAGTGGACGACGCAAGGCGTCTACACCAAGATCAAGCTCTTGGATCATCTCCCGAAAAAATATTCCTGCATCATCTTCGACCGGCGCGAATGCGGTCATTCGGGCGGCCGCGTCGAGCGCGTGACCTGGGCCGATTATGTACGGCAGGGCAAAGGCCTGCTCGAACATTTGGGCTACAAACGCGCGCACATCATGGGCGGCTGCATGGGCTGCTGCCCGGTGATGCAGTTCGGCGTCCTTCATCCCGAGATGGTCGCGAGCATGGTGCTGTTCTGGCCGGTGGGCGGCGCCAAGTACCGCATGAACACGCATCAGCGCTTCATGACGCATCTTGCCTTCGTGCAGGAGCAGGGTTTGACGAAAGTTGTCGAGCTCGCGGCGAGTTCAGGAAAGAGCTTCGGCGCCGATCCGCGCGGCGGGCCATGGGCGTCGGTCATCCGCAATGATGCGGAATTCGCGGCAGCCTATGCGAAGCTGAATGCCGACCAGTACATCCTGATCGTCACCGGCATGATGCGCACACTCTTCGACCGCGACACATCGCCGGGAGCGGAACCCGAGGATCTGCTGCGCGTCGACATTCCGGCACTCGTCGTGCCCGGGCGTGACACGTTCCACGCGACCTCGGCCGCGCGTTATGTCGAAGAGTGCCTGCCGCGAGCCGAGTATTGGGATGTTCCGGTCGCGGGCCAGACGGAAGAAACCGTCGCGCCGAGGATTCTGGAGTTTTTGGATAAATCGCCGGCGAGCGCCCTCTAACGCCCGCGCAAACCAAGAGTGTCATCACCCGCGCAAGCGGGTGACCCAGCGGCCGCGCGTCTGCGCGGCCATTGACCTGTTGCGCGCATGGACATGCGCGCACTGGGTCCCCCGCTTTTCGCGGGGGAATGACACAGGGGGGAGCGCGGGCCATGACAACAAAATGTGTGATAAGATCGACGCTCAATCACACGGGAGGGTTTCATGAAACGCGCGCTGTTGCTCGTGGGTAGCGTGATCATGGCCGGAGGTCTCTTCGCTGGCGCGGAGGCGCAGCAGGACTTCAAGCCCGTGACCGACGCGATGTTGCAAAATCCCGACGCGTCCGAATGGCCCGGCTGGCGGCGGACGCAGGACTCTCAGGGTTATAGCCCGCTCAATCAGATCACCAAAGACAACGCGGGCCGGCTTCAGCTCGCCTGGTCCTGGGCGCTGAATGCCGGCGCGAGCGAGCCCGCGCCTATCGTGCATGACGGCGTGATGTACATCCCCTCGCCCGGCGGCGGCGTGACCGCGCTCGACGCGACCAACGGCGATTTCCTCTGGGAGTACAGGAAGCAGCACGATCAGCCCGAGCTCTATCAGCGGCCGATGCGCTCGCTCGCACTCTTTGGCGACAAGGTGTTCGCGACGACGACGGATGCGCACATCGTGGCGTTGAACGCGCGGACCGGCGCGGTCGTATGGGACAAGACGACCGCCGACCACAAGCTCGGCTACGAATACACCAGCGGTCCGATCGCGGCCAAAGGCCACATCATCGCCGGCATCACCGGCTGCGGCCGCTACAAGAACGATGTCTGCTTCATCTCGGCCTACGATCCCGACACGGGCCGCGAGCTGTGGCGCACCTCGACCGTTGCGCGCCCGGGCGAGCCGGGTGGCGACACCTGGGGCGATCTGCCGCTCGTTTATCGCGCGGGAAGCGACGCGTGGATTCCGGGGAGCTACGATCCGGCTGCGAATCTCATCTATTGGTCGACGGCGCAGGCGAAACCCTGGGCGCGCGCGGTGCGTGGCACCGACGGCGACGCCCTCTACACCAACTCGACGCTCGCTCTTGATCCCGATACGGGCAAGATCACCTGGTACTACCAGTATCTCCCCGGCGAGACGCAGGACATGGACGAAGTGTTCGAGAGCGTGCTCGTCGACCACGACGGCAAGTCCTCGCTGTTCAAGATGGGCAAGCTCGGCATCCTGTGGGAGCTCGATAGGAAGACCGGCAAATTCGTCGCCGCGCACGACTTGGGCTACCAGAACATCGTCGATCTGGATGGGCGGACGGGGAAGACGACCTACCGCCCGGGCATGATCCCGCAGATCGGCGTCGAGCTTACCTTCTGTCCGAGCACGGCCGGCTTCAAGGACTGGCGCGCGATGGCCTATCTGCCGCAGACGCGGGCGTTCTACATCCCGATCGCGCTCACCTGCGAGAAGGCGGTGTTCGAGGAAGTGCCGCGCGCGGTGGGCGGAGGCGGCACCGGCCCCGTCAAACGCACGAACATGTTCCACCCGACGAGCCCCGAGGGCCTAGGCGAGTTCGTGGCGATGGACGTGAACGGCAAGGTGCTGTGGCGCTATCGCACGCGCACGCCGATGAACACGGCGGCGTTGACGACGGCGGGCGGGCTCGCGATCGCGGGCGATTGGGACCGCAATCTGTATGTGTTCGACGCCGCGAACGGGAAAGTCCTTTACCAGACGCGGATGCCGACCTCGGTGCAGGGTTTCCCGATCAGCTATGCGGTCAAAGGCAAGCAGTACATCGCGGTGCCGGTGGGGAGCGGCGGCGGCAGCTGGAGCTCGCAGATCCCGGGCCAGCTCACGCCCGACCGCCAGAACCGCGACAACGCGAATGCGATCTACGTGTTCGCGCTGCCGGAGAGGTGAAACGCAAACGGCGCGGGGGGTAATCCCGCGCCGTGCGTCATGTGATCTGAAACAGCGAACTTATCTCAGCATCGCTGCGACTTTGTCGATGCCGGCCTTGGCGCAGGCTTCGTCCTTGTCGCCGCCGGGCGCGCCCGACACGCCGACCGCGCCGACGATGTCCATGCCGACCATGATGGGGAGCCCGCCTTGAGCCGGGACCATGTTGGTCAGATGGATGGCGCCTGCGGTCGGATTCTGCTGCACCGTTTTGGCGAAGTTCACGGATGGAGCGCGTTGCGCGCGCGCCGTCCACGCCTTCTTCATGGAATTTTCCAGCGTGTGGGGGCCGGTGTCGTCGCCGCGCATCGCAACGAGCACTTCGCCCGCGCGTCCCAAGACATGCGCCGAGACGTTGTAGCCCTGCGCCTTGCAGGTCTGGACCGCGGTCTGCGCGATCGTCACCGCCATGTCGACCGACAAGTCCTTGGCGGAGATGAGCTGGGCGTCGGCGGAACCGGCAACCGCGGTCACGAGCGCGACGCCGGCAATAGTGGCAATCTTTTTCATTGTCGTTCTCCTATGAATTGCGGTTAGCGGAGCTGAGCCGCGACTTTGTCGATGCCGGCCTTGGCGCAGGCTTCGTCCTTGTCCCCGCCCGGAGCGCCTGAAATGCCGATGGCGCCGATGACGTCGTTGCCGACCATGATCGGGAGCGCGCCCTGGGCCGCTACGAAATTCGTGAGGAAGAACTGTCCCGCATTCGGATTGCCCTTGACGGCATCCGCGAACTTGCCGGACGGCGCACGGGTCGTGCGGGCAGTGTAGGCCTTCTTCATCGAGTTCTCGAAGGTGGCAAAGCCTGCCGCCGGATTGCGGATGGCGACGACCACCTGGCCTTCGCGCCCGAGCACATGGGCCGACACGTTGTAGCCCTGCTGCTTGCAGGTCGCGATCGCGGTCGTTGCGATCTCGGTCGCGGTCGCAACCGATAAGTCTTTGTGGGTCAGAAGCTGGGCACCTGCGCCGGATGCAAACGCGGTGGCGAGCGCGCCGGCAATGGCGACGCCCAATAGGCGGTACTCGGTCTTGGACATGAGAAATCCTCCCGGGGGTCAAGGTCCGGGCGGGTTTTAGCATAAGTCGGGGCAAGTGTGCTCAAGGTCACCCCCCTTCCGCCCTTCGGGCACCTTCCCCCTCAAGGGGGGAAGGAATGCTCAAATATTCAGACTCAGCGTGCCTGGGCGAAAAGCTCTTCGAGCTTAAAGGGACGCTCTATGATTCCTTGCGTCACCGCATGTCCGATCAGGTCCTCCAGCACCCGGCGGTTTGGCTCGATCCCATACGGAAGCGGATCGCCCGTGATGGCCATGACCTTTTTGTGCACCTCGTCCACCGAGGTCGGCTTGTCGATCCCGCCCGCCTTCAACTTTTCGAGGTAGAGGTGCTTGGATTCTGCGAAGGCGTTGAACACGTCCGCGGCAAGCTTGGGATGCGCGGCCAGGAGCTCATCCTTCACCACCACGGTGTGGTTGATCGGATAATGGCCGCGGGTTTTGAGGGCATTCAGGCCGGCTTCGAGCGCATTCGGGATCAGCGGCTTCACGTCGGGATGATCGATCTCGACTCCGATAGCAGCGACAAGCTCGCCCGATGCGAGCATGTCCGCCATCTTCTTCCCCTTCTCGATCGGCACGACGTTCTTCGGCGGCCGGTATTCGGCGACGTGCTCGTCGCCCGAAAGCACCCAGGTGATTTTCGAGAGATCCACACCGTGCTCATCCTGCAAGATGCTGCGCGCCCACACGCCCGTCGTCACCGTGTAGCCGCGATTGACGCCGACGCGTTTGCCCTCGAGATCCTTGGGCCGCGTGATGCCGGCTTTCGTATTCACGAGAATGGCGCCGTGATGGAAAGCGCGGACGATGAAGACGGGCACCGCGGTCATGCGCTTCCCGTGCGCCTTGGCGCAGATATAGGTCGTGATCGCCATCTCGCAGATATCGAATTCGAGCCCGCGCACCATGCGGCGGAAGGCGTCGATCAGGGGATCGACCTCGACGAAATCGAAAGTGAAGGTCTTAGGCTTCACGCTGCCGTCTTTGAGCGCACGATTGTTGCCTTGCGTTCTGGTGACGGCCTTGAGCTTCAGATCGGTCATGAGGGTGCCGCGTTCGCCGGGGATGACAAATGTTTTTGCTGCGCGATTAGCCCAGTTTGCCGACGCTGCTCTCGAGCAAGTCCCAGGTGCGTTGGCCGATGTGCTCTTTCCAACGCGGATAGAAGCCCCCCAATACCGCGCGGAAGGATGCCTTGTCGGCGTCGTTGAACATCATCCCCTTCTTCTGAAGATCTTCGCGCAACTGCACGTTCAGTCTGGCGTTGTCGGCGCGCTGGAGCGCGACATATTTCTTGGCGTTGGTCTCAATCGAGCGTTGCGCGTCTGCGGGCAACGACTGCCAGACCTTCAAGCTTCCAAGCAGATTGTAGCCGGACCAGGAATGATCGGTGACGCTGCCGTATTTCTGTGCCTCGTAGAAGTGATAGAGCTCGACATCGTCCCACGGATCGTCCTGCGCCTCGACCATGCCGCTCTTCATGGCGGCCAAAGTCTGGTTAAGATTCATCGTGAGCACCTGCGCGCCGAGTGCCTTGAAGAAGCTCTGATAGACCTCCGAGCCTGGGACACGGATCTTCAGTCCCTGCATGTCGGCGGCGGTGCGGATGGGCTTTGTAGAGGTGGTGATCTGATGCATGCCGTTCTCGAAGCAGCCGCTGGGAACGGCATAGATCTGCTTCGCCATCAGCTCCTGGCGCAGATAAGCGCCGAGGGCGCCATCGAGCGCGGCATGGACCTGCGCCGAATTGCGGAAACCATAAGGAGTCGCCTGCACATCGGCCGCAGGAACTAACGCCGAAAGCCCGTTGCCCGCGAGGGTCGTGAAGGCGAGATCGCCTTTGACGAGCGAGTCGAGATTGTTGCCGCCAGCCTCGCGCACGACCTGGACATCGACGCGGCCGCCCGTTTCGGCTTTGACCGCGGCCCACAGCTCGAGCGCGCGCTTCTGTAGTGGACTCTCAACCGGAAGAGTCTGCAAGTGGCGGAGCGTGAAGTCGGCGGCGCGGGCGCGATGGATGATCGTGATCGAGCCGGCGGCTGCCAACCCAAGACTGAAATCGCGGCGCGTGAGCTTCATGCGGACCTCCCCACTGATGCGCCAAGTTTATAACACGAGCGAGGTTATAGGACCGCTCCCCCCCACCCGACCCGTCTTCGCAGTGCTTCGGCGGATCGGCCTCCCCACAAGGGGGAGGCAAAACAGAAGCCGCAGGCTTCATCTCTAGCAACATTCGCACTCGAAGCCTTCGGGGACGATGAGGTCGTCTTTCATCCAGGGATAAGGGAGATCGTCGAACTTCACTTCGGCGACACGCTTGAACAGCTTGAAATGATGGCGCTGGTCACCCGACCAGAAGGCGATGGCGGTCTCGAGCGGCGGGCATCCAGGGAGCTTGCAGGCGATCTCGGAAACCAGGATCGCATCATCGGCCGACAGCTTGAACCGTTCGCGGGTCCATTCGCGTACACGGTCGAGGATTTCCGGCGCAACCGCATTCTTGTTCGGACTTAGAAGATCGTCGTCCTCGGCGGCGGGTTTCGCGGCCGAAAACCAGCCCGATAAGGCGCTCTCGTAGTCGTTCTCTGGGTTTGGCGCGGTCATCTGCCGGTGTTTTCCTTGAGGTTCCTTATAGCGTTTTCGGCTTGGCCGCGCGCAAGCTTCGCCATCCTTGACCTTTGCGGAAACCGCGTTTACCTCAAACTTTACAAGCACTTTTGGAGGCAAGCGCAGTGGTCGAGAAAGTTCCAGCAGCGGTAAAGATGGGCCCGAACGAGACGGTCTATCGCGAGTTCGACATGCCCGAGGTCGCCGACGATTCCGCCCTCATCAAGATGGAGATCGCCGGCATCTGCGGCAGCGACGTCAAGAATTACGCGAAGAAGATCGAAAACGTGATCATGGGTCACGAGAATGTCGGCGTCGTCTACAAGGCGGGGCGCAAATGGCAGCAGCGCAAAGGGGTGAAGGAAGGCGACCGCGTGCTCTTGGAGCACTACCTCCCCGACATGACCTGCGAGTGGTGCCACTTGGGCGAATACCGCCACTGCGAAGCGACTGATTGGCACACCAATCCGAACGCGATCCGCTACGGATACACGTCCGCCGACACCGCGCCCCATCTCTGGGGCGGCTTCGCGCACTACCTTTACGCGCCGTGGAACGCGGTCGTGCACAAGGTGCCGGACAACGTCTCGGCCGAGCTCGCGGGCATCGCGACGCCTTTGGCGAACGGCATCCAGTGGGCGCTCTATGAGGCGGGCGTCGGCTACGGCTCGATCGTGCTAATCCAGGGCCCGGGCCAGCAAGGCTTGGCGCAGATTGTCGCCTGCAAGCAGGCAGGCGCGGACTGCATCATCATTACCGGCACGACCAAGGACGCGCGGCGGCTCGAAGTCGCCAAAGCCTTGGGCGCGGACCACACGATCGACGTGCAGAAGGAAGATCCGGTCGCGCGCATCAAGGAGATCACAGGCAAGGGCGTCGACATCTCGATCGACTGCACCGCGGGCGCCGGTACCGCCGCGATGATGCTGGGCGTGACCGCTTTGAAGCGCAAGGCGGGCATCCTCGTCATCCAGGGGAACGAGATGAACACGTTCCCGGATTTCCCGATCTATCGGGTGACGCAAAAATACGCGACGTTGAGGAGCGCACGCGGACACTCGTATCGCGCCTGCGAGCTTGCGCTGAAGCAGCTGTCCTCGCACCGCTTCCCGCTCGAGAAGGCGATTACGCACACGTTCGGCTTGAGCGAAGTCGATTGGGCGATCAAGTCGGTTGCCGGCAAGGGCGCGGAAGACGTGATCCACGTTTCCGTCGCGCCCTGGAAGGCAGCGTAATACTGACCCCCACCTGTCCAGACCCATAGCT